>JAVEWN010000043.1:0-25112 GCA_034004515.1 Anaerolineales bacterium | reverse complement strand
TGCGCTACCCCACTTGGCGCTGGGTTGGATATGCGCTTGCGGCAGGGTTGGGCGTTTATTCTTTTACCACCCTCTGGGACATGCAGGCCCCCTACGCATATATTACGGCATGGCAATATTTATACCTGTTTACAGGGGTTAGCTTTCTGATCTACTTGGGGATTATGTTTTATCGCCTGATAGCGGGGGCGTCGCCAGTGGTTCGCCAGCAGGCGCGCACCGTGTTGATCGGTTCAGTTTTTGCTTTTGGCCCCGTGACCGTTTATTTGCTGATTGCAGCTTTTGTGGTCACTGACTTTTCAACCTTGTTGTTTCTGCCAGTCATTATTTTTCCCATCACAACCGGCTATACCATCTTGCGCTATCGCCTGGTGCGCACCGACTACATCATTGGGCGCGCGGTGTTATATGCGTTACTTTCCCTCCTGGCTATTCTGGGCTATCTGGCCCTGGCAGTGGGCGCGTCTTTGGTGTTCGGCGCGGCTTTCAATAACCCGCTCGTGATTGCCCTGGCAGTCTTTGTTTCTGCATTGCTGCTTAATCCGGTGCGGGCGCGCCTGCAAGAGGTGATCGATTCGATTTTCTTCCGCGGCGAACGCGCCCATCAGCAACGGATCAAAACCTATACCCGCAACCTGACCGCCGCTGTCGATTTGCAACAGGTTTTGGCCATCCTGCGCGACCAGATTGCCGTCAGCCTGCTGCCCAGCCAGCTTCACATCTTTGTTTACGACCTGGCAAACGACCAATATGTGACTGCCCCCGATGAAACGGGCAAACCTTCAAGCGAGATTCGCTTTTCAAGCAACAGCCCATTAATCCAGGTTTTGCGCAAAGAAAAACTGCCCTTGTTCTTTGAGCCAGAACGGATGCCTGCCAGCATTCAGGGAGAACGCGCGCGCCTGCTTTTGCTCGGTGTTCAGCTAATCGTCCCGATGCCCGGCAAAGAACGGTTAATTGGCTGGATTGCGATTGGAGAGCGTTTATCGGGCGAAGCCTACGACAGCACGGATGTTACTTTTCTCGAAGCCCTCTCCAGCCAGGCGACGGTCGCCCTGGAGCGCGCCCAGGCCCTGAGCAGCATGGAACGCCGTGTCCACGAAATGAACGTGCTTGCCCGTATCTCGCAGGGCATCAACATCACCTTAAACTTCGACGATATTTTGGAGCTGATTTACGCCCAAACATCCCAGATCCTCACGGTTTCAGATTTAAGCCTGATTTTGTACAATTCCAACACGAAAAACACCTATTATGCTTTTTATCTGGAAGATGATGATCGCATCCCGGCCCGAGAAAATGTACCGCTGCTCCCCAAAAGTGACTTGGGGCAGGAGATCATCAATTCGCGGCGCGCCATCCTGACCCAAGACTTTATGAGCCAGTGCCAGATTCTGGCAATTACGCCCCAGCAAAAAGGCTTGCATGCCTGGCTGGGTGTGCCGCTTAACACCGGTTCTGAAACGCTGGGCGCATTATGCGTCGCCACGCGTGACCCAGATGCAATTTACACCGCCACCCAAATGGAATTGTTGCAAGCAATTGCCGACCAGGCAGCCGGGGCGATTGTTAAATCGCGCTTAATTCAAGAAACAGAACGCCGCGCCCAGCAATTATCTACCCTGAATATTATTACCCGCCAGCTGACCTCGACCCTTGAACTGCAACCGCTGCTGAAAAATATCCTTGAAAGCGCCGTCAACATTTTGAATAGCGAGGCCGGAAGTTTATTTCTCGTCGATGAACAAACCGACGAGTTGATCTTTCAGGTAACGGTCGGCCCGGTTGCCTCGAACCTGGTTGGACAGCGCCTGCCGCCAGGGACGGGTTTTGTCGGCGAATCAGTAGATAGCCGCAAACCGGTTATCGTCAACGATGTCCAGGCAACCCAAACCTGGAACGCAGATACCGACAAACAGACCGGATTCGTTACCAAAGCCATCCTGATCGTCCCGATGGAAGTCAAGGATCGCATCATTGGGGTTATTGAAATTATCAACAAGCGCGACGGGCTGCCCTTTGCGGCGGAGGACCAAAACCTGCTCTCCGCCTTCGCCGGACAGGCAGCCGTCGCCATTGAGAATGCGCGTCTCTACACCCTGACGGATCAAGAATTGACGGCCCGTGTTGAAGAACTCTCGGTCATGCAGCGCATCGACCGTGAGCTGAATGCCAGCCTCGAATTGGATCGCGCCATGCGGATCACGCTCGATTGGGCCATGCGCCAGTCGAATGCCGAAGCCGGTTTTATCGGCTTTGTGCAGGAACAAGGCATCGAAATCATGGCCCACAGCGGGTATTTGACAGAGCTTGAGCCGTATAGCGCCTCCCGGATTCCACTGGAGCACCCGGCCATTAACGAAGCAATTGCCAGCGCCCAGCCGCGCCGAATTGTGATGGACAACCCCAGCAAGATGGGTACTTTCTTAAAAGGCGCCCGCAGCCAGATGGTGATTCCCATTCGGCGGGAAGTGCGCGTGATTGGGCTTTTCCTGCTGGAAAGTAATTCTGCCGAGCGCTTTCAGCAGGATGCCCTCGATTTTCTGAGCCGTCTGGCAGACCACGCGGCAATTGCAATTGCCAACGCCCAGCTTTATGCCCAAATTGATTCGGCCAACAAGGCCAAGAGCCAGTTTGTCTCGTTCGTGGCCCACGAGCTTAAAAACCCGATGGCATCGATCAAAGGCTACACAGAACTGGTGACTGGCGGCATGGCCGGCCCAATTACCGACATGCAGTCCAAGTTTTTGTCGACCGTCCGCAGCAATGTCGACCGCATGAACACCATCGTTTCAGACCTGAGCGATTTGAACAAAATTGAAGCGGGTATTTTAAAGATCGAATTCAAACCTACCTCAATTCCCGAAATTGTGGAAGAAGCTGTGCGCTCAACCCGCCGCCAAATTGAAGAAAAAGAACAGACAATCGACATCAATGTACCCGAAAGCCTGCCTGCGGTTTGGGCAGACCGCAACCGTATGATTCAAATTGTTGTCAACCTGGTCAGCAATGCCACAAAATATACCCCCAACGCTGGCAATATCATCGTTGGGGCTGAGAAATCTTCGCAAACCTCTGACGCCGGCGAGGACAATCAGGTTGTTCATTTTTGGGTCAAGGATACGGGCATTGGCATTTCTGCTGAAGACCAGGCGAAAATTTTCCAGCAGTATTTCCGCACAGAAATATCGAAAAGCCAGGCGACAGGCACCGGGCTGGGCTTGAACATTACCAAGAATCTCGTTGAAATGCAGGGCGGTAAAATCTGGTTTGAGAGCGAAGTTGGGGCTGGAACAACTTTCCATCTTACCATGCCGCTGGCTGAGAACTAGGAGAGCACCCCATGACCTTTGTCGCTTCTGTCGGACACGCCCAATCCCTGGATGCGCGCGAAGCCAGCCTGCAAGCCGCCCACCACGCCCTTAATCAAATGGGGAATAATTCACCAGCCCTGGCAATTATTATCAGCCCGTATCGCTTTGATGCCCAAATGATCTTGAGCGGCGCAACCAGCCTGCTTTCAAACATCCCAATTCTCGGTTTCAGCAGCCCAGCCGCGCTAACTCACTTTGGCTACCACACCAATACCGTGGTCGTGGCCCTGCTCGGCGGCGACGAGCTGCAAGCCGAAACCCACTGGTTCGCAGCCTATTCCCAGGCCAGCTCAGATACGGCCACCCGCCTGCAACAATTGATCGGCTACGAACAACGCCCGGTGAAAGGCGTGCTGGCCTTTGCGGATGGATTAAACGGTAACGCAGAAGAATTTTGCCAGGCACTCCCAGCCAGCCTGCCCATTTTTGGCGGTTTGGCGGCGGGCGATGCTCAGAGCAATATCAGTTACCAGTTTGCCGGGGTCCAAAGCGGAAATGGCGGCATGGCCAGCGCCTTCCTGCGCGGCGAGTACAAATTTGGGGTCGGCTACGGCCACGGATGGAGTCCGATCGGCAACCACTTCCGGGTTACTCGTTCGCGCGGTTTCTGGCTGCGGACGCTCGATAGCCGCCCCGCCGCGGATGCCTACGCCAGTTTGTTCGGATACGCCTCGCGTGAATGGGCTTTGCCGCCGCTTAACTACACAAGCCGCCTCTACCCGCTCGGCTTTGAACAACTCAACGATCAGAAAATGCTCATCCGTTCGCCCTTGCGGGTCGAGGCCGATGGCAGTTTTCGGATGAATGCCGCCCTGCGGGACGGTTCGGACGCTTACTTGATGGTTGGCAGCTCCGCAGATTGTATTGCTGCGGTGAAAAATGCCGTCAAACAGGCCCTGATCGGCCTGGACGGGGCCAAGCCCGTTTTCGCCTTAGTGCTGATTGATATCGCCTGGCAAATGCTGCTTCAGGCAAAACCTGGCGCAGAAATACAAGCGATTCACGAAATGCTCGGGCCGGAACTGCCGATTGCGGGCGGATACACCATCGGCCAAATCGCGCCAGCCCGTCACATGGACGAAAATCCGCAATTCTTAAACCAGCACTTTATGATTATCTTATTTGGCGAAAATTCGGGCGAGTAACCCAGATTTTTATTTTATTGACATCACCATCCAAGGCATGGGGAAATCCAGCCAGGAGAAAAATGAGCACGAAAACGGATCTTATCAAAAAACTGCAAGATAAAACGGCCCGGGTCGGTATCCTGGGCATGGGCTATGTCGGAATGCCGCTGGCGGTGGTATTTGCCGAAAAAGGATTTACCGTCATCGGGATTGACCCCGACCAACGCAAAGTGGATACCTTCAAAAAAGGCATTTCATACATTCAGGATGTTGCCTCTGAAGCGGTTGTGCGCTTGCATCAGGCGGGCAAGCTGGAGATGAGCGTTGATTTCGCCGCCCTGGCTGAAGTGGACGCCGTCAGCATCTGTGTGCCGACCCCGCTCCGCAAAACCGGCGACCCGGATATGTCTTACATCGTTTCTGCCACCGAAGAGCTGGCGAAATACGTCCATAAGGGCATGGTGATCGTGCTTGAGTCGACCACTTATCCCGGCACAACCCGCGAACTGATGGTGCCAATGCTGACCGAGAAATCGGGGCTGGTGGTCGGCGAGGACATCTTCGTCTGCTTCTCGCCCGAACGGGTTGACCCGGGCCGCCAAGACTGGACGACCTATAACACGCCCAAAGTCATGGGCGGCATGACCGCCGAGTGCGCCGAAGTGGCAACCGCCTGGTACAGCGGCGCACTAGAAACGGTTGTGCCGGTTTCCAGCGCCGAAGCCGCCGAAATGGCGAAATTGCTCGAAAACACCTTCCGCATGATCAATATCGGACTGGTCAACGAGCTGGCGATGATGTGCGAACGCCTGGGGGTAGACGTTTGGGAAGTGATTGATGCGGCGGCCAGCAAGCCCTTCGGTTTCATGAAATTTACCCCCGGCCCCGGCCTGGGCGGGCATTGCATCCCGATCGACCCGCTCTATCTCTCGTGGAAGATGCGCGAGCTAAACTACACCGCCAAATTCATCGAACTGGCCTCTGAAATCAATACCAATATGCCGCGCTATGTCGTCAGCCGGGTTTTGGATGCGCTCAACGACCGTGCCAAGCCCTTAAACGGCAGCAAGGTACTCGTCCTGGGCGTGGCCTACAAACCAGACATCGACGACGTGCGCGAATCCCCCTCCCTCGACGTGATCGCCCTGCTCGAAAAGAAGGGCGCCCAGGTGCAGTACCACGATCCCTACATCCCCAGCTTCCGCACTCATGACGGCCGCCAGATGGAAAGCATCAGCGATGCTGAGTTAATTCCAGCGGTGCGGGCTGCGGATGCCGTCCTGATCATCACCAATCACAAAGCCTACGATTACAAAGCCATCCTTGCGGCGGCCCAGTTCATCTTCGACAGCCGCAACGCGCTCGGCAAGCTCG
Source organism: Anaerolineales bacterium (assembly GCA_034004515.1). GTDB lineage: Bacteria > Chloroflexota > Anaerolineae > Anaerolineales > Villigracilaceae > UBA8950. The sequence continues at coordinate 19,237 of JAVEWN010000043.1, read as the reverse complement.
GCAAAGAGAATCCAAAAGTCGTGCGGTTATAGTGTGCGGGATGTTTTATGTGTCAGGTGTCAGGCAAACCCTGAAACCCCACACCTGACACCTGATACGGGAAAAACATGTCAAATTACCTCATCACCGGCGCAGCCGGATTTATCGGCGCAAGAACTTCTGAAATCCTGCTCGCGGGCGGGCATACCGTCACCGGAATCGACAATCTGAACGAGGCCTACGACCCGCGCATGAAAGAATACCGCCTGCGCAAACTGGAAGCCACCCCCGGCTTTACCTTCGTCCGCGGCGATATTGGCGAACGGAGCATCATCCAACATTCAACTTTAAACCTGCGTCCATTCGATGGCGTTATCAACCTGGCGGCCCGGGCCGGGGTGCGTTACAGCGTCGAAGACCCCTGGATTTTTCTCGAATCCAACGTGAGCGGGACGTTGAACATGCTCGAAATTTGCCGCCGCAGCCCAAACTGTAAATTTATTCTGGCCTCCACCTCCAGCATTTACGGGGCCAACCCGCCCTACCCGACGCCTGAATCCGCTTCGAGCAGCGAAGTGCTGCAACCCTACGCCGCCAGCAAAAAGGGCGCGGAGGTGCTTGCGCACGCCTACCATCACCTCTACGGAATCGACACCACCGTCCTGCGCTTTTTCACCGTCTACGGCCCCGCCGGACGGCCCGACCTGGCTCTCTTCCGCTTCGTACAGTGGATTCTGGAAGGCCGCCCGGTGCGGATTAACGGCGACGGCCAGCAATCGCGCGGCTTCACCTACATCGACGACATTGCCCGCGGAATTATCGCTGCCCTCAAACCGCTCGGCTACGAAATCATCAACCTCGGCGGGCACGAAGTCATCACGATCAATGGCCTGGTGACGCTGATCGAAGACATCACCGCCAAAAAAGCGATTGTCGAGCATGGCCCGCCCAACCCGGCAGACATGCTCACCAATTGGGCCGATGTCTCCAAAGCGCGTGAACTGCTCGGCTGGTCGCCGGAGTACGATATGCGGCGCGGCACTGAAAAACTGGTTGAATGGTATCTGGCCGAACGCGAGTGGGCCAAAGATGTTCTTACCCCGTAATTTGTAATTGGTGATTGGTAATTTTAAATCGGAATACGTCAATTACTATTTACCAGCCACCAATTACCATTTTCCCCATGTCCATTTTCTCAAAATTGAAAGACATCTGGCAAAGCGACCCGCTTTTACGCCGGGTCGTCAAAAACAGCGGACATCTCTTGAGCGCCAACGCCGTTGCCGCGCTGTTGGGGTTCGCCCAGGGCATTTTGGCCGTGCGGCTGATCGGGGTCACAGACTGGGGACTGGCAGCGACAGTTATCACCTTTGCATCCAACATCAACCGCTTCCTGACCTTTCGGATGAGCGAAGTGGTTGTTCAGCGCATGGGCGCGGCCCTGGCGGAGGGGAAAAAATCGCAGGCGGCGGTGACGGCCAAAGCCGCCCTGCTGACCGAAGCGGCGACTTCAATCCTGGCCTTCACCATCCTGCTGGCATTGACTCCCTGGGCGGCTCTCAATCTTGCCAAAGATATTCAGCTTGCGCCGCTCTTTGCGCTTTACGGCATCATTTTATTAACCAATATCGCCGCTGAAAGTTCGACCGGCGTTCTGCAAACCCTGCGCCGCTTCAACTGGATTGCGCGCGTTAACATGATCCAGGCCCTCGTCACGGCCGCCTTGATCGGACTGGCCTACCTGACCCGCGGCGGACTTTTCGAAATCGTCCTGGCCTTTGTGGTGGGCAAAACCATCAACGGGCTGGGGCTGGCCTTTTTAGCCCTGCGCGAGCTGCACAAAACCCTCGGCCCGGATTGGTGGAAAGCGCCCCTGGCCAGCCTGCCCGAAAAACGCGGCATGTTGTCTTTCATGATTAACACCAACCTGAACGGGACCGTCAACCTTTTCACGCGCGACAATATTCCGCTCTACCTGGCGGCCCTCTTAAGCGTGACCGAAGTCGGCTATTTTAAGCTGGCCCTGTCGCTGATTAACCTGGTTTTGCTGCCGCTCGATCCGTTCATCTGGCCGACTTACGCCGAAATCACCCAAACAATTGCCGCAAAAGCCTGGCAAAAGACCCGCCAGCTTTTGCGGCGGGTCAGCCTGATTACCGGGACGGTCGTCCTGGCGGTTGGCGGCGGATTAATGCTGAGCGGCTGGTTGCTTTTGCCGCTTTTGTATGGCCCTGAAGCGGCCCCGGCTTACCCGGTCCTGCTGATTTTGCTGGTCGGCTACGGTTTTGCCAGCATCTTCCAGTGGAATCGTCCGCTCCTGTTGGCGCTTGGCAAACCGTCTTTCCCGGTCCTTGTCTCGTTTCTGGTCGGGCTGGTTGAGCTGGGTCTCATCTTTTGGCTGGCGCCGCGCTTTGGCTACCTGGCCCTGGCCGCGATTCTTTCGGCTTATTTTGTCGTTTCGATTGGGATCATCGTCTGGCGCGGATTGGCCGAGATTAAACAGCGGGAGCGGGCCAACTAAACAAAATAGCCCTCCTCCACCTCCCGCCAGGACTCGTCCGCGCACGTGAACATAAACTCGCCCAAAAGCGGATAAACCCGGCGCACCTCGTCGGCCAGGCGCTGGGCGATTTTTCTGATCGAGAAGTGGGCATTGGCTGCCGAGCGCAGCTGGCAGAAGTGATACGCTGTCCGCAGGTTGAATTGGGCCAGGACGCGCCGGTTGTAGCCGTTTGGCACAACGTATTGGGCCACATCCGGGTTGAAATCTGCCAGTTTGCGGTAAGTGGCCGCAGCCGCGTCCATTGCGGCCCGGTATTCGGCCTCGAAACCGGCCTCGGCGATCCGGCGCGGGGTGGCGTAGCCCAGCGCGCAGGTCAGGCGCTGTGGGGTTTGGGTCATCATCCGGTGACGTTTAAATTCCGCGTAAGCGCCCTGATCCATCAGCAGATCGAAGGTAAAGGTGGCGTATTCCAACTCGCGCAGGGGAATGTCGAAGCGGGTTAAACGCCCCAGCAGGGATTCTGCCCACTGACGGCGGACAGGCTGCGGGGCGCTGCGGACTGAATCCAAAGCCTGGGCGTAGGGAATGCCGCTAAAGCGGTACAAAGCCGCCGCCAGGACGCGCTCCTCGCCTTTTTCATCATAATCCACCAAATGGCAGAAATCGGCAGCCTGCGCGGCGGGCCAGGCCTGGGCGGATAGAGCGCGCACGCTCTCAACCAGGTAGGGCGCGGCCTCGGCGTATTTAACCAGGGTCGGGATTTCGCTTTTGGCTTCGCGCTTGATTTCCTCGCCAATCTGACGGACTTCGGCCAGCGGATGGGAAAGCATTTTGCGGAGGGTGTTCTCAATCACGCGTCCGTTGGCGGTCATGCCGACGTTGGCGTTGGCGGCGGCGGGCAGCAAAAAGCGGCAGGCATCGACATATTGCGAGCGGATGCGCCGGTCGTAGGCCTCGTCGCTCTCGTTTTCGCGGCGGGCAGCATTGGCGGTCACGAGGGCTTTGACCGGCGCAAGTGAGCGGGCGTAGACATCGAAAAGCATCTGGACAGTGGCCCTAAATTCCTCTTTGAGGGGATGGTTTTCGAGTTCGGGCGGGATGCTGAAATCGCCCGCGCTCCATTTCTGGTAACGGGTCGATTTCTCGGTGTAGGAGGCCAGCCGGTTCGATTCGATGGCTTCGATGGCAATTCGTGAAACATTTTCGAGCGCGATATGCAAAACTGCATGTTCAGCAACCGAGGCATGGCCGTAGCCGACCACCCATTTCTCGTGAAATTGGGCACTTTTTTCGTCGGTCAGTTCGGCGGCAATTTCGCGGAAGGATTCGGGCGCGCGCGAGGTCCTGGCAAAGGCGACGGCGATGGTTTCGGGCGAAAGCGCTTTCGGCGAAAGCAGGTAAACTTCTCGTTTGGGCATGGCTGGCTCCGCGGGCAAAATTTTGAAGAGGATAACATAAGGGAACGCAGATGAACACAGATTCTGCTATTTTTGACAGAGCCAATTTTATCTGTGAAAAGCCAAAAATCCGTTAAATTTGGGTTCCATTTGCGAGGGCCGGGGATTGCGCCCCGTTTTTGGCGTACAATAGACCCATGAATACCGTTTTGCGCGAACGTAATTTCAGCGGGCATCTCCTGCAGCTCGTCCAGGGTGACATCAGCGCCGAAAGGGTTGATGCCATCGTCAACGCCGCCAATTCTGGCCTCCAGCACGGCGGCGGAGTGGCCGGCATTCTCTCGCGGCGCGGCGGGCCAGAAATTCAGCGCGAAAGCAACCAATGGCTGCGCGAACATGGGCCTGTCAGCCACGGCGAACCAGCCGTCACCGGCGCGGGCCAGCTGCCCTGCCGTTACGTCATCCATGCGGTTGGGCCGATTTGGGGCGCAGGGAACGAAAACGCCAAACTGACGGACGCCGTGCGAGGCGCGTTAATCGCTGCCTCGAACCTGGAACTCGCCAGCCTGAGCCTGCCCGCCATCTCGACCGGGATTTTCGGCTTCCCGAAGGAACTCGCCGCGCAGATCATTTTCTCGACCATTGAAGCCTTTTTCGCATCCCAGGCCGATTCCCCGCTCAAACAGGTGCGCCTGGTGCTCTTCGACCAGGCCACCCTCGACGTTTTTCTGGCGAAATGGGACGAGGTTTTTTCAAATTAAAATTCTCGCATCAGGGCGCAAAAATATATCCACCAACCATGATTACTTCTGCCCAAAACCCCAAACTCAAACTTGTGCGCGCGCTGGCGGGCCGGCCCAAAGATCGCCGCGAAGCGGGCGCCTTCCTGGCTGAAGGCGCCCGCCTGGTTGAAGAAGCCCTGGCCGCCGGCTGGCCGATCCGCTTTGCGCTCTACGCCCAGGGACTCGCCGAGCGTCCCGCGCAAATCGTCGAAACGCTGGCCCGGAGCGGGGTCGAAGTCGAATCGGTTGAGGCCAGACTGTTTAACGCGGTCAGTGAAACCGAAACCAGCCAGGGCATTTTGGCAGTCCTGGAACTCTCCAGCCTGCCCGGGCCGGCCAGCCCAACCTTTACCCTGATCCTTGACCAGATCCGCGACCCGGGCAACCTGGGCACGCTCCTGCGCAGCGCCCAGGCGGCCGGGGTCGGGCTGGTTCTGATTCCCCCCGAAACAAGCGATCCATTTGCGCCCAAAGTGGTGCGGGCTGGGATGGGTGCGCACTTCCGCCTGCCGATCCTGCGCGCCAATTGGACAGAAATCCGGGCCCGCTTGAGCAAAACTCCTGTATACTTGGCTGAAACTGAGAACGCTGTCGCCTGCTGGCAGGTCGATTTCAAACCCGCCCTGGCCCTGATCGTTGGCAGTGAAGCCGAAGGGGCCAGCCCCCAAGCGCGCGCTCTGGCGGCCCAAAACGTCGTCGTCCCGATGCCGGGCGGCATGGAATCGCTCAATGCGGCAGTCGCCGGGTCGGTGCTGATGTTCGAAGTGGTGCGCCAGAGAAGTGAAAACAAATAGCGACGAGAAAGTTATCAGGGAAAATGGAAAAATTCATTACAGGTAAAACAGATAATCTAATCAGCCAACTCGCTCAGGACGAGACCGGAAAACGGCAATATTACCGCCCGGTCTATTCTCTACATAAGTGGTGGGCACGTCGTCCTGGCGCGTTATTTCGTTCCATTGTCCTGGCAACCCAAAACCAGAGCAAAGATTTGTTTGTAAAAAGTGATGATGGCTCGCTATCACCGGAAAGTATTTATTACCAGAGCCATTCGTTGGAAAATATCGTGATTCTTGACCCGTTCATGGGAGGTGGGACAACCCTGATTGAAGCAAACAGGTTGGGTGCAAAAGTAATCGGCTGCGACTTAAACCCGGTCTCATATTGGATTGTGCGGGAAACCCTTAAGCCCATTGATTTGGAAAAACTGGACATATATTATCGCCAACTCGAAAAAACAGCGGGTGAAAAAATAAAGCAGTTATACAAGACCGATTGCGTCCAATGTGGCAGCGAAAGCGATAGTTTATATTCTTTTTGGGTGCGCTCGGTCGAATGCCCATATTGTAAAAAAGACGTATATCTATATAAACGCACTTTGTTAAACGAAGGACGTAGCCGTAATAAGCCGGTATCATCTGACAACCCCGCCACAGTTTTTTGTCCATCATGTTTTGCTCTTAATGAGTGGAATGGCGATGAAACTTGTTGCTGTCATTTATGCGGCACAAGTTTTTATCCGCAAAAAGGTTCGTATGACCAAGGCTATTTCTCATGTGCTCACTGTCAAAAAGAGCATATTCAATTGGTGGATGTCATGAGAAAAGGCAAAAAGTTAAATCAAAAATTAGTTGCTATTGAATACTGGTGCAAAAAATGCAAGGAAAGATTATATAAGGCTCCTGATATTACAGATCTGGGGAAACAGGAATCTTTACAAAGTGCTTTTGAAAAGAATCGGGATACTTACGTTTACCCACGTCAAAAGATACTGGAAGGCGCTTCTTCTGTTCGTTGGAGGTTACATAATTACGAATATTATTATGAAATTTTTACCGCTCGCCAACTGATTGCCTTTAATCATTTGTTTGATGGAATTTGGTCTATTCCAGAAGAAGAATATCGAAATGCGCTAATTACGGTGTTTTCAAACTCATTGGAATACAACAACATGATGACGCCGTATAATTACCCACACCGAAAATTGCATCACCTGTTTAATTACCATGCGCTGCCTCTGACCACCACTCCGGTTGAAAATTCGGTTTGGGGTGTTGGCAATGAAGGTGCAGGCACATTCGCAAACTGTTATCGTCGCTATCTGCAAGCGAAAAAGTATTGCGCTGCGCCTTTTGATAAATTTAAGGATTCGACCAATGCGGTGCAAACAATTCACGCAAGAGACGAGAAGATTGAAGCGACCTTTGTTTCCTCTTTTGCCAAACTTCTAGAAACACCACGCGCCGCTTTACTACTATGCGGAGATTCATCATTCCTACGGGATGTTCCTGATCAATCGGTTGACTTTATCATTACCGATCCTCCTTACTTTGACAGTATCCACTATTCCGAATTATCGAACTTCTTCTACGTTTGGCTATCTGCTCTGATCGATCATCAGTATTTTGAAGCTGAACATGTACCCACTGATGATGAAGCCATCGTCAATGAGGGCATGGGAAAAGGCGAGGCAGAGTACCAAAACCTGCTCTTATCCGTTTTCAAGGAAAGTGGCCGAACGCTTAAGAGCGAGGGTAAGTTAATTTTCACTTTTCACCATACTAAATGGCGTGCGTGGTGGACAGTTTTGCAGGCAATTATGAAAAGCGGTTTTCGTGTGGTCGATACCTTTCCGGTGATGAGCGAGTATAAGGTCAACCCTCATATCCGCAACAAACAATCACTCGATATGGATTTGGTCTTGATTTGTCAGAAGCGTTCGGTTGCTTTTGATGTTTTATCTTTGGAACCGATAGATATTTTGGAACGAGCCTCGCTATCTTTGCCTGATGACAGCTTGAATTCCACAAACAATAAGTTGTTTTTACATTTTATGGGAGAGTTACTCAAAACAGCCAGTTCAAACAATGGCGAAGTGACTTATGCTTGGTTTGAAAATGTACTCATACATTTCGATGATTTTTTGGCCAGAGTTAAGGGTGAGGCAATCCCGCTGTTATACCAAATTCCGGATTTTGAGCAATTAAGATTGATGGAAAGAAAGGCAAATCATGGATGATAAGTCTCCGCGCCTGCGCACTGTTGAAAAAATCAAGCCGCCTTACCTGCTAAACCAATTTCTGCCCGATTTTGGTATTAATCTTGGCAAAGAAATTGTTTATACCCTGGCAACAAAAAGCACCCCAGATATTGCGGGGGCAGAATGGGAACAGATTTTTGCAACTTGTATCAACGCAACCTGGCAACCATCCAATGTGGGGCTTGATGATATCGTCCTTCGCAATTGCGCCTGGAGTGCCAAATCTATCAAGGCAGCTCGGCCCGACACCCAAAAAACGGTCAGGCTAATAGCAGGGCGGAATTCTCCAACCTATTCGTATGACCAGAAGAATTTTGATGTAGATCCACAGATTATTGGTAACCAAGTCTTGAATATTTGGAATGGCAGGGTGGATTCCTTACGTGCAAAGTTCTCTCACTTGCGAACAGTCGTTTTGATGAAATCTGGGGATTTGACGGAATTGGCTGTGTTTGAGTTCGAGACAGTGCTATACCCGCCAGACCAATTTGTCTGGCAGCAGAACGTAAAAGGCAATTTGGAAGGTCTTGACAGGGTTACAAAATTTCATCGTTTTACCTGGCAACCGCATGGCTCCCAATTTACAATAATCGAGGTTGTTCCCGATGATTGCCTTTTAGTAAAAATCAGAAAACTACCCCAACTGAACAAAGCTGATGTATTGACATCACTTCAATATGATGACAGTTGGATTACTGTAAGCCGCAGGAACCAATAGAAATCCATCCCGGAGCATGCTCATGAAAATTCGTTCAATTACTTATTTTTTTAACCCTGGCTGGCCGATCAATGAAGAGAAAATGCAGGAGGCCGGGCGTTTCCTGTCCGAAGCCAAAAAGGCTTACGAAGCCGAAGACTACGAGGTGCAGACCACGCGCGTGGCGAGCGTGCCTTTCCCAATTATTCTGAGCGAGCCGCTGATCGGCCTGACGGTGCGTATGGTTCAGAAACTCTCGGCAAGCATCAAGGCCCACGGAATCGACTACGCCGCGCTTGGTCCGGCCATGCCGGAAGTTTTCGAAAGTTACGAATTAATTCCAGATGCGCTCATGCTTTCAGAAAACATCTTTTTTGCCGGGGAAATTGCGACCGCCAAAAAGGGGATTTCGCTGCCGGCCATCCGGGCCTGCGCCGAAGTCATCCTGCGCAACCGCGACCTGAAGCCGGATGGTTTTGCCAACCTGCGCTTCACGACGATTGCCAACGTCCTGCCGGGTGGGCCATTCTTCCCGGCGGCCTATCACGAAGGCGAAGGGACTTCTTTTGCGCTGGCGCTTGAATCAGCAGATTTGGCCGTGGAAGCCTTTGAAAACGCCAGGAATCTCGAAGAGGCCCGCAAAATGCTGTCGACTGCCATGAGCCAGCACGGGACGCGCCTGACGAATGTCGCCAATGTGCTTAAGTACCAATTTTCGATCAAGTTTGGGGGGATGGATTTCTCTCTGGCGCCTTTCCCTGAAGAAGCACGTTCGCTCGGGACAGCCTTTGAACGTCTGGGCGTTGCGCGGGTCGGGCTGCACGGTTCACTGGCGGCGGCGGCTTTCATCACCGAGGCCATGGATCGCGCCGAATACCAGCGGGCCGGGTTCAATGGCCTGATGATGCCGGCTCTTGAAGATGCGACCTTTGCCAAACGCGCCGCCGAAGGTGTTTTGACGGTCAAAGACCTGTTGATGTACTCAGCCGTCTGCGGAACCGGCCTGGATACGATTCCGCTGCCGGGCGATGTGACCGCCGAGCAGATTTCGGCCCTGCTGCTGGATATCTCGGCCCTGGCCTTGCGCCTCAACAAACCGCTGACCGCGCGCCTGATGCCGATCCCTGGTAAAAAGGCCGGGGACGAGGTCAATTTCGATTTCGACTACTTTGCCCCAAGCCGGGTGATGGCCCTCGAAAGTGAAGGCCTGAGCGGATTATTTGCTTCGAACGAGACCTTTACCTTGAAGCCGCGGGCATAAGCCTTGACGGCCAAAGCGCCGCTGCATATTTTCTTGGACGCGGAGTTTACGGACAAAACGGAGAAGTTGAAAAAAATCTCCGCGAAAATCCGCAAACCCGCGTCCAATATTTTAAACCTGCCAGTATTCGCCTGTAGTTTGCTGCGGACCCGTTCGCGGCGCAGGGATGATTTATGAAAGGAGTCTGGTGAAAAACGCTGATTGGTTAACAATTTTACAATTCAGCTGTTTTTTGCAGGAAAAATTATCAGCTTTTCCTGCGCCTGGCAAATTTGTGATATACTCTTGCGCGCGCTCGTGTGAGCGTGAACGTTTCTGGGATTTGTTTTGATCGCTTCGAAGCATTGCCCGTCAGAAACCCGGCGGGCTTTTTTGTTGCCAGTGTAGGATTTCCGCAAGGAATTCGCTACGGTTTGCGGCAAAGGGACAGGGTTACGGAGTCGTCAAAACAATCGAAATTTATCGCCGCGTGGCACGCATCCGCGCGGCCAAAATGGAGTTTTGATGACAACCGAATTTACTGACCTTAACCTGCACCCCGAACTGGTGCGGGCAGTCACCGAGCGTGGTTACGCCACGCCGACCCCGATTCAGGCCGCCCTGATTCCGGTCATGTTGAGCGGGGCCGATGTAATCGGCCAGGCCCAAACCGGAACTGGCAAGACCGCCGCTTTTGCGCTCCCCCTTTTACACAATTTAGAGCCTAACCAAAAACACATCCAAAGCCTGGTGATTGCGCCCACGCGCGAACTGGCCTTGCAGGTTTCTGAATTCATCCGCGACTATGGACAGTTCCACAACGTGCGCGTGCTGGCCGTCTATGGCGGCGCGGCGTATATGCCACAGATCACCCAACTGCGCCGCGGCGTGGATGTGGTCGTCGGCACACCCGGCCGTTTGATGGATTTGATGCGCAAGAATGTGCTCGACCTGCACAACGTGCGCACGGTTGTTCTGGATGAAGCCGACGAGATGCTCTCGATGGGTTTTATTGAAGATATCGAAACCATTCTGGCCGAAACCCCGATCCTGCGTCAGACGGCCCTCTTCTCTGCGACCATGCCCGCCGAAATCCGGCGGTTGGCCGATAAATACATGCGCGACCCGCAGTCGGTGGCGATTGAGCGCAACCAGATGACGAGCGCGATGATCGAGCAGCGTTATTACTTTGTCAACCTGGGTGAGAAAACCGCAGCCCTGACCCGCATGTTCGAGATCGAAGAAGTTACCAGCGCGCTGATTTTCGTCCACACCCGGGCCGAGACGGGCGAACTGGCCAGCGAACTGACCCGGCGCGGATACCCGTCTGAAGCGTTGAACGGCGACTTGAGCCAGGATGCCCGCGAACGGACTCTCAACCGCTTCCGCAACGGGCAAGTGACGGTGCTGGTGGCGACCGATGTCGCCGCGCGCGGCCTGGATATTGACGATATTTCACACGTTTTCAACTACGAACTGCCGCACGACGCCGAAATTTATATCCACCGGATTGGGCGGACCGGGCGGGCCGGCAAAACCGGGATTGCGATTACGTTGGTTGCGCCGCGCGAAAAGCGCCGTTTGCGCCAGGTCGAAGCCCTGACCAAGCAGAAACTCAAAGAAGTTCCTGTGCCAACCGAAGAAGATATCCGCGTCTTCCGCGAAGAGAAGTTGATGAATCAGTTTCGGGTCTGGCTGGCGCGCGGACGCTGCAAAACAGAGCGGACGCTGGTTGAGCAGTTGGTGGCCGAAGGTCACGATCCGCTTGAAATCGCGGCGGTAGCGATAAAAATTGTCCGCGCTGAAGAGAAACAAAGGCCGATCGCAACCGTCAACCCGGTTGAGCAGCCCAAGCCTCAGGCATTTGAGCGCGCATTTGAGCGCAGCGAGCGCTACAAAGGCGGACGGGGCGAGCGCTCTTCTGCCGGTAACGCACGCTTCGCTGAACGGGGCGGGCGGGCATCGCGTGATTTTGCTGGCAAACCCTCGCGCGATGCGGGCGGAAAGACCTCCCACGAACCGGGCATGGTGCGCCTGAGCCTGCGCCTGGGCAAACAGCACGGCATCCGCCCGAATGACATCGTTGGCGCGATTGCGGGCAGCGCCGATATTCCGGGCGCGGTGATCGGCAAGATCACCATCCAGGACAGGGATTCGATGGTGGATGTGCCGGAAAATTTGGTAGGCAAGGTGCTGGCCAAGGCCGCCAATGCCCAAATCCGCAGACAGCCGCTCGATTTGCAAAAAGCATAACGATAAAAAACAGAGACCGATTTCGGTCTCTGTTTTTTATCTTGTTCAGGCGAAGCCGGCCAGCCCGTAAATGACAGAGCTTCTAAGACACAGGCCCTGATCGGAGCGTTCTTCAGCGTAGTCGAAGGGCCGTCCTGGTCGGGGGCAAGCCGCAATCCGATTAATCACTCCAGGTGCGGCGGCCCAGGGCAGACAGGATCAGCTCCACCGCAAGCTGGGCGGTCTGGTTGCCGGCATCCAGGATTGGGTTGCTTTCAACCATGTCCAGGCCAATCAGCTTGCCGGTTTCAAAAGCAAGCTCGCAGGCCAGATGCGCCTCACGGTAGGTTAAACCACCCGCAACCGGCGTTCCAACTCCCGGGGCGTGTTGTGGTTCGAGCGAGTCGAGGTCAAAAGACAGGTAAATCCCATCCACATCTTGTGAAATTTGGGCAATCGCTTGCGAAACGGCGTTAAACATGCCCATTCGATCAATCTGCTCCATGCCCACGATCCGCACCCCGGCCCGACGCAGGAGCAGTTTCTCACCTTTGTCCAAATCACGCACCCCAATCGTGGCGACCCGCTGCGGGTCAATCGCAGGGATGCTTTCCTCCCAAAGCTGTACCAGGCGTGCGTCCCCATAGCCGCACAGCGCGGCCAGCGGCATGCCGTGAATATTGCCGGTGGGGGTTGTTTCGGCGGTGTTGAAATCCGCATGGGCATCGATCCATAACACGCCAATCTTGCGCTGACGGGCCGCGCCGCGAATCGAACCGAGGGCGATGCTGTGGTCGCCGCCCAACACAACCGGGAAACGACCGGCCTGGATCGAAGTTGCGACAGCCCCGGCTGTGCGGCGCGCCATCGGCACAATACAATCGACATAGCGCAAATTTGGCTCTCGAACGTTGCAAGTTTCGGCGATTGGGACTTCGACATTGCCCTTGTCTTGCACCTCGTGACCGTGTTTCTCAAGTTCTTGTTGCAGGTGGGCATAACGGATGGCGCTGGGGCCCATATCGACTCCGCGCCGGCCTGCTCCCAGATCAACCGGCACGCCAATAATATCAATTTTCATCACTTTTCTCCTTTTTTCTTTGGCAAGCGCACATTATACCTGTCTGCCCGCGCTTTCTGCGGTATGATTTAAGCATGAATCATTCCTCTTATCAATCTCCCTTTTCATTCCGTTACGCCTCGCCGGAAATGCGCCGGTTGTGGAGCGAGCAACAAAAACGCCAACTGTGGCGCTCGATCTGGGTTGCCCTGGCGGAAACCCAGCAAGGCTATGGCCTCGTCTCCGCGCAGCAGGCAGCCGATTTGCGGGCGCATGTCGATACAATCGACCTCCCGCGCGCGCTTGAGATCGAGGCCGAAATCCATCACGACCTGATGGCTGAGGTGCGAGCCTATGCCGAGCAGTGCCCCATCGGCGGCGGAATTATCCACCTGGGCGCGACCTCGATGGACGTCGAGGATAACGTCGACGCCCTGCGACTGCGGACGGGCCTTGATCTGACGCTCGAAAAATTGGGGACGCTGCTGAGCCTGTTTGCTGAAAAGATCGAGCAATATGCCGAAACCCCGCTGATTGCCTTTACCCACTTGCAACCCGCAGAACCGTCTACGCTTGGCTACCGCCTGTCGATCTACGCTCAGGATTTGCTGGAAGACTTCCAGGCGCTCCGCCAGCAGCGCGGGCAGGTGCGCGGCAAGGGTTTCAAAGGCGCGGTTGGCACAGGCGCAAGTTACGCTGAGTTGTTCGGCTTGGAAAATGTCGCGCTTTTCGAACAAAGCATGTCTGAAAAACTGGGCTTGCCCTTTTTCCTGATCGCCACCCAAACCTACCCGCGCAAGCAGGATTACAACATTATCTCGGCCCTGGCCGGGCTGGCGGCCAGCCTGTATAAATTTGCTTTTGACCTGCGCCTGCTGCAATCGCCGCCGATTGGCGAATTGGCCGAACCATTTGGCGCGAAACAGGTTGGTTCTTCAGCGATGCCTTTCAAACGTAACCCGATTCGGGCTGAGAAGATCGATTCGCTGGCCCGTTTGGTGGCTGGATTTCCGCGCCTGGCCTGGGACAACGCCGCCCATTCGCTGCTGGAACGGACCCTGGACGATTCTGCCAACCGCCGGACGCTGCTGCCCGAAGCCTTTCTGGCCGTTGACGAGATTTTGATGACCGCGCTGGATGTGGTCAAAAACTTGCAGGTGGACGAGGCCGCCATGTCCCGCAACCTGGGCAGCTACGGGCCGTTTGCGGCCACCGAGCGGGTGCTGATGGCGGCTGCCAAAGCCGGAGCCAGCCGCCAGGAGATGCACGAAATCCTGCGAGAACAGGCCATGCTCGCCTGGCAGGCGGTTCGGGCGGGTGCGGCCAATCCGCTGGTTGAGAATTTGTGCGCTGACGCGCGTCTGCTGGCTTTCCTGACCCCCGCCCAGATTCGTGAACTGATGGAATACCGTCAGCATGTCGGCGACGCACCTGCCAGGGCGCGGGCGCTGGCCGCGAAATTAGCGCTGCTTTAGCCAATTATTCAATTTGGGTTGCCACTTCAAGCCGCTTCAACCAGACCTGGAGCTGCTCTCCATAGTCAATCTCAGGAATCGGCAAAGCGATCACTTCCAGGAGCGAGGGGTTTTGAAAATGGCGCAGCTTCGTCTCCGGGTGCGGATAATAGACCCAGGCGTCGTATTCCCGCCCCCGAAAAATCACCCGGCAGCCGGAAAAGGAAAAGGTTTCGGGGGGGTGCAGGTCTGTCCAGCAGACGCGCTCAAAGGTGTGCTGCGGGTTAAGCATCCTGAAAGTGTGCGGGCGGATGTCGATGTTGAGCGTCCCATTGAAATAACCATCCAAATCCAGGCCGAGCGCTTTGAAAAGGGGCCGCTGGCGTTCGAGCGCGCCGTAGGGGTAATCCTGTGACGGGCCAGACGCCACCCGGTAGCCCGCGACTACTTTTCCGGGAATTAAGTTCCATGCAGTATTCATAAAATCTCTCACGCGGGCCGGATCGGTCAGCCCTGTCATCTTTTAGCCTTCGGGCGTGGCCTCCGCTTCGGGCGCAGGCGTTTTTGGCAGCCGGAACTTGACCCAAATGACCGGCAGCATGAACAGCATGGCAATCAGGGGGACGTAAAACGGAATCTTGGGCCCGAATCGCTCCCAGAGCTGGACACCGATATAAGGCGCGGGCAGCGAGAGGATGCCCAGGCTGGTTGAAAACAATCCAAAGGCCGTCCCGCGCAGTTTTTGCGGGACCACTTTCGAGATCAGTGAACTGTAAGCAGGGCCGACCAGAGCCTGGCCCACGCCGAGCAAAATCCAGGCGATGGCGAAGAGCGCAAACGTCTGCACGTTTAGCATGACCAAAATCGCGCCACCGAGCAGCAGGTTGCCAAGCACGATCCCGACCCGTTCTCCAAATTTATCTGAAAGCGCGCCTCCGGCCACCATGAACGCCATCGAGGCAAGGGCAGAGATTGCTCCCAAGATTCCCAGCTCAGTCATGCTGATGCCGACGATATTGTTCAGATAGATCGGAAAGAGATTACCCACCAAACTAAAGGTTACGTCGCCGACGCCATCTGAGAGGAAGATCCAGGTTACAACGCCGCCAGCGGTCAGCAGGCCAAAAATTGAGATCAGGCTGTTTTTCAGGTGGGCAAAGGAGGGCTTTTCAGCCGGGGCCGTTTGCATCTGGCGGATTTTACGGGCCATGAATAAGCGGATAAAGGTCGCCAGCCCATACAAGACGGCCGCAACGGTGAACATCAGGCGAAAGCCAAAATTATCGGCCAGGTAGCCGCCCAAGGGCGCGCCAATCACGCCGACAATCAGGAAAAGGCCCTGGACGATCCCAAAAACCTTGCCGCGCGACGCTTCCGGCGATTCTTCGGCAACCAGAGCCTGAAAACTTGGCCCAACAAACGAACCGGCCATGGACATGCCCACCATTGCCAACAAAAGCCACTGCCAGGAGGGCGCAAACGCAAAAACGAGATAGCCTGCCAGCCCCGCAACGCTCCCAATCGCCATCGCCTGGACGCGCCCGATCGCGTCTGAAAGCCAGCCGCCCAAAATTTGGAAGAGCAGCGGGGCGATCATCGCCAGGGTAAAGAAAATGCCGATCTGGTTGATGTCCGCGCCCAGTTCCTGGACGTAGAGCGGCAGGAGCGGGCCATACATTTGTCCGCCGATATTGGCGACGATCATGCTGAACAAGAGCACCATCAGGGTGGTGGTCAGGATGGGGGCTTTCTTGGCTTTCATCAGTTATTTTAATCCTTGAAGGTTTTTAAGTATTATTCAGTTTATTATAACGATATTTTCACTATTGTCAAACACAGAATTAATATTATTAATAAAATCCCTGTTTTACTTTAAAAATAAGTTAAAAATGGGCGGGTTGCTGCCCGCCCATCGTTCAACCTTTCAGCCTTCAAGATTAAACTTACTTCAACATCGGCATTTTAAGCCCGTGGCGCTGGGCGGCTTCAATCGCAATTTCATAGCCCGCATCCGCATGGCGGACAATCCCCAGGCCGGGGTCGGTCGTCAGGACGCGCTCGAGGCGCGCCGCGGCTGCGGGCGTGCCGTCGGCCACGATGACCTGCCCGGCGTGCTGGGAATATCCCATCCCGACCCCGCCGCCGTGATGGAAGGAAACCCAGGTCGCGCCGCCGACCGCGTTAATCAGCGCATTCAAAATCGCCCAATCTGAAATCGCGTCCGAACCGTCTTTCATGGCTTCGGTTTCGCGGTTGGGGCTGGCAACCGAGCCGCTGTCAAGGTGGTCGCGGCCAATCACAATCGGGGCTTTGAGCTTGCCTGAGGCCACCAATTCGTTAAATTTCAGGCCCGCCTTAACGCGCTCGCCATACCCAAGCCAGCAGATGCGGCTGGGCAAACCCTGGAAAGGCACTTTTTCGCGCGCCAATTTCAACCAGCGCTGCAAATGCTGGTCTGCCGGGAACAACTCCGCAATTGCGGCGTCGGTAGTGTAAATATCTTCGGGATCGCCCGAAAGCGCCACCCAGCGGAAGGGGCCTTTGCCCTCGCAAAACAACGGACGGATATAGGCTGGCACAAAGCCGGGAAACTCGAAAGCGTCTAAAACGCCATGATTGTAGGCCTGCTGGCGCAGATTGTTGCCGTAGTCAAACACTTCTGCACCAGCCCGCTGGAAATCGAGCATAGCCTGGACGTGCCTGGCCATCGAATCCATCGCCATTTTTTTATACTCTTCGGGATTCGATCCTCGTAACTCGTCCGCCGCCGTCACAGATAAGCCGGATGGCACATAATAGAGGGCCTCGTGGGCCGAGGTCTGGTCTGTAACCACATCCGGGATGACGCCGCGTGCCACCAGTTCCGGGTAAATATCGGCAGCGTTGCCGACCAGTCCCACCGAGAGCGGTTTCTGCTCGCGGACGGCCTGCTCGACCAGGGTCATGGCCTCTTCGAGCGTATCCACGACCGTATCGACATACCCGATAGCGCGCCGCCGTTCTGCGCGGTCTTTATCCACCTCGACAATTAAACCGACGCCCTCATTCATGGTGATCGAAAGCGGCTGCGCCCCGCCCATGCCGCCCAACCCGGCGGTCAGCACAAACTTGCCCTTGAGCGAACCCCAGCCCTTGAGGCGGGCCAAAGCGCCGAAGGTTTCGTAAGTGCCTTGCAAAATGCCCTGTGTGCCGATGTAAATCCAGCTCCCGGCGGTCATCTGGCCGTACATGATCAGGCCTTTTTTGGCAAGTTCATCAAAATGCTCCCAGGTAGCCCAATGCGGAACGAGATTCGAGTTGGCAATCAGCACTTTGGGGGCGTCTTTATGGCTTTTGAAAACAACCACCGGCTTGCCAGATTGGACCAGGAGCGTCTCATCTTCTTCGAGGTCTTTCAGGCTCTCCAAAATTGCGTCGAAAGATTCCCAATCGCGGGCCGCCTTGCCCCTTCCGCCATAGACGACCAGGTCTTCGGGTTTTTCGGCTACTTCGGGGTCGAGGTTGTTCTGAATCATGCGGTAAGCGGCTTCACTCAGCCAGTTTTTACAGGTCAATTCTGTCCCGCGCGGGGCGCGGATGATGCGAGAGGTGGACATGGATTCTCCTTTAAGTCTTTGAGGATGGGTTCAATGCGATTATACAAGACCTCGAGGAAGACTGCTGGATGCGGGATAAAACAGTTCCCGACAGGCTGCCGGGAACTGGTCTCTTCATTTTCGAGCGGGCTCACTTTTCAGACTTGGGATTCCAGACTTCCCAGACCTTGCCAACCAAAGCCGGGCCGGGCTTGAGGGTCGGCTGGCCGGGTTCCCAACCGGCGGGAGTAGCTTCCTTGCCGCCCGATTCGCGGACGAGTTGGAAGGCTTTGATCTGCCGGACGGTTTCGGCAAATTTGCGGCCAACCGGCGGGGTCAGCACTTCCATCGCCTGCACAATTCCATCCGGGTCGATAATAAAGCGTCCGCGCATTTCGATGCCCTGGTTTTCATCCCAGACGCCATAGGCGCGGCCGACATTGCCAGCCTGGTCTGAGGCCATGTGGAAGGGCACGCCGCCCTCGACCATCTTAACCAGTTCGTAATCGTTCCACAGTTTGTGGACAAAATGGCTGTCGACACTGACCGAGATCACCTCGACGCCTAAATCCTGCAATTCAGCATATTTGTCGGCGACCGCCGACACTTCTGTCGCTCAGACAAAGGTGAAATCACCCGGGTAAAAGCACACCATTACCCATTTTCCAGCAAAATCTGAAAGTTTAACACTGGTGAAGCCGCCCTTGTAGTAAGCCGGGGCGCTAAACTCTGGGGCTTTTTGCCCAACGCGTGCGGTCATAATCATCTCCTTTTTTTCTGTGGTTTGTTCGCTGGGCTGGTCTTTGGGCGTATCGCTTGTGACCGAGCCGGTAACGCGAGCACATCCTTGTGGTTGTTCTGCCATACTAACTCCTTTCAGGCATTGAGGTAACGTACAAATTCATTATACGCCCTGTCACTTTTTAGTGGAACTGAAGAATGTCATAAGTTTGGATGATTCTGAACAACCAGCAAGCCTGAATCTGCTCAAAAAATTACACTAACATAACAAAAGCCGGCCGGGCCTTGTCTTTCCAACAAAAAAAGGCTAAACTATACGCAAGCAAGTACCTTGCTGCCAACTTAACAAACACAAACTTCGTTGTCTAAACACAAGTCGGGTTTGAATTTTTAAACAGCGTCCTGCAGGAGAAAAAACAATGGCTGAAAAAAATGCAGCGGTTACCCACGTCACTGCCAATACGGCTCTGCTTCCCACGATCAACACCTATGAGGTCTACCTGAACGATCAGGCGCGCTCGCCTTACACGGTTAAAG
>JAVEWN010000042.1:0-25186 GCA_034004515.1 Anaerolineales bacterium | reverse complement strand
GACCGTCTGGACCTGCACCCTGCGCCAGGGAGTTAAGTTCCACGATGGCAGCAGCTTTGACGCCAACGACGTTGTCACGACCTTCACCAGGGGTCTGGACGCCTCCTCACCTTTCCACAAGGGCAACACCAATGTTTGGGAATACTACGATTACCTGTGGGGCTTGATGAACAAGCCCGCCGAGTAATCTGACCGTTCCACCTGCTCTGAAACACAGCACGGGATGGCGGAATGCCCGCCATCCCGTGTTTCCCAAAAAGGAGCGCTCCGCTTATGATGCTTCAATACATTTTGCGCCGTTTGTTGGCCGCCATTCCCGTCCTATTGGGAATTTTACTGGTGACTTTTGCGCTGGCCCGCATGATTCCCGGCGACCCATGCCGGGCGATGCTTGGCGAAAAAGCCACCCAGGCCACCTGTGATCGTTTTATTCGCGAAAAAGGGCTGGACAAACCCATTCACGAACAATTCGTCATTTATATGAAAGATATTGCGCGCGGAGATTTTGGCAATTCCTTGCGATTTAACCAGCCGGTCACGCGCATTTTGGGCGAGCGGCTCCCCACGACGGTTGAATTGAGTTTTGCGGCATTGTTGATTAGCATGATCGTTGGCATTCCGCTGGGAATTATTTCCGCGGTACGCCATAATTCCTGGGTGGATGTCGTCACCATGGTCTGGGCCAATATCGGGGTTTCGATGCCGGTTTTCTGGCTGGGCTTGATGCTGGCCTTCCTTTTCTCGCTGGTTTTGAAAGACACTTTTCTCTGGCTGCCTCCCTCGGGCCGGGTCAGCGCCGGGATGGACACCACCGCTTTTTATGTTATTTGGAACTTGCGCCTGCCCGAATCCGGAGTTTTGCGCAGCCTGGCGGATTTTATCGGGCGGCTGAACGTGCTTAATTCGCTTCTGACCGGCAACTGGGACTTGTTAAAAGACTCTATCCGCCACCTGATCCTTCCGGCGGTTGCCCTGGCAACCATTCCGATGGCCCTGATCGCCCGCATGACGCGTTCCTCCATGCTCGAAGTGCTTGGACAGGATTACGTCCGCACGGCGCGCGCCAAAGGCGTTCGCTACAATCAAGTAATCCTGAAACATGCCTTTCGTAATGCGCTTTTGCCGATTATTACCGTGCTGGGGCTGTCGCTTGGAACCTTGCTTGGCGGCGCAGTCCTGACCGAAACCATTTTTGGCCTTTCCGGGGTGGGGCGCATCCTCTACGAAGCCATCACCGCCCGCGATTATGCGATTGTGCAAGGCTTTACGGTCGTCATTGCGATCTTCTTTGTAGCCCTTAACCTGATTGTGGATATTTCCTATGCTTATATCGACCCGCGCATTCGCCTGAGCTAACCATGACAAACCAAACAACCCCAACGATAGCCAAGCTCGACGCCGAAGCGATTTCACTTGAATCGGTCAGCCTGTGGAGTATCACCTGGAAACGGCTCTTCAAACGCAAATCATCCATGGTCGGGCTGGGCATTATTTTGCTGCTGATTGCGATTGCGCTGACGGCTCAATGGATCGCACCTTACGACCCGTTGCAGGTCTTGATCGGCGTTGAAGATGTCAAAATGCGTCAATCGCCCTGCATTCATCTGCTGGGATGTCCGCAAGACCAACCGCAACACATCATGGGCATCGACGGCAATGTCCGCGACCAGTTTAGCCGTTTGCTGTATGGGACACGCCTCAGTCTGATTGTCGGCTTTTCAACCGTTACTTTTGCAATTGTGATTGGCACCGTTTTAGGCGCGCTCAGCGGCTACTTTGGCGGCTGGGTCGATAACACGATCATGCGCGTGATGGATGTCTTGCTGGCTTTCCCCTCGCTCCTGTTGGCGATTGCGATTGTGACGGTCCTCGGCCCGGGGCTGATTAATGCCTTGCTGGCAATTGGGATCGTCTCGATCCCGTCCTATGCCCGCGTTGTGCGCGCCAGCGTGCTCTCGATCCGCGAGATGGACTATGTTTCTGCCACGCGCGCCCTGGGTGGTGGTACGTTCCAGATTCTTTTCATCCGCATCATGCCGAACGCGCTGACCCCGCTCATCGTCCAGGGCACGCTCGGAATTGCGACCGCTATCCTGGATGCGGCCGCCCTTTCCTTCCTCGGTCTGGGCGCTCAACCCCCAACGCCTGAGTGGGGCGCAATGCTCGGCTCGGAGCGTAACCAGGTTTTCACCGCCCCGCACCTGGTTTTCTTCCCTGGTTTTGCGATCATGCTGACGGTGCTGGCCTTTAACCTGCTTGGCGATGGCCTGCGCGATGCGCTCGACCCGCGTCTGAGATAAGGGGCCCGCTCCGCAAAAAAAACGCCGGAAATTTTCCGGCGTTTTTGATTTAAGCACTTGCGGGCTTTATTTCCCGATGTGTTTTTCAAGCCAGGTTTGCATATCGCCCAAAACCTGGGCGCGGCCCGGCTCATTCATCACCTCGTGATAAAAGCCATCGTAGACCTTGAGCGTTTTATCGCTCGAACTGCTTTGTTCATACAACATGGTTGCCCCGCCCGGGTCCACCAGGCGGTCTGCGCCGCCTTGCATAATCAGCAATGGCAAGTGGATTTTGCCGACATCGTCCGTCACGCGCTGCATCCCGGCCAGCATCTCAGCCGCCAGGCGGGCGGTCACTTTGCCGTTATAAACCAGCGGGTCTGCCAGGTAGGCCGCCACCACCGCCGGGTCGCTGCAAATCGTGGAGGCGTCCAGGGCCATAATGCCCAGTTTGGGCGCAACGACCGAGAAAAAGCGTCCGGCCATAATGGTTGTCGCAGAAATACTGTCCGCAATCTTAATCGCCGGGGCCGAGACAATTGCTCCGCTCAACTCATCCTGGTGATCGAGCAGGTAAACGCAGCCGATCAGGCCGCCCATGCTGTGGGCCACCAGAAAAATCGGTTTGCCCGGCTGAGCGGCGCGAATTTGGTCAAAATAGATTTTCAAGGTATCCGTGAAATCAGAAAATCGCTCGACAAAGACGCGCGTGCCTTCCGAATTTCCGTGGCCGGGATGGTCAAGCCCGTAAACGGCATAACCGAGCGGCACAAAATGGTTGACCAGGTTCATGTAACGCCCGCTGTGCTCGCCTATCCCATGCACAATCAAGAGAACGGCTTTAACTTCCCCCTCCGGCAGCCAGCTTTGCTGAAAAATCTCCATATTGCGCGCGCCGTGAAACTTGCCTTGTTCGTGTTTCATGGTTGTCTCCTTGTGGTTAGGTTGGTATCCGTATTATACAACCATCAAGCGCATAACGCCTCGCGCACCCGGCGCGCGTTCTCGACCGCGCCGGGGTGGTCGCCGTGCAGGCAAAGCGTATCTGGCCTAATCACCCGCTCCTCAAACCGAATGCCCTCGCGCGTCAGCCGGACGGCATTGGCCGCAATTTCGGCGGGATTTTCAAGGACAGCCCCGGGCAAATGGCGCGGCATCAAGCTCCCATCGGGATTGTATGCCCGATCCGGGAAGGCCTCGTCCGCCACCTTGAGGCCGATTGCGCGGCCCGCATCGAGCAACCCGCAGCCCGCCAGCCCGATCAGAACCAAATCCACGCTGAAGCGTTTAACTGCCCTGGCAACCGCTTCCGCTAAAGCCATATCTTTTGCCGCCTGGTTATACAACGCTCCGTGCGGTTTGACATGCCGCAGTTCGACTCCTTCTGCTCTTGCAAAGGCGGCCAGCGCCCCAATCTGATACAGAACGAGCGCCTCTGCTTCCGGCGGGGCAATCTTCATCTCGCGCCGCCCAAATCCCTGTAAATCGGGCCAGCCGGGGTGGGCCCCAATCGCCAGGCCGTGCTGTTTGGCGAGCCGCAGCGTCGTTTGCATCACCGAAGGGTCGCCCGCATGAAATCCGCAGGCGATATTGACGGAGGTAACGTAGGGCATGATTGCGGCGTCGCTGCCGAGCGTGTACGCGCCAAAAGATTCGCCCAGGTCGCAGTTTAAGTCGATTTTCATGATTGACCTTTCTCCATTTTTATTAAAACCCGGCCCAAAGATAATCATCGTCCGCCAGGCAGGCCGCAATCTGTTTTTCCAGATTGTCCATCAAAGCGCGGTAGGACGATTGGGCTTGGGCGATGGTGGTTTCTACAAAACGAATCTGGCCGCTGGCGATGGCAGTTTGGGCCAGCAGCGGCTGGTCTGCGGCGATGACGGAGGCGATTTTGGGGTAGCCGCCAGTCGTTGGGCTGTCGGCCTGCATGACGATCGGCTGTCCATCGGCGGGGATTTGGATGCAGCCGCACGCCAGGCCCTCCGAAAGCAGCTCGCGCCCGGCGCTGCGCGCCAGCGGCGGGCCTGTCAGCCGGTACCCGCTGCGGTCGGATGCCGCAGAAATGCGATAGGCCGAGCCGTAAAATGCGGCCAGGGCTTCAGGGCCAAACCAATCCCGCTGCGGGCCGGGCAGGGTGCGGAGGGTTGGGTTGGGGCTGTAGGCCAGCGGCGGCGCGATTTTTCTGCCAGCCAGGGCGGGCAGGTGGGCGCGCGCGGGGCCGATCGGCAGCATACCGCCGGGTTGCAATGGGCGGGCGGGTTCGCCCGTCAGCGTGGATTTTAGAGTCGTGGCGCGGGAGCCAAGCGCGGGCGGGGTTTGGATGCCGCCGTGAACGGCGAGAATGGCCCAGTTGCCGTCCCCGCCCTTTTCGATTTCGACCACAGTCCCGGCCCGGACATAAACCGAACTCCAACTCCCGAATCGCCAGCCGTAAACGTTCAGGCTGAAGCCGGGCCCAGCCAGGGCCAGCAGGCAGTTGTCGTGGGCATACAGGCTTGCGCCGCTCAGCCCAAGCTCAAGCGCGGCTGCTTCGGGCGGGTTGCCGGCCAGGCGGTTGGCCGCAGCGAGGGCCAGCGCGTCCATCGGGCCGCTGCGGGGTACGCCCCAGGCCTGCCAGCCGTATCGGCCAGCATCCTGGACGGTGGTAAGCAGGGCGGGCTGGATCAGTTCTAGCATCTGAATTACCTTAACTGTGGCGCGGGATGCTATCCCGCGTTATCCCATTATCGCGATTTTCACCTGGAACGCCGGCCAGGCGGTTGGCCGCAGCGAGGGCCAGCGCGTCCATCGAGCCGCTGCGGGGTACGCCCCAGGCCTGCCAGCCATATCGGCCAGCATCCTGGACGGTGGTAAGCAGGGCGGGCTGGATCAGTTCTAGCATCTGAATTACCTTAACTGTGGCGCGGGATGCTATCCCGCGCTCTTCCGTTATCTCATTATCTTCACCCGGAACGCCATCCCGCGCTCCTATCGATGTTAAGAAAATGAATCTTACAGATCGGCCCTGCGACTGCGCTGAGAAACGCTCCGCTCAGGGCGAAAAATGTTCCATCCACTTCTTCCTGAGCGGAGGCCCGCGCGATTCTGCGGGCCTCCGTTGAAGGACATTTTTCAGCAAACGGCCCTGCGACTATGCCGCCAAAATCTGGCGGCTCTGCTCAGGGCTTGTGTGCCAAAGTGATTGTCTTCATATCTCTACCCCGGAATGAAACGGACGGTATCACCCGGGGCAAGCAGGAAGGGTGGGTTGCGCTGTGGGTCGTGCAGTGCCAGACGGGTGCGGCCAATCAGCTGCCAGCCGCCGGGGCTTTCTTGCGGATAGATTCCAGCCTGCGCTCCGGCGATTGCAACCGAGCCAGCGGGGACGTGGGTGCGCGGTGTGGCGCGGCGCGGGAGGCGCAGCTGCTCTGGCAGGCCGCTCAGGTAGGGGAAACCGGGCAGGAAACCCATCATGGCAACGTTGTATTCGGCCTGGCTGTGGGCGTGGATGACCGCCGGGATGCTCAATTTGCAGTATTCGGCGACGAAGGCCAGGTCGGGGCCGTCGTAGACAACCGGGATTTCAACCAGATGGGCCGGGCGTGGGGCGGATGTTTGCTCTTCGGCGGCCAGCTGGGCTGAGAGCCAGTCTGCGACTTGGGCGTGGGTGCGCACGAGCGGGTCGTAGTGAACCGTCAGGCTGGTGTAGCCGGGGACGGTTTCCTGCACGCCTGCCAGCGGGTGGGCAGCCAGGCGCGCGGCCAGGCTGTGTACGCGCTGGTTGAGGCCTGGGTCGATGTGCTTGCCGAGGCGCAGCAGGATGGAGGAATCGGTCAGAGGCAGCATTTTGTGGGCGGAGTGTTATTCCGCGTTCTATTTTTACCGGATTTCAAAGTGTATGGTGTTAATTGCGGGATAGCATCCCGCGCTACTGATTAGGTTTCAAAGATGCTGATGCTTTCGATGTGGTAGGTCTGCGGGAAAAGGTCGAAGGGCGTCACCTGTTTGAGTTTATAGCCGCCGGCAATCAGGCGGGCGGCATCGCGGGCCAGGGTGGCCGGGTCGCACGAGACATAGGCGATGTTTTCGGGGTGATGCTGCATGATGGCGGTTATCACGCTTTTGTCGAGACCGGCCCGCGGCGGATCGAGCAGGACCATATCGGCGTATTCGCTGATTTGCATGAGCGCGTCTTCTGCGGGCGCTTCGTAAAGATCGACGTTGTCGAATTCGTCCAGGTTGACGGCGAAATCTTCACAGGCTGACGGCGAGATTTCGATCCCGATCACCTTTTTGACGCGCGGCGCAAAGAAGGCGCTGAACAAGCCCACGCCGCAGTAGACATCCAGCAGGGTCGAGGTCGGTGATGTCGGCAAAACTTCGAGCAGGTGCTCGACCATTTTTGCAGCCATGGCGCTATTGACCTGAAAGAACGAGGCCGCCGAGACTTTGAAGGGCCGTCCCAGGATTTCGATGACGATGTAATTGTCACCGGCCAGGATGATGGCGTCTTCGCCGAGCAGGTGCACGACGGAAATGTCGCTTTCAAGTTCCATGGCGGGCGTTTCGGGCTGCTCCGATTCGAGGATCAGCAGGGTGTCGTCTCCGGCGCGGAGCGAGACGCGTTGCAGCGGCGTGCCCGGCTCGAATTCGAGCGTCGGCCAAAGGCTGTTGAGCGCGGCTTCGGGCAGGTGACATTCGCTAATCGGGATCACGTTCAGGGGCGCGGCGTCGGGCCGCGCGGGGTCGGCCAGGGCTGAGATAAAGCCCAGTTTCGCGTTTTGATCCAGATGAAATTGGATGTTGTTGCGGTAGTTCCACTGTTCTGGCGCGGCGACCATCTCGCGCACGGGCGGGTTTTCGATCTTGCCGATCCGGCTAAGCTGGTCTCGCAGCAGGTTGGTTTTGGTGGTCAGTTGGTCGGCATACGAAATATGCTGGTAGTGACAGCCGCCGCACTGGGCGTAGTGGAGGCATCGCGGTGGAATGCGGGCGGGGGAGGCTTTGACGATTTCGACCAGTTCGGCGCGGCTAAAATTTTTGCGCTCTTCGATAATTCTGGCGCGCACGATTTCTCCGGGCAGGGCAAAAGGCACAAAAACGGCGCGGCCG
Source organism: Anaerolineales bacterium (assembly GCA_034004515.1). Classification (GTDB taxonomy): domain Bacteria; phylum Chloroflexota; class Anaerolineae; order Anaerolineales; family Villigracilaceae; genus UBA8950. The sequence continues at coordinate 17,810 of JAVEWN010000042.1, read as the reverse complement.
TTGTGGCGTCCGATGGCTTGCCCGCCGTAGGTTTGGGTGGTTAGGGTCAGTTGGATGGTTTGCATGGCGTATCCGGTTTGGGGTGGAGGTCTGGCCTTAAAAAACTTTACCACAAAGAGACACTCAGGCGGTGGAAGGTTTCACAAAGTTTTTGCTTTGTGGGCCTTTGCGCGCCGTTGTATTCTTTGTGGTGGTTTGCTGCGGTTATTCCGGCTAAATTTGCGATCTTTTTAGCGGAGAAAGAACGAAAGCGCAACCAGAATGACGAAAAACGAGCCGGCCAGAATGCCGATGCGCCTGAGGTCTTTTTTGACCGGGCCGTAATCGGGGTTGAATTCGGTCGCGGCGCTACTTTTGAAGGTGGTTTTCTTTGCCATTTTTTACTCCTAGGGGTTTTGTAACACGGCGGAGACAACAATCCGCTGGTTATCGATGAGATAAGGGTAACACGAGATGAGCGTTACCGTGGGGTTGGGGCTGGCGGCCATGACCTCGACCCGGGTCGGCTCGACCACCTGGGTGGCGGTCACGATGTAAGTGTGCTGGCGCTGGTTGGTGTAGACGATGACGGCATCGCCCGGCTGGAGTTTGTCCAGTTCTCGGAAGATTTCTCCAAAAATGTCGTTATGCGCCGAAAGGACGACATTGCCGTTCTCACCTGGGTTCGGGCTGCCGACAAACTGGCCGACTCCCTTTTTGAGTTGTTCAAAACCATCGCCCTGAACGATGGGCGCATCCACGCCAATCGCCGGAATTTGGATGCGGATGGCCTGGGCCGGGCCAGCCGTTGGAATGGGAATATTGGCGATGGCTTGGACCAGCGGGCGCAAATGCTCAGGGATTTCGGCTTCGTTCGGCTGGGCGCCCCCTTCTGCGTTGGGTGGGGTATGCCCGGATGGCAGCACCACCGCGCTGATGATCGCAGTCGCCTGGGCGGTCGGCTGTTGGATGGAGGCTGCCACTTCGTTGTTGAGGGTTCGCATGATGCTAAAGAAAGCCAGCCCGATCCCCACCAGGCCGATCACGGCCAGGATCTCGATTCCCAGCAGGAGCCTGTCCATAAAGACCCGGCCCGGGCTGCGCTGAGCGGGCCCAGATTCGTTTTCAAGGGTTTCGACCACTCGCCCGGGGTCGTACTGCTCCGCTTCTACGGCAGCCGGGGCCTCGATTGCCAGTGAAATGGCGCGCCCGGTGCGCCGAAAACGTTCGAGACGGTCGTGGCGTGTCACGCGGCGTTTGTCCAGTAGCAGGCGGCGCAGTTCTTCTACCGATAAATCTTCGGGCCGTTTCTCAGTCATAGCACCGAGATTATACCGCAAGGGTCTGTTTTTTTTTTATTATCGGGATATAATTGCTGTCTGTCTTCGCTCAGTGTATTTCTAATCTGCGGAGTTCTATTCCCAAGGAGGATCCTATGGCTTTTAGTTTTAAAAATTCGCGTGATGTGACCTATTTCTTGCACTCCAGAGCTACTCTCTTGAAGAGCGGCAAAACTCAGACCTTGTACTTCTTCTCGAAAGAGCAGAAGGAAGGCGTCCTGGACGCTGTTCCCGCTGGTTATCAGGTTGCAGAAACGGCCAACGGCTTGCCTGTTTTGAAAAAAGCCTAAGTCAAAAGAAAGAGCCGGTTTTGCAAAAGACCGGCTCTCTCCTTGTAATTTCAAGTTTCCCTTGTTATAATATCGCTCTGCTTTCGGGCGGGTAGCTCAGTTGGTTAGAGCATTGCGTTGACATCGCAAAGGTCGTAGGTTCGAGTCCTATTCCGCCCACTACAATTAAAATTATCAAAATGCAATGACCGGGACGAGTAAACGGAAAATTGCTGACAGGGAGAGCCGGGCCATAGATTGAGAGCCTGCTCCAGTGAAAACCGTTGAAAACCACCCGCGAGCAGTGAACAGAAAGTAAGGCTGAAGCAGGGCTTCGCCTGACAAGTAAGGAAAACGGCTGGCCCCGTTATTGGCCTAAGAGATATTCTGAATGCAGGCTTAAGCTTTTTGAAACGGCAGGCGCAGAATAAATCGGGTGGAACCGCGTGCGGCATATTTTGCTCTCGCCCCGAATGTGGGCGAGAGTTTTTTGTTTTCCCCCTCCGGCGCGTTGGCTCTCCAACGTTTGACAATTTCCTGTCAAATTTATGGGAAGCCAGGCGGAGGAACCAAGAGAAGGAGTTTCAAATGTCTGAACGATATGAAGATTCACAGCTTTATAAAATCCGTCACTCTGCTGCACACGTCATGGCCCAGGCCGTTTTAGATTTTTACCCGGACGCCAAATATACGATCGGCCCGCCGGTTGAAAACGGCTTTTACTATGATTTTGAATTGCCTGCGCCGCTGGTGGCCGAAGATTTGGCGAAAATCGAAAAGCGGATGCGGCAAATCGTCTCTGGCGGGCATGTTTTCGAGAAGAAGGTATTGTCTGCGGACGAGGCCCGCCAAATCTTCCAGGATCAGCCCTATAAATTGGAGTTGATCGACGGCCTTGAAAAAGGCGGTTTGGATGAGTATGGCAACCCGCTCGATGCAAAGCCTGAGATTTCGATCTACCAGCACGATTCATTTACGGATCTGTGCCGCGGGCCGCATGTCGAAAACACGCGCCAGATCAACCCCAGCGCGATTAAGTTGATGTCGATTGCGGGCGCTTATTGGCGGGGCGATGAGCATAACAAGATGTTGACGCGCATTTACGGCACGGCCTGGGAAAAGCCCGATGAATTGAAGCAATATTTGCAGATGCTGGAAGAGGCCAAGAAGCGTGACCACCGCAAGCTGGGCAAGGAATTGGACATTTTCTTATACGACGACGAAGTTGGCCCCGGCCTGCCGCTTTGGATGCCAAACGGCGCGATTCTCGCCGACGAATTGGAAGCCCTGGCGAAAGAAATGGAAGACCAGGCCGGCTATCAGCGCGTCCGCACGCCGCACGTCACCAAGGAAGATTTGTTCATTCGCTCCGGCCACCTGCCCTATTATGCCGAGAGCATGTACCCGCCGATGGAATTGGAAGGCGTCAAATACTACGTCAAGCCGATGAACTGCCCGATGCACCACAAAATCTTTGGCGCGCGGCCGCGTTCCTACCGTGAAATGCCCATCCGCCTGGCGGAATATGGGACGTGCTACCGCTATGAGAAATCCGGCGAACTGTTCGGCTTGATGCGCGTCCGTTCCATGCAAATGAATGACGCCCATATCTACTGCTCTGAAGAGCAGTTTGAGAGTGAATTCATGGGCGTTATTGATCTTTACAAAAAATATTTCGATTTGTTCAATATCGAAAAGTTCATCATGCGCCTGTCGCTGCATGGCAAGGCCGGGCTGGGCAAGAAATTTGTCGACAACGAACGCTTGTGGATCAAGACGGAAGAGATGGTCCGGCGCGCGATGCAGAATGGCGGGGTGCCCTTTGTCGAAGTCCAGAACGAGGCCGCTTTTTACGGGCCAAAAATCGACGTTCAGATTTGGAGCGCGATTGGGCGCGAGTTCACCCTGGCGACGAACCAGGTCGATTTTGCAGTGCCGGAGCGCTTTGATTTGAAATTTGTCAACCGCGAGGGCCAGGATGAGATTCCGCTCTGCATCCATCGCGCGCCGCTCAGCACGCACGAGCGCATGATCGGATTCCTGATCGAACACTACGCCGGGGCTTTCCCGGTTTGGCTGGCCCCGGAACAGGTGCGCGTCATCCCGATCACGGATGGGCAAAACGAATATGCTGCCCAAATTGCGGCCCAGCTGAAAGCGGCCGGAGCGCGGGTCAGCGCCGATTTGGGGACGGATCGCATGAATGGCAAGATTCGCCAGGCGCAGTTGATGAAAGTGCCGTATATGATTGTGATCGGCGCCAATGAGGCCGAAGCCGGGGTGATTTCGCTGCGGATGCGGGATGGCTCGCAGTTGAATAATATCCCGTTGGCTGAGTTCGAGGCGCGGGTTAAGGATCGCATCAGCCGCCGGGCGGCCGAGCTTTAAAAGTCTAGAATCAAAACGGGCGCAAACTTCTGTTTGCGCCCGTTTTGATTCTGGCGGAGCTAATCGGGTTCGCAGAAACTGATGCCGAGGTCTTTTGCGGTCTTGATAATGTCGCTGTCGAGCGGCACAGATTTCATCTTTCCATAGGCTTCTTCAATCGGGACATAGTTGACCTGCTGACCACTCAGGGCCACCATCACATTCGAGAGGCCGTCTTCCAGCGCGCGCACGGCTGCTGCGCCAAAACGCAGCGCAATCACGCGGTCATAAGCGGTGGGCGTGCCGCCGCGCAGCAAATGCCCTAAAACGACCAGCCGGGTTTCTTTGCCGGTAATCGCCTGAATTTCAGCGGCCACTTTTTCGCCGATTCCGCCAAGTCTTTCCGCACGCCCGGCTTCTTTGCCGATGACAGATGAATTCCCGCCAACCGGTTTTGCGCCTTCGGCCACCACCACAATCGTGAAAAAGCGTCCCATTTGTTCGCGCTCTTGAATCTTCCGGGAAACTTTGCTCAAGTCATACGCAATTTCAGGGATGAGAATAATATCTGCCGAGCCGGCAATCCCCGATTCGACCGCAATCCAGCCCGCATAACGCCCCATAACCTCAACGACCATCACCCGCCCATGTGAAGCGGCGGTTGAATGCAAACGGTCGACCCCTTCGACCGCATAAGCCACGGCAGAATCAAAGCCGAAGGTAATATCGGTCTTGTCCAGATCGTTGTCAATCGTCTTGGGAACCGCAATCACCCGCAGGCCCTTTTGGGCAAGCGCTCTGCCGATTTCAAGCGAACCGTCGCCGCCGACCGTGATGAGCGCATCCAGACCGTGCAAGGCAAATCCGCGCACAATTTCGTCGGTTCGATCCACTTCTTCTTTGCTGCCATCCGGCATAATAATTGGATAGCGAAGCGGGTTGTTGCGGTTGCTGGTGCCGATAATCGTGCCGCCCAGGTGGGTAATGCCGCGAACCCGGTCACGCGTCAGACGCATGATGCCGCCTTCGGGGTATTGTTCCGGGCTTAACATGCCATGAAACCCATCGCGAATGCCGTACATTTCCCAGCCGCGTTTCATGCCCGACAAAACAGCCGCGCGGATGACGGCATTTAAACCGGGCGCATCGCCGCCGCCGGTGCTGATGGCAACCCGCTTGATGGGGTGCATTGCTTGTGTCATAAAGTAATCTCCCTACATAAGTTCAAAAATTCACGCACAGCATTATAACCGCTTTGCAGGATGGCTGGTAAAATCAAACTATTAAATTTCCCCAGAAAAGGCTGAACGATGTCAAATTGGCTCGAAGTATCTCTTACGGTAAATGGCGAACTGGCCGAGGCGGTTGCCGATCTCCTGGCGCGTTTTGCGCCGAACGGTGTTGTCACCGAGCAAGCTGTCAAATTTATGGATGAGGAAGATGAAGGCACACCCGAGGGCGATATCACCGTCCGTGCTTATTTGGCGGTTGATGAAACCCTGAAGGAGACGCGCCAAAAACTGGAAGAGTCGCTGTACTACCTGGGCATGATCCAGCCTTTGCCTGCTCCCGTTTTCACGCCGATTGCCGACCAAAACTGGATGGAGGCCTGGAAGACGCGTTACCAGCCCATTCCGATTGGCCGAAAATTGCTGATTTTGCCGGCCTGGCTGGAATCTCCTGAGCCGGGCCGGGTTGCCATTAAAATTGACCCCGGCATGGCCTTTGGCACAGGAACTCACCCGACCACCCAGCTTTGTCTGGAATTTGTCGAGGAGTGCCTGCCGGAAGATTGTCCGCTGGTGATGGATATCGGCTGCGGTTCGGGGATTTTGGCGATTGCTGCCCTTAAATTGGGCGCGCAATCGGCGCTCGGCGTTGATATTGATGAGGCCTCGATCCGCAATAGCCGCGAAAACGCCCAAAATAACGGGATACCAGACGAGGCCTTTCAGTTGGGGTTGGGGTCGGTGAGCGAGATTCGCGCGGGAAAGTTTGGGGCTGCATCCGCGCCGCTGGTGCTGGCAAATATCCTTGGCCCAATTCTGGTACGCTTGTTCGATACCGGTCTGGCCGAGCTGGTTGCGCCGGGCGGAACGCTGATTCTTTCGGGAATCCTCGACCATTTGGCGGCAAGTGTGGCCGCTGCCGCACAGAAAAACGGACTCGCGCTGGTTGAGACAAAAACGATGGGCGATTGGGTGGCGCTAAAGGTTATCCGGCCTGAGTGATCTTGAAAAGATAAGCCCCAACCGCCGTTGAGGCGGCGATCAAGATTGCCAACCCAAACACCTGGCTCAAGGGCCAGGTGTATTCGTAATAGAGGAACGGGTAGGGCCGCAGCGCAAGGTTGACGTGCGCCCACCACGAGCCAAAGATCGCCAGGGTTAAGGCTGCCGCAGAGATGAGCATTTTGAGAACAGGCAGGCGCGCCAGGCTGGCAAGCGAAAATCCAAACGCAATCAGCAGGCCCGCGCCCAGCAGGAAAGCGGTTTTTAGCAGGTTCTCGATTTGAAGAATTTCGTAGCGTTCGAGCAGCAAAGTATGGTAAAGCAGGCTGACGCTGATGATGGGCAAGCTGCCCAAAAGACCAGAGACGAGCAATCTTTTCCAAACTGGGGTTTGTGGAAAGCGCTCCACCACGATCCGGCTGAGCGGGACAGCCAGCAGGAAGCCGGCCCCGAGGAACAAACCATGCTGGATGGCGTTCAGGAAGCGGGCGGTATCCAGAAAAATATTGAGCCGGTAAACACTGTAGGTGTAAATGCCAAATCCCAGGCTTGCGCCGAGCAGGCTCGAAAGGGCCAAAAATGCCAGGCGGCTGGGTTGCGCAAAGGCCTGGGTCAGAATCCATTCGGCCAAAGTCTCAAAGCGGGTGTAGGCCGGGATTGAAGCCGGCAGGCTGCCGGCGCTTTGCAGGGCCGCCAGCAAGGCGGGCAGGCGGCGTTGGGGCGCAGCAGCCTTGAAGACGGTTTGCAGCGCTTTTTCGGACTTTAAATGCCCAATCAGTTGGGCCGCTTCATCCCCGCCCGGCGAATCTTCGAGGGCCTGGTAGGCGATTAGGGCATCTTCTGGCGGGCTGAAGGCCAACGCCTGCCATTTTTTAGCGGCGGGCAGAATCTCTCGCAACAGTTTCAGCAAACTGCTGCGGGTTTGGCTGTTCTGGGTCAGGCCGATTCCGTTCAGAATAGCTTTGACAAAGGCATCCTGGTTCGAAAATTTCAGCGCGCGAATTGCTTCATCCTGGGCCAGCAGCCGGCTTGTGTTGCGGCGGACATCTTCATCATCGTTTTGGAGCAAACTGGCTGCAACCGTCAGCCTGTCTTGGACGGAAACCGTTTTCAGCCACCACGCTTCTTGTTTGTAGCCGTAACTGATTGCGGCACTTAATATAAACTGTGGTTCGCTGCGTAAAGATTCTTCTGTCTGTGGGCTGGTATTGATCAGCGCAAACGAAGTTAAACTGAGCGGGATGGTGTTGCCGGCTCCTTTCCACTTCTGGAGGCTGCGCTGATAGATTTCCTGGGCGTTCAGGTTTTTTATATGGTCTTCAGACCAGTCCTCGGGTGAGGCGGTTGGGATGGTGGGTTGCTGCTCGAAAACTTCATACAGCCACTGGATGGCCTGAGTCACGCTTGCTGGCCGCGCTTCTGGCAGGGTGGCCGTGATCTTGCGCAGGATATGAACCAGGTTGGCCGGCAGGTTGTCCACGATTTCGCGCGGATTAGGGATTTCTTCTTTCGCCTGAAGCTGCTGAATGCCCAATACTTTTTCGCCCTGCCAGGGCAGCTGGCCCGTCAACAGCTCATAGACTAAAATTCCGAAACTGTAAATATCAGATTGCGCCAGAGCCTCAGACATGGTGTGCTGCTCAGGCGAGGCGTAATAGGGGGTTCCGCGCCCGGTGTGCATGGCCTGGGTATTGTTTGAAATGACGCGCGCCAAACCGAAATCGGAAAGATAAATGTGCTGATGCAAGTCAACCAAAATATTGGAAGGTTTCAGATCGCGGTGAATGATGGCTTTTTGGTGCAAATAGTCGAGCGCGGCGGCAATTTTCGCAGTGTATTCGAGCGCTTTGGACGCAGGAACAGGGCCCCTGGAAATTAAATCTTCGAGTGAACCGCCAGGGATGTAGGGCGAAACGATATAACGCAGTACGTTTGAGCTGCCATAATCGACCATCGGTAGAATATAAGGATGACGCAGGCTCATTAATCTGCCGATTTGGCGCTCAAGCAAAACATCATCCGGAGATTTTCTTTCGTTGGCTTCGGGGGTTTCGGAAAATTTTACGGCTACAATCTGGTTTTGCTCATGGTTAAGAGCCGACCACACGCAACCCTGACCCCCTTCCCCAATTTTTTCGAGGAGTTGGTAGTGTTTAAACTCCTGCCCGGAGCGGATTTCGTTGACGTGGTTAAAGGGGAATTCGGTCATGGGTGGTTTGCGGTTTGGGAGATGATGCAGCCGGTGTTGGAGGTCAGCAGCAGGCTGTAATCGCCGGCCGCCAGGTTTTCGCTAAAGGTTACGGTCAACGTTTTTGTTTCGCCGCTGACAATGATCCGGCGCCCGCCACCTTTCAGGAAGGTGTGGCTGCTGATTGGTTCTGATGCGCTGCCCAGCCAGAGATCGAACTCTGCCAGTGTAATTTTAATTAGAGATTGTGTCTCGGGTGGGCTGTCTACCCAGCCGGCCAGCAGGCTGACAAACAGAATCTGTCCGCTGCTGCGATTGTTGGTAATATCCAGGCTGAGTTGGTTGGGCTGTCCTGCCGGGAAGTTGATCGGGCTGACCTCGATATTGCTACAGGTGGACGGATCGGGCGTGGGAGGGGTTGGTGGGATGTCGGTCGGGATGTCGGTCGGGATGTCGGTTGGGATGTCGGTCGGGATGTCGGTTGGGATATCCGTGGGAAGGTCGGTTGGGATGGGCGTGGGGGTGTTGGTTGCCGTAGCTGTGGGGGTGTTGGTAGCGGTTGGCGTGGCGGTCTTGGTAGCCGTAGCCGTTTCAGTTGCGGTAGGGGTGAATGTGGCTGTATTCGTGCGGGTCGGCTGAGGTTCACGAGTACGGGTGGATGTGGCCGCCCGAGTCGGCGGGTTGTAGGGCGGCAGGCTGGCACTCGCCAGGGAGGTCGGGCTGGGCCGGGCCGTGGCGGCCCGGCTGGGGCTTGGGACGGGAGCCGGACTCGTCGGCTGTTGGGTGAGGGGCGGCTTGAGACTGTCTGCGAGCTTGTCTTCCAGTTCTGCGGCTGAGACGGTCGCGATGGGGTTTTGATCGCAGTTCTGGCCGGTCATGGTGCAGGCCAGGGCCAGCTCTTCTGCGGAAAGCGGAAGCGGCGCCGAGGGCGGCCCGACCGCTGCCATTCCATTTTCTCCGCCCAAAGCCACCCCAACCTGTTGTCCTGGCCCAAAGGTCTGTGAGACGCCGTTTGCCGTGATTTGGGCAGAGCCTTCATACAGGCTGATGTTCATTTCTCCGCCCAAAGTGGCGGTGAGGCTGGCGGTTCCGCTCAAAACCAGTTCAGAGCCATTAACCGTGAAACGCGCGCCGACTCCGTTGGGCATGGTAATCAGCAGACCGTCAAAGGGCACCTGGTCACAAATGACCTGGCCGGTATCGCTGAAGAAGTAAAAGGTTTGCAGACCAGGCTGATCTTTATTGAGGGTGGTATTGCCAAAAACCAGCACGGTTACGGTTTGTCCGGGCAGGGAGCGCGGCAGATTGGCCGTTATTTTGAAAACCGCGATCCCCCAGGCCTGGCGCGCCAGGTCTAACGGGGCCGCAGACAAGCGGCGCAGAACGTCTACATCGATGGTGTCGCCGCGCTGCGCGAAGCGCGCATCGGAACCCTGGGCCAGTTCGGTATCAATCGAAAAGTTGCCATAACACAACTGATTCGTGCTGATGTCTTTGCAAAACTCATCTGATTCGCGCAAGGCCCCTTCCACCAGTTGCTGACAGGAGATGTTGTTGTTGCTGAGGGCTGTCGCGGTCAGGTTTGGGCTGGCTGTAAAAAATCCTGATTCTTTGAAGACAAGCGCCCACAAAGCGAGACAGAGAATGCCCACGATCAGGCTGGCGGCAAAGACAAGCCGCACCAAAGGCAGCTGTTTACCTTTTGCGCTGAAAAGTGGTTTTTCTGTCCCGGCCTGGTTATTCATGGGGATGAATTAATCCTGGGGGTTTACTGATTAAATAAAACGATGAGATACAATTTGCCCATCCGAATATTATCGCCGCTGCGGATGGAGTAAAACTTATTCGGCACAAGTTCTTCATCGTTTAGCCAGCTGCCGTTTGTGCTGTCCATATCGCTGATTTCATAACCTTTTTTTGTCTTTTGGACCAAAACATGCAGGCGTGAAACGCCCAGTCCGTAGGCCCCAAAGGCCGATAAGTCTACAACGGTTTCTTCAATTCCTTCGGCTGAGCGTCCCAAGACGAATTTATCTTCCTGCACTACGGCAATTTCCTGGCCGCTTTCCTGAGAGACAATTACAACCCCGCTTTTTGGAATGCTGACATTTTTAAGCAGTTCATCGGTATCAAATATCTTTGTGACGCCAGCCAGGCGTTTTGTGGTCCGCAGACCAGATTCCAGCCCGGTTAGTGGACTCTGGCAATGGGCGCATATGCTGGCCGAGGCTTCATTTTTTAATTTACAAACCGGGCAAAAGATTTCTTCAGGAGCGTTCATGGCGTCTCTTTTCATCTTGTTGAAAAAAAATATTGAAGCAAACTGATGATACATCCAAACCCGCATTTTCGCAATTCAAACCAGCTGGTTTCATATTGAATGGTTTTCTCAAAGTCGCTTGACTGTTGGGTACAAATATGGCCTGTCATTGTGAACCCGGCGTTCTTGAGCCGGGTGGAGCAATCCCCTATCCTGTCAGGGGATTGCCACGCCGCGAAAAAACTGCGGCTCGCAATGATATTTCCGACTTTGCGAAAGCCATGTTTCATATTGCTTTTTCTATGTTCTATTTGGCTGGCCTGTGCTATGATTTAAGCATGTTTCCCCGTCGCAAGTTGATATCCTACCTCCTTTTAAACGCTTTTGTTTCAGCCTGTGTGACGCTCTCGATTTTATACATTTATGAAAATAACTACCGCGCTGCGCAAGAGGCGCCCCGCCCGCTTCAGGCAGACACTTCCGCCCAATTCGAGATTGCGGCCATTATCGGGGCCGGGTTGCCCGACAACGAAATGATTCTGATTCGCAACACCGGCCAATCTTCCGCCGATTTAGCGGGCTGGCAAATCCGCGATGCCGACGGCAACCGCTACACTTTTAGCGCGTTTAAACTGCCTGCCAATGCTGCCCTCCAACTGCATAGCGCGCCCGGCAAAGACAGCGTCGTTGATTTATACTGGGGGCTATCGGCTTCGGTTTGGTCTTCAGACGAAACCGCAAGCCTGTTCGACCCAGCCGGGAATTTGCGTTCCTCTTATCTGGTTCCGTGATCTTTTTGAATAGTGAAAACTGGTAACGAAAATGACTCAAGCCCTCTATCGAAAATGGCGGCCTCTCGCCTGGGACGAAGTTGTCTCACAAGAACACGTCATCCAAACCCTTAAAAATGCCGTCACCGGCGAACGGGTGGCGCACGCCTACCTGTTCAGCGGCCCGCGTGGAACAGGCAAAACCACCGCTGCGCGCCTGCTGGCCAAAGCCGTCAATTGTTTGGATGAAGATAAGTCCAAACGGCCCTGTAATGAATGCCTGCACTGCCTGGCGGTCAACGAGAGTCGTTTCATGGATTTAATCGAAATTGACGCTGCTTCCAACACCTCGGTTGAAGATGTGCGCGATCTGCGCGACAAAATCAACTTTGCGCCCTCCCAGGGCCGTTACAAGGTTTATATTATCGACGAAGTCCACATGCTCTCGACGGCCGCTTTCAACGCCCTGCTGAAGACCCTTGAAGAACCGCCGCCGCACGCCATCTTCATTCTGGCGACGACTGAAATTCATAAGATCCCGGCGACGGTGCTTTCGCGCTGTCAGCGGCATGAGTTTCGGCGTTTTCCGCTGAGCGAGATCACCCGCCGCCTCGAACTGATCTGCAAAGAAGAGAAACTCAAAGCCGACCCCGAAGCTCTGACGATGATCGCGCGCCAATCGGCGGGCGGGATGCGTGACGCCATTTCGCTGCTCGATCAGCTGGCCTCGACAGCAGATCACATTACGCTCGCGCTGGCCCAGACGGTGCTTGGCACGGCTGCCAGCCAGTCTGTGATTGGGCTGGTGCAGGCCGTCATCGAAAAGGAACCGGCCCAGGGCCTGACAGAAATCCAGCACGCGCTCGATGGCGGCGCAGATGCGCGTTCACTCGCGCGCCAGGTTGTCGAATATTTGCGCGGGCTGCTGCTGATTCAACTGGGCAACGCCGACCAGGTTGAAGCCACGCCTGATGCCCGCAAACAGATGAGCGAGCACGCTCAATCTCTGCCCACTACCGACGTTTTGCGCATGATGCGTTCTTTCAACGCCGCTGCCACCGATACGCGCGGCGGTTGGCAGCCCTCGCTCGGCCTTGAGCTGGCTTTCGCCGAAATGCTCGAAACGCCCGCGCCGCCGCAGCCGCTGACGCCGCCCCTGGCTGCTCAGGAGCGCAAATCGGAAGCGGCTGGCGCGCCCAGGCCTTCCGCTGCGCCTCGACGGGCTGCCCCGCCCCCCCCGCCAGCGGCGCGCAGCGTTCCCGGCCTCAGCCCGGATCCCGTTCAAGTAGCGCAATCCCGGCCTGCGGCTGGTGGAGACGCCTCGCTGGTTGTCCCGTTGCAGAAAATTTCCTCAGCCTGGAAACAAATTTCAGCCGCGATTAAATCCCAAAATCCAAACCTGGCGGCTTTGTTGAATTCTTGCAAAGTGCTGGATGTCAACGGGAATGTGGTCACCCTCGGTTTTGCGAGCGACATCCTTTTGGCAAAATTTGACAAGCCGGAGCATACCCAATTGACAGAACACGCAATCTCTGAGGCAATCGGTCTTCCGGTGACGGTCCAGGCAGTGGTGGCGGGCGGCAAAAACGCCCTGCCGGCCCATGTCAAACCGGATAGCATGGTGGCTGCCGCCCTCCAAAACGGCGGCGAAATTGTGGATACTCAGTAGCCAAATGAGCGTTAACGTTTTACAGAAGAGATAAGGTTACGAGGGCAAAACTATGCAATTTGAATTCTCTGCCTACAGCCTGCCTTTACTTGCGGGTGCTTTGATTTCGCTGGTGGTGGCTGTCTCTGCCTGGCGGCAGCGCGCGACGCCGGGCGCGGCTGCCCTGGTTTTGCTGTCGTTGCTGATTGCGCAATGGTCGGTTTGTTATGCCCTCGAAATTGCCGGCACAGACCTGGCTACCAAGTTTTTCTGGGGCAAGCTCCAGTACATTGGCATTCCCACGGTGCCTTTCTTCTGGTTTGTCTTTGCCTATAACCGCGCTTTCCCTGGCAAACGCCTGTCTCATCGCTGGATGCTGGCCTTGGCCCTCGTCCCGCTCACGACGGTTGCGCTGGCGATGACCATCGAATCGCATAAGTTGATCTGGGTCGAGGTTGAAATTGTGCGCAGCGGGAGCCTTGCCACCCTGGGGATTGTTGCGCGCGGCTGGTGGTTTTGGGTTCATTTTGCTTATTCTTATCTCCTGCTTGCGGCAGGGACTTATATTTTCGCGCGTTCAATGCGCCACTTGCGCGGAATGTATCGCGGGCAGATGATTGTGGTCGTTATTTCGGTCATTGCGCCTTGGGCGGGAAATATTTTGTATTTTCTGGGAGTCAATCCTGACCCGACTCCTTTTGCTTTTTCGATCACCGTCGCTGGTTTCATGTGGGCCATTTTTGGCTTTCGGCTGGTGGATGTTGCGCCGCTTGCGCGCGAACTGATTATCGATGGGATGCGCGACGGTATGCTCGTGTTGGATTTGGGCGGACGAATTGCGGACATCAATTCCGCCGCTGCCCGGATGATCGGTTTGCCCGCCAGAGAAGTGCTTGGCAAACCGGCCGCTGAAGCCTTGGCGCCCTGGTCTGACCTGCTGGCCCGCTTCCGCGATTCGCTCGATGTAAGCGACGAGATTGCCGTTGGCCGCGGCGAGGCCGAGCGCCATTATGGGGTTCGCATTTCTGCGCTTTCAGACCCGCGCGGCAACTTGATCGGACGCCTGGTGACATTGCGCGCGCTGGATGATTCTGTCCCTTTGCCGCGCGCTGCGATACACGAACCTGCCACCCAGCCGCTTTTACGGGATCAGATTCTGGGGCCTGAGCGGCCTGCGCCGCAGCCTGCGCCATCCAACCCGGTTTTGAACTGGTTGAAAAACTTTTTTATGCCGCCCGTCTTGAGCCAGGTAGCCCTATCGGGCGACTTGAACCCCATCTGGGCCCAGACGATTGAACGGGCCATTACCATTAGCGCCCGCTTTGTGATGGTTTTTGGTTCCATTATCGCGGGGAATATTCTTGTCCACCTAAATTGGCAGGTTGAGGCCGGATACGCCGTCGCCATCCTGTTCTTCCTTGCCATTGTCTATTTTCTGGCCTTGGCCCGCCGTATGTCTTTCACGATTCGGGTGCGTGTTTTTGTTTTTCTCGTTTACATGATGGCCCTGACCGAGATGCTCCGGCAAGGTTTTTCCACCGATGTTTTTATCTATTTTATGGTATTGGTGGTGCTATCGCATTTATTGCTGGATGTGCGCGGCGGTTTTGTGACGTTGGGGTTTGCAATTACCGCCATGCTTGTCTTTGCCTGGGCTGTTTTGTCAGGCGTTTTTGTGCCTTTGTCGCTTGCAAAAACAAACGGGTTGGTTTTGCCGGTCAGCGTGGCTGCGGCCACATCCAATATTGTTGGGTATCTGTTCAGCGCGCTGACCATGATGACCATCATCAATATGTTTATCGTCAATCTCAATCAGGCCTGGAAGAAAGAAACCCAGGCGCTTAACCTGGTGCAACAGGAACGAGACCTGCTTGAAGACCGCGTCCGCCGGCGCACGGCTGACCTGGCCGAAGCGCGCGATCTGGCCGTTCAGAGCAGCAACGAACTGCGCAAATATTTCCAGGCGATTGAGCAAAGCGGAAATTCAATTGTAATTACAAATCCAAAAGGCGATATTGAATACGTCAACCCCCACTTTGAATTGAATACGGGCTATACCCTGGCTGAGGCCCTCGGCAAAAACCCACGCATTTTGAAATCAGGCACGCAGACGGCTGAATATTACGCCCAGATGTGGCGAACCTTGAGCGAAGGTCGGATTTGGCGCGGAGAAATCCAAAACAAGCGCAAAAATGGCAGCCTGTTTTGGGAAGCGGCCACCCTGGCCCCCGTCCAAAACGAGGACGGCGTCATTACCAACTATGTCGCCATTAAAGAAGATATTAGCGCCCAAAAAGAATTACGCCAGCAGCTTGAACGACAAAACGAATATTTGGCCACTCTTCAAAGCATTACCCTGGAATTGCTCAACCGCCGCAATTTGGATGATTTGCTGAACGCGGTTGTTGAGCGCGCCTGCGCATTGATGGATGTTTCACTCGGCCTGATTGCTTTGCGCAACCCGGCCGGCGAATATATTCTGCGCGCCGCGACCAAAGCCCAGGCTCACACGCTTGGCAAACCGGTGATGGCGGCCCGCATGAAATATACCGCCCAGGCCCTGGAAACCGGCCAGCCGGTGATTGTCGATAATTATGGCGGCCTCGAGCCGCCCTACCGCGTGGCGGACGGCGGCTACCTCCAGGCGACGGCAGATTTTCCGATTATCGCCGGCGGAGAAGTGGTGGGCGTTTTGGCGTTGGGCCGCACCCGCGAGAATTATCCCTTTAGCGGGCCTCAACTTGAAACTGCCCCGCTGTTTGCCCAAATGGTATCCCTGGTGCTGGATAACGCCAACCTGTACGATTCAGCGATGAAAGAAATTGAACAGCGCAAGCAGGCCGAAGAACGCAACCTGCGCTTTGTCGAAGATATGAAGTCGCTCCAGGAAATTCACATCCAACTCAGTCAGATCAACGAGAGTCAGCAGCTTTACATCCAAATGATTGAGTTTACTCAAAACCGGCTCGGGTTAGACCGGGTCGGCCTGTTCCTGCTCGACGAATCCCGCAATGCTTTGGTTGGGACCTATGGCGTCAGCCCGGACGGAAAATTGCGCGAAGAGAGCTATTACCATGAAGAAATAACCCCCGGCCACTGGACCGTGGGCCTGATCAATGCTCCCAATCACACCCAGCTTTGGGAAGATGCCCCCATTTTGGATAACTCAGAAGTGGTTGGCAGCGGTTGGAAAGTTGCTTCAACCCTCTGGAATGGTCAAAAAGCAATCGGTTTCCTGGTTTGCGACAATCTGCTCTCCGGCCGTCCGCCGCGCACGTATGAAGTGGAACTGATTTCACTCCTGGGCAGCACATTCGGCCACCTCGTTGAGCGCAATCGCAATGAAATCCTTTTACAGGAAAGCGAATCCCGCTTCAGGCAAATCGTCGAAACCGCTAGCGATATGATTTATCGGGCCGATAGCGAAGGCCGCTTCACCTACCTCAACCCGATTGCCTTGAAAGTGATCGGAGCCAAGAACGAAGCCGAAATTTTGGGCAGAAGCTATTTGGAAATGGTAAAACCGGAATGGCAGGCCAGGGTCCGGCGTTTTTATGTGCGCCAATTCCTGCGCGGCGAACACAGCACTTACTTTGAATTTGAGGGGTTCACCCAGGATGGCCGCGAAGTTTGGATTGGACAAAATGTTCAAATCATCAAGGATGCCGAAAAAATGGTCGGCTTCCAGGCTGTAGCGCGCGACATCACCAAGCTCAAACAGGCCCAGGAAGCTCTGGCCCTGGCCCGCGACCAGGCCCTGGATGCCAGCCGTTTCAAAAGCCAGTTGCTCGCAAAAGTGAGCCACGAATTGCGGACGCCGTTGGGCGCGGTCATCGGCTACGCCGAACTGCTTCAAAACAACCTTTTTGGAAAATTGAATGAGGAACAAAGAGATGCCGCCGACAACATCGTCGACAGCGCGAACTATCTCAACACCATGATTGGCGAACTGCTCGACCAGGCTCAAATAGAAGCCCGCTCGGTTCAATTGCGCATTCAGCCTTTCTCGCCCTCCGCCCTGATAGAGCGCGTGGCTTCGACCATGCAAATCCTGGCTGAAAAGAAGGGGCTGGACTTCACTTATTCCGTCGCCCCAGATTTACCTGAAACCTTGCAAGGCGATTCCAAGCGTTTGCAGCAAATTCTGATAAACTTGGCGGGGAATGCAATCAAATTTACCAGCCAGGGGTCTGTCAAAATTGAATTCCTGCGTTCAGATCGCCATCACTGGGCCATGCGCATCTCGGATAGCGGAGCAGGCATTCCAAAAGCGGCCCAAACCTACATCTTTGAGCCTTTCCGCCAGGTGGACAATGACATTACCCACTATAATCGCGGCACCGGCCTGGGCCTGTCCATCACAAAACAACTGGCCGAACTGATGGGCGGCCAGATTAAGCTCGAAAGTGAAGTGGGCAACGGCAGCACTTTTACGGTTATCCTGCCATTCCTGGCAGAAGAATAGAGTTAAGATGGCGAACAAACCTTTTGCACTGATTGTCGAAGATGATCCAAAGCTGGGCCGCATTTTTTCGGTCAGCCTCGAACAAATTGGATTTGAGACCGGCCTCGATGACAACGGCCTCCATTACGCAGCCCTGCTCGAATCCCGCAAGCCGGCCCTGATTCTGCTGGATGTCCACCTGCCTTTTGCCTCCGGGGCCGAAATTCTGGATATCATCCGGGCAGATGAACGCTGGAAAAACGTCCCGATCTTGGTGATGACCGCCGATATTAACATGGCTAAATCGCTCGATG
>JAVEWN010000155.1:0-5214 GCA_034004515.1 Anaerolineales bacterium | reverse complement strand
CGCAATCACCGGGCAGACCTGGTGCTGCTGGGGCGCGAAATGTTGCGCGATCCTTACTGGCCTTTGCGCGCCGCCCAAGCCCTCAACCAACCGCTGCCGACCCCGCCCCAATACCTGCGCGGCTTTTGATCTAACGTAAGTTTTGCGCAATCAGAAGCGGAATCGTAAAAAACGATAAAATTTTGAAACCGCCATATACAGAATTGAACCGAGATTTTTCGCCATATTATCCATATTTGGGCAAGTTATTCTTGTCGTTTTGTAGGCTTTTTGACACTGGAGAAGATTGGGCGTGCCTTGGATGCTTTTTGACCGAATTTTCTCGGTTTTGAGAGCGAAAACTTGTCAAAAAAATCGCGTTTTTTACGATTCTTGCGCTGATTGCGCAACCGTTACGCTAAGGAGTCGGAAAAGTATCACTACGGGTAGTGCCAAGAACATTGTGTAAATGGATGGAGAACCATTTTCATTTTTTTCCTGCCCGCCGCGATTTTTGGGCCAGCCTGGCCGGTGGCGAGGGTCAAGGGGTAAGCGCAGCGGCCCTTGAGGCCCGTCACCGCCCCAGGCTACAATGCCGGGAGCAGTGAGCAGGAAAATATCAGGTTGGGAACCGCTCTTCAAAACGGATGGCTAACTGGTTGAGGATCAGAGGCCAGTTTTGAATGGGAGTGGTCCATTTTTTGGTAATGTCCATCGTTGCCAGGTAGAGCAGTTTGCGGACTGCCTGCTCAGTCGGAAAAGAGCCTTTGTTCTTGATGACCTTGCGCAGTTGGCGATGATAGCCTTCCACTGTGTTGGTTGAAGTGGTAAAGGTTTTTCGACAAAAAAGCGGGTGGCTCTAAGGTGGGGTGTCACCACAGTTAACCGTGGTCAATTAGCCCCCTTTGGGTCAAATCGAGTATAGCCTGAGAAGGTCTGCCGCGCTGAATAGGCGGTCTCCAACGTGGCGGTGGTACTTTGAAAGCGAGTAATTCTGAATAAGTCCATCTATGATCGGTTAGTTTGGCGGCAATAGCGGGTGTACGCTGCACCCAATGAAGGCGGAAGGAGCCAAGTGTGGCATTTTGCTTCGAAAAGCCATCCGAAAAGCTGCGACGTAACTTGCCAGACCATCGGCTGCCAGCAACAAAGGACGACAAAGCGCAATTGCACGGACGTTGTCCACCAAAGATTGGATCAAATCCAGGTCTCGCTTGCGACTGACTACACCGCCTAACCATAACCGGATCGTAAAAGTTTCCCGACAAGCATCGCAAATAAAACGCTCGTCTTTCTGGCTGTGAACATGAATGTTCCCTTTTCCGGTTTGACCTCTTGCGGGACAGGCAATATTAGGGCAAAATATCTCTTGTGGGTTCATTGGTCGCTCCTAAGGATCTCATAGTCCTTTGAGTTTGCCAGTGAACCCCCTTTTTTGTCAATTCTCTGTCACTCCACGTTTTAATGGGGTGCCCCCCCGTGAACGATTACGATAATCTTTGATAAAATCATTTTGGGTGTGGGGCAAAGCCGAAGTATTTACTCGCAGGTAGTAGAAAAAGCCGTTTCAGATGACCTTACGAGCCGTCCTGAGCGTAGTCGAAGGGTGGCAACCCAGCACCTGCGGTTCTGGACCGGTCAGCACTCCCCGCTTAAACGGCAAAAAGCTCTCAGATTGGGGGTTTTCCCGTCAAAATGGAGATTACCACTACGGGTACTCGTACTTCGTCGGGAAAAGCACCCTACTCGCAATGACGGCCCGCTTCGGGGTAGGGTGTGAGCAAATACATATAATGTCGTGATGGATGGTGACACCGCAAGGTGGCTGCTCCCCTAAAAAAGGATTTCCAACGCCAGGTTTTTCAATCGGATATTTTCCAGGAATGAGAGCAATCCTTATGAAAATTGCCAAAGTTTTGAGCGGTGTAAGTGTCGTTGCAGGCTGGGGGATGCTGCTAAGTTCTGTCGCAACTTATTTGCTTTATTGGCGGATTGAAAATGAGCCCGCAAAAGGGCCGCCCGAAATGCTGGCCGCGATAATCGGCCTGGTCTGCCTGGGGGTTATCCTCTTCGTCGGCGGGAATGCGCTTCTGCTTTATTGGCGGGCCAAGCGGCCGCTGGCGCTTACCTGGATTTTCGTGGTGCTTGAAACCGCCGCCGCCTGCCTTCTTTCGCCCTTGCTTCTGGTGTTTCTGGTTTAAGAAAAGGTTTTTGCCCTGCCAAAACGATAAAGCAGGCGCGGGTCAAATTTCGTCATGCTATTTTACCTGCTTGATTCAGATCCTCGTGAATCAAAATTGCCCTTTCCCACCCATCAAAAACGGGACAAACGCCAGCCCTTTTGATGATGGAAAGCACTGGCAAAGCGGCGGCCCAAAGGTTAAAAATAAGAAGCCTCAACCACTCAATAAGGAGACTCCTACATGTTCCAAACCTTTGAACAAGCACGCCAGTATATCGAACAAAACGAAATCCAAATGGTCGACATCAAATTCAGCGACCTGTGGGGCCGCTGGCGGCATCTGACCGTCCCTGCCAGCCAGTTCACCCCCGATCTGATGGATCAAGGCCTCGGCTTCGACGGCTCCTCGGTCGGGCTGAAATCGGTCAGCTCAGGCGATATGATCCTGGTTCCAGACCTGGCAACCGGCTTTATCGATCCGTTCTGGGAAGCCAAAACCCTCAGCTTCATCTCAAAAACCTACGAAGCGGATACCCACGCCACCTTTGGCAACGACCCGCGCAACATCGCCATCCGCGCCGAAGAATATCTCAAAGAAACCGGGATTGCCGACCGCAGCCTGTGGGGGCCAGAGTTCGAATTCTACGTCTTTGACCACGTCAGCTACGAAAACGGCGTCAACCGGGCCGGTTACTCTCTCGAAAGCTGCGAAGCCGATTGGAACAGCGCCGCCGGCGGCCACGGCCATTATATTCCGCTGCATGGCGGCTATCACGCCATCCCGCCCAAAGATCAACTCTACAACCTGCGCTCCGAAATGTGCCTAACCCTCGAGAAAATGGGCATCCCGGTCAAATATCATCACCACGAAGTCGGCGGGCCGGGGCAGTTGGAAATCGAAATCCCGATGATGGGCCTGCTCGAAGCCGGCGACGCCAGCATGGCCATCAAATACGTCACCAAGATGACCGCCCACCAACGCGGCCAAACCGCCACCTTCATGCCCAAGCCGCTCTACGGCGAGGCCGGCAGCGGAATGCACTTCCACCAGCAGCTGCTCAGAAATGGCAAAAACGCCTTCTACGCCGCTGACGGCTACGGTTACATGAGCCAGGATGCGCTCTACTACATCGGCGGGCTGCTCACGCATGGCCCGGCCCTGCTGGCCTTCACCAACCCCTCCACCAATTCCTATCGTCGTCTCATTCCCGGCTACGAAGCGCCCATCAACGCCTTTTTCTCGCTTGGCAACCGTTCGGCGGCTATCCGCATCCCCAAATACGCCACCCAGCCCGAAACCGCCCGCTTCGAATTCCGGCCTCCCGATGCCACCTGCAATGTCTACCTGGCGCTGGCCGCCCAACTGATGGCCGGCCTAGACGGCATCCTCAACAAAATCGATCCGACCGCAGCCGGTTTTGGCCCGTTCGACAGAAATGTCTTTGCCATGAGCGAAGCCGAACGCGCCAGCATCAAAAAACTGCCGACCTCGCTCGAAGAAGCGCTCGACGCGCTCCGGGACGATCACGAATTCCTGCTGGCGGGTAATGTCTTCCAGGCCGAGATGATCGCGCAGTGGATCGAAACCAAATATCAGAACGATGCGCTGGCCGTCCGCAACCGCCCGCATCCCTACGAAATCAATCTTTATTTTGACGCATAAAAAACGCCAGATCGCTCCACCCGTGCGCCTGTTCCGCATCATAGGGGCGCTTGCAACGCTGCTGGTTTGGACCGTTGCCTGCGCCCCCACGCCCGGTTTTGCCCCCGGCAGTTCGACCCTGCTGACGGAGTTGGAGCAGGCCGAGGTGCGGGTCGCCGTTTTGCTGGAACGCGGCCAGGCCGGGGATTTTGTACTGGCGGCCACCTTCACCCCGCTCCGGCCCGGTTTTCACCTGTACAGCAAAGACATTCCCGAAACCGGCATCAACCACGTTGGGCGCCCCACCCGGCTGAGCCTGCCAGAAGACTCGCCGCTCCAGGCCAGCGGCCCGCTCAGCGCAAGCCTGCCGCCGCAGACCCCCAGCGTTGACCCGCGCGAACTGCTCGTCTACCCGCCCGGGCCGGTCACGCTCCGTTTGCCGGTCCAACTGCCCGCCGGCGACCAGCCGCAGACTGTCGAAATCCGGCTTAGCTATATGAGTTGCAACGGCAAGACCTGCCTGCGCCCGGTACTCCAAAAGCCGGTCAGCATCCAGATTCCCGGCGCAGGCCAAATCCCGCCCGTGGAGGCCAGCCCCTGATGAAATCAAAAACAAAACTCGCCGCGCTGCTGCTGCTCGCGCTGAGCCTGTTGGCCTGCCGCTTCCTCTTCCCGGAAGCGACACCCGCCAGCCCTCTGCCCCCAACAGCAACCCTGCGGCCAACAAGCACCCAGGCGGCTGCGCCCCGCCCGACAGCCAGCCCAACCGCACTCGAAAGCAGCCACCTGCCAGATCCGGAGCCGCTCGTGATCGTCGCCCTCGACCCGGTCGAGGGCAATCTGGAAACACAGCTTCAGCAGCATGCTCAAAAAGCTCTTGAGCGCGGAATGCTGCCGGTCGTCGAATTTGATGCGGAGTGGTGACCGGCCTGCGAAAGCATATCTGCCAGTCTGGCGGATGAAAACGAACTGATGCTGGCCGCTTTCGAGAATATCTACCTGATCCGGGTCGATATCGACCAGTGGGGCTGGGATCATGAATCGCTCGGTTTTTACGTCCCGGCCATCCCGATCTTCTTCAAAGTCAACGACCAGGGCCAATCGACCGGCGAAGTCATCGACGGCGGCGCGTGGGATGAAAATATTCCCGAGAACATGGCCCCGGCACTCGATGCTTTTTTTCACGAGTAACAGTCTCCCGACCCGCAAAGTTGGATCGATTCTGAGGAAAACCTGCTCATCAAAATAACGGCCAGGCGGATCACATCCTGGTAAATTCCCAATCAAAAAACTGGCTGTCTGGGAAAGACAGCCAGTTTGTAGTCGCAGACGGTTTGCAGAAAATGTCCTTCGACGGCGGCCCGCAGAAACATGCGGGCCTCCGCTCAGGATGAAGGGCGATTAGAGGGCC
>JAVEWN010000041.1:0-25424 GCA_034004515.1 Anaerolineales bacterium | reverse complement strand
GCTCATAGATATTCCTTGTTCTGTAAGAAAGTCCCATGAGCATACCAATGATATGAAATTTGGTAAGGTTCGTTTTTTAGGCCGTTTTTTCTATCTCGGCCACTATTTGCACAAAAGTTACGTTAAGCGTGTTGAAAGGCCGCGCCGAGCAAATTTTGGGGGAGAAAATTGAATCGGCTGTCTTGGGCCGGCCGGTCAAATTTGCTCAAACTGCCGCCGACGACCGTAAAGCCGAGGAGACCTTGCGCCAGGCTGCGCACGAAGCCGGTTTCAAGCAGGTCGATTTTGAATTGGAGCCGGTTGCAGCCGCGCTGGATTACGAACAGTCGCTCACTAAATCGCAAAATGTCGTCATTTTTGATTTCGGCGGCGGTACGCTGGATATCGCCGTGATGCGCCTGGGCGGTGGCGAGCGCCGGGTTTATGCCAGCGGTGGGGTGGACATTGCCGGGTCTGATTTTGACCGGGCCATCATCGAAAAGCGGATGCTGTCCCATTTTGGCCTGGGACGTGTCCAGCATCAGCCTGAAATTTTGGAGATGATCCGGGCCGTGCCCGATTGGATGGCCCTGCCCGACCTGGCGACGCCGCTTAATCATCATCGGCTCGAGCAGGCCATCCGAGCCGGGATGGCGCCAGCCCGGCTGAAGGCTTTGCAGGCGCTGATCTACAACGACCTGGCTTTTACTTTTTACAACCGGGTGGAAGCTGCCAAAATAGCCCTGTCTGAAACTGGCGCGGCGGTCATCAGCCTCGACGACAGCGAGATCGCGCTCTGGGAGTTATACACACGCTACCAGTTTGAAGCCGATATTCTGGAATATGTTGCCAGGGTAGAGCAAGTCTTGCGGTCAACGCTCTCGGCTGCCGGGTTGGAAGCGGGCGAGATTGATGCGGTTGTCAAAACCGGCGGCTCGTCCAACATCCCCCTGTTTTCAGATCTGCTCGTAAAGATTTTCGGCGCGCAGAAAGTCAAACAATCGAACGCCTTTTCCAGCGTGGTGGCTGGCCTGGCTATTAAAGCAAAAAGCGGGGCGGATTTTTAGTCCGTCCCGCTTTTTCTATCTCACTTCAATCGTCGTATAGGACACTTTTTGATTGCCATCGTGGTCTGCGACGATAAACCCAATCACATACTCTCCCGCCGGGGCATAGACTTCTTCCCAGATCAACGGAGTGCCGCGAAAGGTCAGGGTCTCGCCGGGTTCAGAAAGCGTGTCCGCAAGATTGCCTTGCGAATCGAGGTTGAGCCATTTTTGGAAAACTGTAAAGGTATCGCCCGCGCGCGGCGTGATTTCTGATGGAGCGCCTGCCTGCTGGCTGCCGTTATAGCCCAGAACCTGAATTAGTTTTGCGTCCTGGAAAAGCAGCTGGGCATAACGTGATTCTGCGCTATCGGCAAAAGTGTAAGTTCCTTCCACCTTGTAGATGGCATCTTCAGCGGAAGCGCCATAGCTTTCGGGGGCAAACAAGGCCAGGCTGCGGGTTGAGCCGTCCGAAATTGAGAACAAGCCTGCGTTCCTTCGTAATTCATCACAAAGTTTTTATCCGGCCAGCGCGGGTAATAAGCGCCTCCCACGCTTTGGGTTTGGGCGCTTTCCAAAAAGTCGGTATCCGCCACAAAAATGGATTTGGACTGTGGGTCATAAAAACCGATCAGCAAATAAATGTAGCCAATGTTGCTGCCGCTAATTTCGGCACTGAGCGTGACGGTTTCTTCCGGTTCGATGCTGTTCGTGGATGCGCTGATGGCCGAAATGCTGACGTTGCCGGAACCCGGCACACGCGCTGGAGAACTGGAATCCGCAGAAACAGGCCCGGCATCCGCCAGTTTAAAGGGACGATCGTTGTAGTGATAGACGAGAAAATCGTCCCAGAGAGACTCCTGGGCAAAGCGGTCCGCAATCTGGGTATAAGATTGCATCCCGGTATAAGGGGAGCGGTAGAGCGTGGAATTGGGAAAGTAAATCGCAATCCCGGTCGAGCCGGGCTTGGCTGAGCCATGTTTTTCGGCAACGATGGCCTGATTGAGAGCTGCCATCAGGTTGTCGACCGGCTTTGTTAGCGCGCTGGAATCGCTTTTTTGGGCGACCAGTTGCGCAAAATGACCCAGATCGATAAAGGAGGCCGGCACCTCTTTCCCGAAAATGCTGGTATACGATTGAGCATAGTTGCGGGCACTGGCGACCGTGGCCTGGTCTTCGTTCTGCAAGGCATACGCAAATTCGTTGTAACGCTGCATCAAGTTTGGAAAGGTTTCAAGATCGACTGCGGTCAGGGTGATGTTGCGCTCCAGTTGACGGGTCAGTTGGGCAGCGCTGACGGTGCTTTCGCCGAAGAAGCCGCCCATCGGAGATCCCTGGCGTAGAAATTCAGCGCGGGCCTGGTTGTCCACAATCCGCTCATCTTGCGCGATGTAAGACTGGACCACTGCCGCTGCCAATTGATCTGCTCCCATGTCGGGGTTATCCGTCAGGGTCTGCAAGAAGGAGGCGTAAGCCCAGCCGAGGGCTGGCTCGGTCTCTTCGGACGCAATCGCAAAGCGGGCATGCGGCTGCAAGGCTGCATAGACTTCCAGCTGGCTCATCAAACAAGCGTCCATGCCGATGATGTCAAACTTCTCCAGGCCGGTTTGCTGTCGGATTTGGCCGAGGGCCTCGTCGATTTCTGAAAGGAATAAGTGGTCGCCGTCCAGTGCGCCAATCAGCGGCGCGCGGCCCGGGTCCCGTGTACCCGGAGCAGGGTCGCTCCAACCGCCCGGCCAGCCCATGCCGTGGTCGGAGAGAATCAAGACAAAACGGTCGGCGGGATATTGGCTGATACTCCAGGTCACAAAATCAACCAGGGATTGCCCTTCAGACATGCTGGCTTCGCCCAGGTCTGCCACCATTTGGGAGTTTATGGCATTCAGATCATCGTCCTGAGTGACCAGGTAGCGCCGGGTCGAAGCCCAGTTCCCGTCGCCGTTAAAACCACCCCGGAAGCGGTCAAACTGGGTCACAATTGTGACCCGCTCAGACGAGCCAACCTTTTCGGCTTCGTTCAGGTCAAGAAAAATATCCTGTTCCAAAACCTGGTCGTCGCCATCCTGATAGAGCATTACCAGCCAGGTTTGTCCGCTCTGCTCGGCAGATGGGACGCGAGTTGGGCGCGGGGTATTGGTTGGCAAGGTTTGGGCTGATTGTTGCGGATCGTTTCCGGTTCCGCCCTCAGACAGCAGATCGTCCCCAGCGCCGCCCGAAAGCAAATAGTAGATCACAAACACAACGATCAAGAGAATGCCGCCGCAGCCCCCCAACTTTCCGCCAGAAACTGGTAAACCGCCGCCGCCACTGCCGGGGCCGCCGGATGAAAAACCGCCTCTTGGTGAAGAACCGCGCCGAACCGGCGCTTCTGCTCTGCCGCTTATGCCGCCGCTTTTGCGGCGGCGTTGAACGTTAATTGACTCAGGTTGATCGCCCATGAAAAGCCTCCTTGTTGCTCATGCTTTATTATAAGCGCGAAGACAAACAAAGAGAGCCAGCCACTTGGGCGCTCACGCCCTAAATTGCTTCCCGAAAACTCCGCGCAAATTCTCTGGCTGTTTCGACCGGGTTCGGGCTGTTTTCCAGCGCCCGGATACAGGCTGTGCCCACGATGATGCCATCCGCGATTGCGCCGACGGCTTTGGCTTGCTGCGGGGTTCCAATCCCAAACCCAACACAGACAGGCAGGCGAGTCTGCTGGCGGACTCGCGCCACCAATTCTGCCAGCCCGGCGGAGATGTCTTGGCGTTCTCCGGTGGTGCCGGTTACGCTGACGAGGTAGATAAAACCTTTCGCGTTGCGGGTAATCGCTTCCATCCGCTCGTCGGAGGTGGTGGGGGCCAGCATCGTGATCTGCGGCAGCGCCGGCTGTCTCCCGGCTGCGGACAAAACGGTTGTAAACTCATCGGCTTCTTCGGGGGGCAGGTCGGGGATGATGAAGCCGTCCGCGCCGGCTGCGATAGCCTCATCCACGAATCTTTCCAGCCCGTAGGCCAGGATCGGGTTGTAGTAGCCCATCAAAATCAGCGGGATGCTGACGCCGCGCTGGCGCAACTCGCCAACAGCCGCCAGCACCTGTTGGGTGGTCAGGCCCTGCGCCAGCGCAATTTGGGTTGCTTTTTGGATCACAGGGCCATCTGCCAGCGGATCGGAAAAAGACAGGCCGACTTCGATCAGATCTGCCCCGTTTTTGGCAAGGGCTTCGAGTACGTCAATCGAAGTCGCTAAATCGGGGTAGCCGACGGGGTAGTAGGGCATAAAAATAGGTTTGTTTTGGAATGCTGCTTCAATCCGGTTCAACGCTGCTCCATTTCTGGCTGCCTGTACGCTACAGGCGATCCAACCCGGCTGATACGGGTTGGATAAATTTCTTGCATGACCGTGTTCAGGTCTTTGTCGCCGCGCCCTGAGAGATTGATCAGCAGAACCTGGTCTTTTCTCATTTTTGGGGCCAGTTTGATGGCTTCGGCGACGGCATGAGACGATTCGAGGGCCGGGATGATGCCCTCGGTCTGGCAGAGAGTCGAAAAGGCTGCCAGCGCTTCTTGATCGGTGGCGGAGGTGTAGCAGGCGCGCCCCTGGTCTCGCAGCCGGGCGTGTTCGGGGCCGACCGCAGCGTAATCCAGACCGGCTGAAACAGAGTGAGTATTGGCGATCTGGCCGTCTTCGGTTTGCAGGACAAAGGTTCGGGTTCCGTGAATCACGCCCAGGCGTCCGCGGGCCGGGTCGCCGAAGCGGGCGGCGTGCCTGCCAGACGGGATTCCGCTGCCAGCCGCCTCCACGCCGATTAGCCCGACATCCGCATCCCTGAGAAAGCCGCTGAAAATGCCAATCGCGTTGGAGCCGCCGCCGACGCAGGCCACGACTGTATCCGGCAGGCGGCCCAGTTCGGATAGAACCTGTTGGCGGGCTTCGCGGCCAATCACCGACTGAAATTCGCGCACGAGGGTCGGGTACGGGTGCGGGCCGAGGGCCGAGCCAAGCAGGTAGTGCGTGTCGCGGACGTTGGTGACCCAATCGCGGATGGCTTCGTTGATGGCGTCTTTCAGGGTTTGGGTGCCGCTGCTGACGGGGCGGACTTCGGCCCCCAGCAGTTTCATCCGAAAAACGTTGGGTTCCTGGCGGGCTATATCGAGCGCGCCCATGTAGACGACACACTTCAGGCCGAGCAGGGCGGCGGCGGTGGCTGAGGCCACTCCGTGTTGGCCCGCGCCGGTTTCGGCGACAACCCGGCTTTTGCCCATGCGTTTGACGAGCAGGGCCTGGCCGAGGGCGTTATTAATCTTGTGCGCGCCGGTGTGGGCCAGGTCTTCGCGCTTGAGGTAGATTTGCGCGCCGCCGAGTTGTTCGGAGAGCCGCCGGGCGTAGGTCAGCGGGGTGGGCCGGCCAACGAAATCTGCGAGCAGTTTGTTGAACTCGCGCTGGAATTGCGGGTCCGCTTGGGCTTCGACAAAGCAGGCTTCGAGTTCTGTCAGGGCGGGCATCAGGGTTTCGGGGACGTATTGTCCGCCGTAAGGCCCGAATTTAGAGGGGAGCAGGGTCATGGTTCCTCGGTCAGTGTTAAATGGTCATTGAGGGTTGGTAAGGGAGGGGCGGAAATTACCAATCGCCAATGACTGTTTGGAATGGACTTGTTCGACAAACTTTTTCATTTTCTGGGGGTCTTTCACCCCTGGGCTGGACTCCACGCCGGAGGCAACATCCACGCCCCAAGGTTGTACTTGCCGCACGGCCTGGGCGACGTTTGCGGGAGTCAGCCCACCCGCCAGCAGGATCGGGTGCTGGCGGGCGATTTGGGCGGCGGCGGCCCAGTCGGTGGTCAGGCCGGAGCCGCCGTACAGGCCGGGAGCCGAGGCGTCGAGCAGCAGCCTGGGCCGGTCAGCGCTCCCGGCAGCGCAATCACGGACGAAAGCGGAGTCTAAAACAGACTGGATGTCGCACTCGCGCTGGAGAATGGCAGACGGCAGGCGCACGGCTTTGAAAGCCAGCGGGCCGAGTTCTGCCAGCATTTGCGGGGTTTCGTCGCCGTGCAGTTGGGCCAGGTCCAGGCCGGCAGCTTGCAGAATGGCCCGGATTTCGTCGGCGGGGCTGTTGACGAAAACGCCGACCAGGAGCAAACCGGGATATTTTTCACGCAAACCAAGCGTAATTTGACGGCAAGCCGCTGCGTTGATAGAGCGCGGGCTTTTCGGGTAGAAGTTAAAGCCAAGCAGATCTGCGCCGGCTTCGATGGCGGCCAGGGCGTCTGGCAGGGTTTTGATGCCGCAAATTTTGATTTTTGTCATAGATGTTCTTGTGGAGCGGGTTGCTAACCCGCATATCTTTTTGTAGAGCGGGTTGCTACTCCGCCTATGTTTTTGTAGAGCGGGTTGCTAACCCGCCTGCGCTTTTGTAGAGCGGGTTGCTAACCCGCCTGCGCTTTTGTAGAGCGGATTGCTAACCCGCCTGCGCTTTTGTAGAGCGGATTGCTAACCCGCCTACGCGGGATAACATCCCGCGTTACGAACCTGAAAGTTCCCGCACTTTGGCGGGGATGTCTGCTGCCGTGACGAGGGCTTCACCGACCAGGATGGCGTCCACCTCAGCTTTTTGGAGGCGGTTGACATCCTGCGCGCTGAAGATGCCGCTTTCGGCGACGACGGTGATTTCAGCGGGAATCAGCGGGCGCAGGCGTTCGCTGGTTGCGAGCGAGACTTGGAAGGTGGCAAGGTTGCGGTTGTTGATTCCGATCACCTGGATGCCGGGAATTCGCAGTGCGCGCTCGGTTTCGGATTCATTATGGACTTCAACCAGGGCGGTCAGGTTGAGGCTGAGGGCGCAGGCGTGCAGGTCGGCGAAGTGGGCGTCGTCGGGCAGGGCGGCGGCGATCAGCAGAATGGCGTCGGCCCCGTGGGCGCGTGCTTCGTATATCTGCGATTCGGAAATAATAAAATCTTTGCGTAATAGAGGTAATGGGTAATTTGTAATTTGTGATTGGCGTTGACGGACTTCGCGCAGGGTCTTGAGGCTGCCTTGAAAGAATTTTTCGTCGGTCAGAACAGAGATGGCGGCTGCGCCGTTTTGGGCGTAAATATCTGCTGCCTGCAACAGGTCGAGCTGCGGGGCAAGCATCCCTTTGGAGGGGCTGGCGCGCTTCAGTTCGGCAATCAAGGCTGGGGGGCGTCCGCTCTGGCGGCGGGCAATTGCGGCCCGGAAATTGCGCGGGAGCGGCGAAGAGTCTGCGGCGCGGCGCAAGGCCGGGGCGTCGAGCGCCGCGATTTCCAGGCGTTTTTGGTCGAGAATGGTTTTGATGATGTTCTTCACAGCAGGTTCTTTCGGGGCGTTCGCCGGGCAGCGGGCTAGGCCGGCAGCTGTCCGGCGAAGGATTGGCTGAATTCGACCAGCCTGTTCAGTTTTGCGAGGGCCGCGCCGCTGTCGAGGGCCTGGGCGCATTCGGCCAGGGCGTTTTTGAAGTCGCCGGTTTCGGCGGAGAGGGTCGCGGCGGCGTTGAGCAGGATCGCGTCGCGCCGGGCCCCGTTTAGCTTTCGGCTCAGCAGGTCGCTCATCATGCCGGCGGCCTGGTCGGCTGTGCCGCCGCGCAGGTCGGCGATTGTGGCGCGCGCGAAACCATATTCGGCGGGGTCGAGATCGTAGGTGCGGATTTTGCCGTCTTGCAGATGGCTGACCCGGCTGGGGCCGGCCAGGCTGAGTTCGTCTGTGCCGCCCGCGCCGTGGATGACGAGCGCGGCCCGGCTGCCGAGGCTGGCGAGGACCTGCGCGAGCGGTTCGGTCAGGCCGGGGCTGTAGACGCCGGTTAATTGGATTTCGGCCCCGGCGGGATTGGTGAGCGGGCCGAGCACGTTGAAGATCGTGCGCTGGCCGATTTCTTTGCGCGGGCCAACGGCGTGTTTCATGGCGGGGTGGAATTTGGGCGCGAACATGAAGCCGATCCCGATTTCGTCGATGGCCTGGCCGACCTGTTCGGGAGTCAGATCCAGGTTGAGGCCGAGCGCGGCCAACACATCGGCGCTGCCGCATTGCGAGGAGGCGGCCCGGTTGCCGTGTTTGGCAACGCGCCGCCCGGCCCCGGCGATGACGAAAGCAGCGGCGGTGGAGATGTTGAAGGTCTGCGCGCCGTCGCCGCCCGTCCCGACGATGTCGTAGACCGGCGCGGCCCGGTCGCTGACGGGGACTTTGACAGAGACGGCCCGCATGGCGCGCACCGATCCAGTGATTTCTTCAACGGTTTCGCCTTTCATGCGCAGGGCAACCAGGTAAGCCCCAATCTGGGCCTGGCTGGCCTGGCCGGTCATGATAATGGTCATGGCCTGTTCCGCTTCGGCGACGGTCAGGGAAGCGTGGTTGATGGCTTTGGCGATAAAGGGTTTGAGCATAAGAGCCTCCGGGGGGGGAGATATTGGTTAGTGGTTCTTTGATAATCGGTATTCGAAGCGCGTCCGGCCCTGCCGCGATTTGGACATGCCCGCTCGAAGCTGCCGGGCGACGCGTTCGCTGCAAATGCGTTCAGGGACCAGGATTTACTCGCTCCCGAAAATGTCGATTTCGTCGCTGAACAGGCCGAGCGAATACGCCATCCCGGTCTGAGCGCGCACAATTTCGATCGTCTCTTTGGCCTCGCTTTGCATCCGGCGGATGCCGTCTGCAAGTACGTCCTGCGGCAGGGTCGGGTGGGCCAGGTAATAGGCCCGTTTTTCGCGGATCGGTTCGAGAAAGCTGTTCAGGGCGCGCGCCAGTTTGGCCTTGACTTCGACATCGCCGACTTTGCCGGCCCGATAGCGTTCCTTCAGCTCGGCGACTTCGTCTTTGTCGGGATTGAAAGCCTCGTGATAGTCGAAAACCGGGTTGCCCTCGACCGTGCCGGGGTCTGTCGCCCGCAGGCGTTTCGGGTCGGTGTACATGCCCTTGACCTTGAATTCGACTGTCGCGGCGTCATCTGAAAGGAAGATGGCGTTGCCAAGCGATTTGCTCATCTTGTTTTTGCCATCCGTGCCGACCAGGGTCGGCACCTCGCCGATGATATCCTCCGGCTCGGGGAAGACTTCGCCGTACAGGTTGTTGAAACGGCGCGCTATTTCGCGGGCCAGTTCGACATGGGCCTGGTTGTCTTTGCCAACCGGGACGGCCTGGGCGCGCGGCAGCAGGATGTCGACGGCTTGCAGCACCGGGTAGCCGAGCAGGCCAAAAGGCATCGTTTCGAGCTTGGCGTCGCGGGCCATGTCTTTGAGCGAGGGCATCCGTTCCAGGCGCGGAACAGTCACCAGCATCTCAAAGAGCAGGTTGAGTTCGTAGGTCTCCGGGATGGCCGACTGGACGAAGATCGTGCTGATCTGCGGGTCGATCCCGACTGCCAGGTAATCGAGCACGATCTCGCGGATGAAGAGCGGGATCTGTTCGATGTATGCCCGTTCGGGGCGGGTCGTCAGGGTGTGCAGGTCGGCAATAATAAAAAATGATTCGTATTGGTGCTGGAGCCGGACGCGGTTTGCGAGCGAACCAACGTAATGGCCGAGATGCAGTTTGCCTGTCGGGCGGTCGCCGGTCAGCAGGCGCGGTTTGGATGAATGCATGGTCTTCTCCTTGTGACTTAACAAAATAGTCCCCTCCGTCCGTTGGGACGAGAGGGGACTCCCGTGGTACCACCCAAATTACGCTTGCGCTTATCCCGCTCTGAGGAGCTTAAGGAAAAATCCCTGTCATGATGCACAGGGATTAAAAGCCAGCGTCACTTTTTTCGGGTACGGCCTCGGTTGGCTTATACCCTCACCCTGTAACGGGAGTTCCCGGATTGGACTAATCGTTTCCTTTCGTCCGCTCAACTCGGTGGGCCATTCGGCTTCTGCGCTTTTACCGGATTCACACCAACCGCCGGCTCTCTGAAAATCGCTTTGAAACGTACTCATCCACGTCTTTGTTTTTGCTTGTTAAGTTGGCGTGATTATATGCCTTTGAAGCGATTTGTCAAGACAATAATTCGCGCTTGTTTTCTTCCATCGCCCACAGCAATTGCTCCTGATCGACGGGCAGGCTGTCGAAGCGCACGCCGACGGCGTTGTAGATTGCATTCGTGATCGCGGGCGGGGTCGGGATCAGCACAATCTCGCCGACGCCTTTTGCGCCGTAGGGGCCGTCCTTGGTCGGGTCTTCGACGATGATCGGCGTGATCTCAGGCGTATGCACAATCGACGGAATGCGGTAACGCGACATGTGATCGGTGACCACCATCCCATCTTTGGTGATGAAGTTTTCGAGCAGGGCTTGCCCGACGCCCATCACCACGCCGCCTTCCACCTGTCCGCGCAGGCCAAGCGGGTTGATGGCGCGCCCAACGTCGTTGGCCGAGATGACCCGCAGGACGCGCACTTCGCCCGTGTCGGTGTTGACTTCCACCTCGGCGGCTTGCGTGGCAAACGAGAAAGCGATGTGCATATCGCCGCCCTGGCCGAGCGGTTTGGTTTCGGGCGCATGATATTCGTACAAGACGCGCGGATTTTTACCGGCGGCTTTCATTTCTTTGTAAACTTCCTGCATGGTCAGGCTGTGGCCGTTGACGCGCACGCTGCCCTCGTTAAAGTGAATCTTTTCGGGCGGCTGGTCGTAGCGTTCGGCCAGGGTCGCGGTGATCGCTTCTCGCAGGGTCTTGGCTGCCAACCTTGAAGCGTTGCCGGTGACGTACGTCTGGCGGCTGGCCGTTGTCGGGCCGCCGTTGGGCGTCAGGTCGGTATCCATCACCAGCACCGCAACCTGCTCTGCCGCGACCGATAATTCCTCAGCTACCACCATCCGCATCACCGTTACCAGTCCCTGGCCGAGTTCGGCAGCAGCCGAGCGCACCTGGAACGATCCATCTTCGTATAGTTCGACTTCCGCCCCGGAGGTATCATCCGCGCCGCCACCCAGGCCGGTATTTTTGAAGGCCGAAGCAAAACCCCAGGCGCGGATCAGGTGCTCTGCGCCCGGCACAGGCCGCGCTTTGAAAAGGTCGATATTCGGGGATTCGTTATTCGAGTATTCGACGTTCGAATTTTCGAATAACAACTTATCGCTCCCCACCAAACGCTTCATCTCTGCTTCAACTTTATCAATACACTCGACCAGCCCGGCGCTCTCGCGCATGATCTGTCCGGTGCTGGTCTCGTCGCCAACCCGCAGGGCGTTCTTGCGGCGCAATTCGATCCGGTCAATCTCAAGCATTTCGGCCAGTTTGTCTATCATCGTCTCAAAGGCAAAGGCCGATTGCAGCACGCCAAACCCACGGAAGGCGCCCGCCGGAGGGTTGTTGGTGTACATCGCGTAGCAATCGGCGTGGACATGCGGAATTTTGTAAGGGCCAGCCGAGTGGGTCGTGGCGCGCGTCAACACTTTTTCGCCGAGCGAGGCATAAGCGCCGGTATCGCCGTAGAGTTCGGTCTTGGCGGCCAGCAGGGTGCCATCGCGCTTCGCGCCAAGTTTGACCTTGATTTGGGTCGCGTGGCGCTTGGGATGCACGAGCAGGCTTTCCTGCCGGTCAAACAGCAGTTTGACCGGCCGCCCGGTGGCATTTGCCAGGAGCGCGGCGTGAATCTGCCCGGCAATATCTTCCTTGCCGCCGAATCCGCCGCCCATCAACTGGCCGACGATCCGCACCCGGTTTTCATCCCAGCCCAAAGCGGCGGCGACCTGCGTCCGATCCTGATACGGGATCTGCGACCCGACGTAAACCAGCATCCGCTCGCCTTCGGGGACGGCAATACTGCATTCCGGCTCCATAAACAGGTGGTCGTGGGCCGGGGTGTGGAAGGTATGCTCCAGGACCACATCCGCCTGGGCAAAGCCAATCTCCGGGTCGCCCTTGCGGACTTTGATGTGCTTGAGCAGGTTGCCTTTCTCGTGGATCTGCGGCTGGCCTTCCTGGCGGGCCTGGACGGCGTCGCTGATCACTGGCTGGAGTTCAAACTCAACTTCAATCAGGGCCGCTGCCGCTTTGGCGGCCTCTTGCGTTTCGGCGGCCACAATCGCAATCGCGTCGCCCACATAGCGGACGCGTTCCCCGACGCCGACCATCACCGGCCAGTCGAGCGTTACCAGGCCATGAATATTTTCGCCGGGGATGTCTGCGGCCGTCATCACCCGCACAACGCCAGCGGCCTGGCGGGCTTTTTCCACATTTATTTTTTTGACAAAAGCGTGCGGCACGCCTGCGCGTTTGACCGCCGCGAAAAGCATATTCTCGAAAATAAGATCATCGGTGAAGATCGCGCTGCCCGTCACCTTTTCAACCGCATCCGGGCGGACTTTCAACGTCCCGACCGTTGCCGCTTGCGTGGCTGAGGCCGGAATCTGCGGTTCTGCGACCGCCTGGCCCGTTTCGAGCGATTCCGCTGCCGCTAAAATGGCGTTTTCGATGGTCGGATAGCCTGCGCAGCGGCAAAGCGTGTCTTTCAGGGCATGCCGAATGTCGTCCGAAGTTGGCCTGGGCTTTTTCTGCAAGAGCGCATACGAAGTCATAATCTGGCCGGGGATGCAGAACCCGCACTGGACTGCGCCGTGCTTGATGAAGGCGGTCTGCAAGGGGTGCAGTTGATCCTGTTTGGCGAGGCCTTCGATGGTGGTAATCGTCTTGCCATGCGCCCGCTCGGCGGGGGTCGAGCACGAAAGGACCGGCTCGCCATCCATGATGACGGTACAGGCCCCGCATTCGGCTTCGCCGCAGGCGATCTTGGTGCCGGTCAGATGCAGGCGTTTGCGCAACAAATCCGACAGGATTTCGCCGGGGATTGGGTCGAGTGTGTAGTTTTGTCCATTTACGGTTAAAGAAAGTTGAGTTTTTTTCATGTTTTCACCATTCTTGCGTCCTGAGCGGAGCGCGGTGCGTAGTCGGAGGACAATTTTTAAGAGAACTTTTTGTCGCTTAAAAAGGCCCTTCGACTTCACTGTGTGCTGCTCAGGGCGATGGAATAAGCCTATTTTGCCCGTTCCCAGGCGGTGGATAAGGCGTTTTTCAATAAGACAACCACCAATTCGCGCCGGTATTCCGCTGTGGCGCGCGCGGCGGAGGTTCGGAATTTGGCTTCAGCCAGCAGGGTTTCCTGCGCTCCGGCAATCGTTTCGGCTGAAAAAACTTTTCCGGCCAGAAATGCTTCCGTTTGGCGGGCGCGGAAGGGCACCGGCCCAGACGGGCCGACCGCGATCTGCGCGGCGCGGATGGTCTCGCCGTCCCGTTCGAGCCAGGCGGCCAGGTTAAGAATTGGCAGGGCGATCCCCTGCGCCCGCATGACGCGGCAAAAGGCTGAGGCCTGGTGGGCTTTGATCAGCGGCAGATAGAAGCCGACCAGAACCTCATCCGCTTTCAGGGCCGTTTTGCCCGGGCCTAGAAAAAGCTCGTGTAACGGTTGCAGGCGGCGGCCTGAAGGTGAAGCAACCTGCGCTTCAGCCTCCAGCGCCAAAAGCCCGATCATGCCATCGGCGGCGGGCAGGGCGTGGGCCACGTTCCCGCCCAGCGTGGCCGAGTTGCGGACTTGCGGCCCGCCGATCAGCCCGCACGATTCGACCAGCGATTGGGCGTGTTCCTGTACCAGCGCCGATTCGACGATCCGGTTGTGGGGCACGCCTGCGCCGATGAACAATTGCCCGGCCCGGATTTCGAGGGCGCGCATTTCGGCGATGCCGGTCAGGTCGACCAGGGTATGCACCGGGGCATGGTGGCCCTGCTGCAGGTCGATCATTAAATCGGTACCGCCCGCGATTGGAATCGCGGGGGGCGGGGCGGAGGCGAGCGCCTCCACAGCTTCTTGGACGGTTTGGGGTTGGAGATATTCTTTCCAGAGGCTCATAGGGTCGGCTCCTTGCCCCCTTTCGCACCTCAACTTTTGCGCGGTCAGCGCAATGAGGAGGAGACGAGGGGGCCGAAAGGTGGGGTCAGCGGCACTTTTCGAGAGGCTTTCTCACGCCGCCAAGTTACCTCGGACGACCGCCGAACCAATGTTAGGACTGGATAGGTTGTTAATTTGCAATGGTGTCCTTATTTTACCGTCTGAGGAGGAGGAATTCAAGTTGCAAATGTCATCCTTTGCTGGGGCAGTTTGGCGGCTGCTGTCTCTCTGTCCGGCCCAGGAGTTTTTCGCTTTTTCGGCGGCCCACCGGCAAGACTAAAAGCGAAAGCCCCGCTCGTTTCGAGCAGGGCTTTCGCTTTGAAAATGAATTTTACATACCGGCCCTGCGATCCTTCGACCGCTCAGGACGCTCGGCAGGGCCTGCCTCTCAAATGATACTCTTAATATCTATGTCAATTGCCGCCCAGGTAGGCCTGAATGACGCTTGGGTCTTTCAGCAGGTCGTCTCCGCTTCCTTGCATCACGATTTTGCCGGTCTCGAGGACATAGGCCCGGTCTGCAATGGCGAGCGCCATTTGGGCATTTTGCTCTACCAGCAGGATGCTGCTGCCCTGTTCGTTGATATCCTGAATAATGTCGAAGATTTGTTCCACCAGCAGCGGGGAAAGCCCCATGGAGGGTTCATCCAAAATCAGGAGGGTTGGATGGGCCATCAGCCCGCGCCCGATTGCCAGCATTTGCTGCTCGCCGCCCGAAAGGGTGCCGCCCAGTTGGCTGCGGCGTTCGCGCAGGCGTGGAAAACGCTCGAAAACGGATTCCATGTCCCGGGCAAGTGTGGCGCGGTCGGCATGGGTGTAGGCTCCCATCTCCAGGTTTTCGGTGACTGTCATGCGCGAGAAAATTTTGCGTCCCTCCGGGACATGGATGATGCCCTTGCGCACAATTTCTTGCGGGGGAACTTGGTCAATTTTCTGATCCTGAAAAGAGACACAGCCTTCACGCGGGCGCAGGATGCCCGAAATGGTGTTGAGGACGGTCGACTTGCCCGCGCCGTTTGCGCCAATCAGGGCCACAATTTCTCCCTTTTCCAGGTGGAAACTGACCCCTTTCAGGGCTTTGATGGCTCCGTAAAAAACATGTAGGTTTTCAACTTTTAGCATCATGACGCTGTTTCTTTCGTAGCTGATATTTTTCGGTCAGGCTGGTTACATCTGGGCCGAGATAGGCTTCAATCACGCGCTGGTTGGACTGGATCTCTTTGGCCTGGCCCTCGGCGATTTTGGTGCCGTAATCGAGGACGGTGATTTGGTCAGAAATATCCATCACGACGCGCATGTCGTGTTCAATCAGCAGGATCGTGATGCCCAACTCGTCACGCAGGCTGCGGATGAAGTGGGTCATCTGGTCGGTTTCCTGCGGATTCATACCGGCGGTGGGTTCGTCCAGCAGCAGCAGGCGCGGTTTGTTGGCGAGTGCGCGCGCAATTTCGAGCCGGCGTTGCGCGCCATAGGGCAGGTTGAGGGCCAGTTGGTCGCCCAGTCCCTCCAGCCCGACGAATTTTAGCAAGCGGCGGCCTTCTTGGATGGCTTGTTTTTCCTCGTTCCGTTCGCGGCGGGTCGCAAGGATGGCATCCACCCAGCCGGCCTTAAATCTGGGATACTGCCCGACCATCACATTTTCGATGGCGGTCATTTGTCCAAACAAACGGATATTTTGATAGGTGCGGGCAATGCCGAGCGCGGCCACCTGGTAGGTGGGTTGTCCGTGAATGGGCGCGCCGTAGAACAGGATTTCCCCCCCTTCCGGGACGTAATATCCTGAAATGCAGTTGAAAAGGGTTGTTTTTCCGGCGCCATTCGGGCCAATGATGCTGGCAATCGATTGCTCCTCCACAATCAGGTTGACTTCATTAACCGCCGTCAGACCTCCGAAAAATTTTGATACGTTTTTGGTTTCTATGCAGACGGTCATGGCTAAACTTCCTCGCCCACAGCTTTGCTTGCGGCAGATTTCTCCAGCGCGGGCCGTTTGGCGGGCAGGAATCCTTCGGGCCTGAGTCTCATCATCAGCACCAGCAGCACGCCAAAGATCAAAAGACGATAACTCTCGGTTTCACGCAAAATTTCGGGCAGGCCTTTTAGCGCGAAAGCGCCCAGGAAAATGCCGGGGATGTTGCCGATCCCGCCTACAATCACCAGGCAAATAACGTTGATTGAAACCATTAAGACGTGGTCGTCCGGGCCTGTGAACTGATTGCGGGAGGCGAACAGGACGCCCGCAAAGCCTGCAATGGCTGCGCTCAGCGATAAGGCCAGCAGTTTGGAAACAAAGGCGTTGATGCCGGTGGCGCGCGCAACGGTTTCATCCAAATTGATTGCGTACCAGGCTTTGCCCGTCCGCGAATTTTGCAAACGGGTGGCGATAAAAGTGACGACGAGCACGGCCAGGATGATCAGATACATGAAATCGACATCCGAGATAAAGGATTGCCCCAAAAGGGTAGGCCCGCCAATATCACGGATGCCGCGCGGGCCGTTTGTGTAGGCGGTCATCAGATCGCTTTTGAGCAGAATCCGGATGATTTCTGCCAGGCCGAGGGTTACGATTGCGAGATAGTCGCCGCGCAGGTTGAGAATCGGTAAGCCGATCAGCAAGCCTGAAATCCCGGCTGCCAAAACTCCCAGCACCAGCGCAACCCAAAAATTGAGGACAAGGTTGTGCGGTTCCGGGGCTGTCAGCAGGGCAAAGGTGTATGCGCCCACCGCGAAGAAGGCCACGTAGCCAATCACCAGTTGCCCGGCCCAGCCGGTGATGATATTCAGCCCCAGGCCCAAAATGATGTAAATTCCGACCGTGCCGAAAACATAGTTCCAGTATCCGCCCCAGGTGCGGGGCAGGATGATCAGGATTGCGGCAAAAACCAGCAGGGCCGCGTAACGCGCATACGGGTTTTTCGTGACCCTTGAGACGCGCTCCGAGCCAATCAGGTTCCAGGCCGCTGCGGACGTGTTGTGCAGGCCGGTTTTGAGCGCATTGTTATTGCGCAGAAAGTGAGACACAAACGCCGCGCCCACCCCCGAAACGGTCAGCAGCCCAAACATCAGCAGGCTGCCGAGCGGGACCGGCTGGTTGAACAGGAAAGTCCTGATCGAATCCGGTGAAACCGACGGCAGATAGGTGCGCGGGTCGATGCCTTTGCCCGCCAAAGTGCCAAAAATCAGGCCAACAATCGCGGAGATAAATCCGGCGCTGGCCCCCGCCATGAAACCGGCGGTGAGTGCCCGCCGGAGAGAGTCTTCTTCGGTGAGCGGCCGCGCAGCGGCGCTGGCTCCGGCCCAGACTCCGAGCAAGACCATGAAGATCGAGAAAAAAATCAGGGAAGGGGGCGCGCTGTAGGAGCTTGATACGCCAAAAATCTTTCCGACCAGCCCGGCTCCCGTCACTGTAAACCCGATTAAAAACATC
This sequence comes from Anaerolineales bacterium, assembly GCA_034004515.1. Taxonomy (GTDB): domain Bacteria; phylum Chloroflexota; class Anaerolineae; order Anaerolineales; family Villigracilaceae; genus UBA8950. Next base: position 8,125 of record JAVEWN010000041.1, on the reverse strand, counting down.
GTAACGATGATAATCCCAAAGATGACTCCGACGCGGAGTCCTTTATCGACAGCCGACGATCTCATAGTTTTTCCTCAGAAAGTTTTTCGCCCAAAATGCCGGAGGGGCGCACGATCAGCACCAGAACCAGGATCGAGAAAGCAATCACATCCTTGAGTTGAAAATCGATCCCCAGGGCGGCCGGGCCGATCGCTTCGATAATTCCCAGCACCATCCCGCCCAGCATTGCGCCGGGAATATTGCCAATCCCGCCCATGACGGCGGCTGTGAAGGCTTTGATGCCTGGCAGGAAGCCAGTATAGTGATTGACGAGGCCCATGTGAATGCTCCACATCACTCCGGCAGCGCCCGCCAGCGCGCCGCTGATGATGAAGGTTTTGCTGACGACATCATCCACATCGACGCCCATTAAGGAAGCCGTGTTTTTATCCTGGGCAACGGCGCGCATGGCGCGTCCGAGTTTTGTGCGTTGGACCAGGATGTACAGGCCGGTCATTAAAAGCGCAGAAAGCACCAGTGAAAAAACGCCGGTATATGAAATTAGAACATCATTGCCGCTGACCTTCAAAATCCAGCCGGTGCCGCGGGTCAAAATATCGGGGTTGACTACATTTTTACGCTGCGGCCCGAAGAGCAGCATCGCCAGGTTTTGCAGGAAAATGGATGCGCCGATGGCGGTAATCAGCAAAATCAGGCGCGGGGCTTTTCGGAGCGGGCCGTAGGCAATTTTTTCAAGGAAAAAGCCAGCCAGGGCCGAAATCAGGATGCCAACCAGGAAGGCTAAAAGAACGGAGATGAAGGGGTGCGCGTTTAAAAAATTCAGGTCTGGGCTGGCGGCGCTGGGCGCGGGAATGAAACGCAGGATTTCAAAGGTAAAAAATCCGCCAGAAGCTCCCAGCATCATCACTTCGCCGTGCGCGAAATTAATCATAAACATGATGCCGTAGACAAGCGTATAGCCAATAGCAATCAGCGCGTACATGCCTCCCAGAATCAGGCCTGAGAGGCCAAAGCGAACCCATGTATCGGCTCCAAAGTTTTGTTGGATAACGATGACGTTGTAGACCCGCCAGAGAAGGAATAAGCTGATGACAATCCCTACAAACGTGCGGATGTAACGTTCAAGACGCAGCCTGGCCTGGATGGATGTTGATTGTGATTTATCCATGAAGTAGTGAAGCCTTTTCGGTAATTGAGGGGATTGCCGCGACAGCTGTCGCGGCAATCCCCAACACTGGTTCTTCGCTTTTCAGATGAAGAGCGGACAACTTGAAATTTTTACGGGGCAGCGACCCAATCCCCGTCCTGGACGATGTAGAAAACCGGGCCGGAGGCGTTGCATTCGCCGTTTGCCTGGCAGGTGATGACGCCGGCAATGCCCTGGTAGTCTTTCATGGTCCGAACCGCATCGACGAGCGCGGCCCGCGGAATGTAGAGGGTGTCGCCTTCAACGATTGCGACGCTGTTGATGGCGCTGACCAATGCGCCGATCGCATCGTAGGAGTTCCAGGTGTAGGCCGAAAGCACACCGGCTTCCGTGCCGTAGGCACTCATGTAGGCCTGGTTGAACTTAAGAATGGGATCGGTTCCAGGGGGGACGAGGGTCGCCGAATAGACGCCTTCGCCATTGGCCCCAACTTTAGCGAGGAAATCTTTGCCGTAGATGCCATCCCCGCCAAAGAAGACCACGCCCGAAAGGCCAGCCTGTTCCATCTGGTTGACGAGGACCGCTGCTTCAGCGTTGTATCCGCCAAAATAGAGGGCTTCGGGGCTGCTCGAAGCAACCGCCGCCAGCGGGGCGCTGTAGTCTGATTCGCCCGGAGTGACTGCTTCAAAAGCGACCACCTCGCCGCCAAGCGTTATGAAGTTTTCTTTGACCACATTGGCCAGCCCCTGGCCGTAATCGCCGCCGTCGTGCATCAGGGCCAGTTTCTTAATCCCAAGTTTTTCATAGAGATACTTGGCCGCGCCAATGCCCTGCTCGGTGTCGGTGAAGGCATTCCGATTGAAGACCGACGAGCCTTTGGTGGTCAGATCGGGGTTGGTTGCAGAGGGCGACATCATCGGGATGCCGGCTTTTTCGTAGATCGGGATGGCCGCAGCCGTTGCGCCTGAGAAGGCGTGGCCTGCCATGGCAACAAAGGTCGGATCCGAGACCAGTTTGTTGGAGACAGCCGCGCCGCCTTCAGCGCCGCCGCCATCATCTTCAATTGCCATTTCTACTTTCCAGCCTTGCACATCTCCGAAATCGGTAATCGCCAATTGCATGGCTTGCGACATGTCGACTCCGAATTGGGAGTAGTCACCAGTCATCGGGCCGGCGTAGCCGATTTTGACGGTCTGGTCTTTTTTGATGACCGCGCAGCCAAGTTCGGCTTTGCAGGCCTCCGGTTCGGTCGCCGCAGCCGGGCCGCAGGCGGCCAGCAGCAGGGCGAGAACCAACATTACGAACAATACTGTCTTTTTCATTCTCTTTCTCTCCTTGTGACGAATATTTTAGCAATTACCAAAGAGCATTTTCATTTGGATCCGAAATGAAAGGCTCAGGTAACGGCTTGACGAGTTTCAGCGAAGCGCTGATAACGCTTCTCTGTGACTACACTTTGGATACGGTGGACGCTTTCCCAGACCTCCTCAAAGGAGGTGTAGATCGGGGCTAATCCCAGCCGGATATTGTCCGGCTCGCGGAAGTCTGGGAGGACATCCATGTCTTCGATCAAGGCCCGGTTGATCCGGTAGCCGTCTTTATGGCGCAGGCTGACGTGTGAACCGCGTTGCTGCGCTTCGCGCGGCGTGCCCAGGCTGAAGCCGAGCGGCGCGAGCAGGGCGTCGAAAAGATCAATCAGGTAGGAGGTCAGCAGGATCGACTTTTTGCGCAGGCGCGGCAGGCCGGCTTCCAGCAAAAGGTCAACTCCCTGTTCCATAGCCAACGTGGAAAGCAGCGGCGGGGTCCCGCACAAAAAACGCTGAATTCCGGCGGCAGGTTGGTAGTTCAGATCAAAGTTGAAGGGCGCGTGATCTCCAAACCAGCCCCAAATCGGCGACAAGGCCTGCTGCTGTAAATCGCTGCGGACGTAGAGGAAGGCCGGCGCGCCGGGGCCGCCGTTCAGATATTTATACGTGCAGCCGGTTGCGAAATCTGCATTCCAGTCGTCTAAGGCCACCGGCACAGCCCCGACGGCGTGGCTCAAATCCCAGAGCACCAGCGCGCCTTTTTGGTGGGCGTAGTCTGTGATGGTTTTTGCGTCATACATGTAACCGCTTTTGAAAACCACATGCGACAAAGTGACCAGGGCAGTCTGTGAGTCAATCGCCTGCAAGACCTTCTCGGTCTCGATTCGCAACCCATCTGCCGATTCCAGCAAATGGATTTGATGTTTCCCGCCCAAGACATGCGCGCAGCCTTGCAGCATGTACAAATCGGACGGGAAGTTGAGCGTGTCTGAGATGATTTTTTTGCGCTCCGGCCTGAGCATCAAGGCCGACATTGCCAGTTTGTAAAGGTTAATGGTGGTCGAGTCGCTGACGGCTACCTGGCCGGGAGCTGCGCCGACCAGTTGGGCGATCTTTTCTCCGATGCTGAGCGGGGCCGCGAACCAGTTGTGGCCCCACGAACGAATCAGGTTTGCGCCCCACTCGTCTTTGACAACCTGCTCGATGCGCGCGATCGTGCGCAGGGGCAGCTTGCCAAGCGAATTGCCGTCCAGGTAAATCAGGTTGGGGTTGGTGTTGAAAAACAGGCTGCGGTAGGCAGCCAGTTCATCTGTTTCGTCCAGCTTTTGCGCGTAAGCGCGGGATATATCGACGGTCATCTCTGCCTTTTGTCTGTTTTTAATCGATAAAATGAGAGTAAGTGGCCTCGCTCAGGCGCCGCTTGCCTTCTTCCAATAAATCATCCGGGATGACTTTGAAGGTCTCGCCGAGGCTCTGGTCTTGCGCTTCGCGGGGCGCTTCGCCCGCTGCAAGGAAGGCCAGCGCTTCGGCCATTAACTCGCCAGAAAGAGTCGCGATGCGCCCATTCAGGCTTTCGTAGCTATCCTGGCGCGAAACAGGCAGTTCGCGGCGGGCGATAATATCTCCGGTGTCAATGCCGGGGTCTATAAAATGGACGGTCGCGCCCTGCGGCAGGTCTTTGTACAAGGCCCACCCCACAGAAGCCGAGCCACGCAGCCAGGGCAGCAGCCCGGGGTGAGAATTGACCGTAGCCCGGCGCGGCGTTTCCAGAATGGGCGTTTTGATGATGCGCGTCCCGCCCAAGACCAGGACATCCGGTTTTTCTGCCGTCAACAGTTCTTTGCAGACCTCGTCGTTGTGGTTGCCAACGCAGAAAACAGGGATTTTCTTGCCGTTGATCAGTTCCGCCAGGCGCGGCGGCACGGGTTGCCCCGCCATGCGAACGAGAAATTTTTCACGTTCCAGATCGCTCACATTCGAAACTTCCTGAATGATGACGCTCGGAGCAAAGCCTCGCTCTAAAAGGATGCGCAGCATCTCGCGCCCATACGGGTGTTCTTCCAAAACCAAAAATGCAAAATGGAGCGCCATCAACCTCGCCTTTCTCGTGATGGGATATTACATGACTTTTGCTATGGCGGTCAAGCGCTTGGGCTGATTTTAATAGAATTTTTATTGCGCTTTGAGTTGTCCGTACAAAACCTTCTCGCGCACCTTCAGGTCTGTATGGCGGATCTTCATGGCTAAATCGGCTGCCAGGTTGTACATCATGCGATAGCCAAGCTGCGGATAAGTTTCGCAGAGCATCAGAATTTTTTCACGCGGAATAATCAGCAGGCGGGTATTTTTTTGGCCGGCCTGGGCCGTGGCGGAGCGTAATCCTTCATCGACCAGCGCCACTTCACCGAAAGATTGCCCGCGCCGCAGGGTGGCCAGCACCATCTTCTGTTTTTGCGGCTGCGCGCCCACCACGCTGGGGTCGACAATGATGTTCACTTCGCCCTGGATGATGACATACAACTCTTTGCTGCCGCTATTTTCTTCAAAAATAGTTTCGCCTTCGTTGAATGTCTTTTCCTGGCACAAGTTGGAGACCAGTTCGAGCTGGGTCTGGGTAAATTGATAGAAAATGTCACTTTGCCTGAGATAGGCAATAATTTCACTCATTGCGTTCCTCCGAATTTTATTTGCGAAATTAGTGTAGCATATTGTGATTTCTGAAACAACACCTTGCTCACTTAAAACACAACGCGCCGGTTTTGGCGCGTTGTGTTTCTCTCAGGGATAAGCGTTGTTCAGCCACTCCAGCGGGTTGACCTGGATCCCGTTGACCCAGACCTCCCAGTGCAGATGAGCGCCCGTCACCCGGCCCGTCCCGCCGACATAGCCGACGATCTCTCCCGCCGATACCTGCTGGCCGACGCTGACCGCAATTCTACTCTGATGCCAGATGCCGCTAAAAACACCCCAGCCGTGATCGATCAGGGTTGCATTGCCGCGCACAGACAGTGGCCCGGCAAAGACCACGACCCCGTCGGCGGGCGAGGTGATCGGCAGACCTTCGCCGCCGCAAAAATCCAGGCCGCTGTGAAAGGAGAAGTATTTCTCGCCTGTCTCAGCCCCGATGAAGGTGCGCCGGTTGCCATAGCGCGAGGTAAAACAATCATTAAAGTAGGATGGGTTTTGGAAGATTCCGCTCCACAACTTGCTGGGCGTCGTTTTGCCAACCAGTTCCAGCAGCTCGGCCATTTCACTGTCATTCGTGACCGGGTCAAGGGTTTTCGGGTCGACCAGCAAGACCTCCTCTGGATAATAGCCAGTTTGGACGATAAAACGCTGTTCAAAGATTTGCTGCGAGCCATCCGCCAGGTTGGCTTGCAGGTGGAGCGGATATGCGCCCGGGTCTAAAAGCGCATGGATGCCTTGAATGGCAACAAAACGCCCTTCTTCAAGCGCGAAAAAATGAAGGGGAATCTCCGCCAGCGTCCCAGACAGTTCGACACCGGCCTGGGTCCGAATCGCGACTGTGACGGTGCTGCCCTGGATCGTGGGCAGCGGCGTTACGCTGACTTCCTGAAAGGCGGACGGCATTCCGTTGGGCGCGGGCGCGTCTTCTGGCGGCTGGCCGGGAACGTAGTAGACATTCCCCGGCAACGGCGACCAGCTTCCGGGCAGGGCGTTGAGGGTCGAAATCGTCCACGGGTCGCTTTCAGCCAGAATGGCGGCCTCCAGCGCGCTCTGTCCCTCTGCCACCACCATCCGCTTGCTGAGCGGCTGTGATTCTGCGGGCAGGGGCACAATCAGGCTGGAGCCGGCATACAATTCGGAAGGGCTGGTGATGCGGTTGATGCGGGCCAGGATTTCTGGCGAGACTTGGTTGCGGCGGCTGATGTTTTGGAGCGTTTCGCCAAAACCAAGAATGTTTGTATCGAGCGTGCCGCTGATCCCTTCCAGGCCGGGGATGATCAACCGGTCGCCAATCGAGATGAAGTTGACGTTCTCGATCTGGTTGGCTTCCATCAACTCGTTCAGCGTAATATTGAAGCGCGTGGCAATCGTTGAGAGGCTGTCGCCGCTCTGGACGATGTAGACCGGGCCTTCTGGGGGCGGCGTCTCAGCCTGAGCCGAGACCTGGCCGAGCGGAACGAGCAGCAGGCTGAGGGCCAGCAGGAGCGTGCTGATTTTTCTACTCATCCAAAAACTCCACCACATCTCCCACGTTGAATTCATTCAGCCGTTCAGGGTGAATTTCGATGGTGTATTGGGCGGCCCTGCCCGGGGCGTAAAACGGGTGCCAGGCGCGCGCCAAAACTGTATCGACCACTTCCTTTTCAGCGTTGAGCCAGATGACGGCCAGGTCGGTCCAGACGAACAACATGTGAATACTGCTGTCCATCCGGCTTTCGCGGCTTTCGACCAGCACCAGGCCCTCGTCGTGGGCCAGTTCATGCCGGAACATAAATCCGCGCAGGCGTGAGAGAAACGACACGCACCAACGCGCGCGAACCGGCTCGGGCAAGAGGTTGTTCGGGTTTTTGAGAATAACAATTTTTTCAGTCATAAAGATTACATGCAAAAAGGGCGACTTGTGCCGCCCCTTCCTTTTCTTATTTTTGGTTGGGCTACTTTTTCTGAAGAATCCGCCGGACGCTCTCCACCAATTCAGCCGGGCTGAACGGTTTTGAAATGTAATCGTCCACTTTGGCGATTTGCAGCCCCAGCACCTTGTCGATTTTCTGAGCTTTGGCGGTAACGATGATTACGGGTATCTCGCGCGTTTTTTCGTCTGCTTTTATTTGCTGGTATACTTCCCAGCCATCCATATCAGGCATCATCAAGTCCAGCAAAACCAGGTCTGGGTGGGTTTCGCGCACTTTTTTTAAGCCTTCTTCGCCGCCGGGTGCGCTGTCAAAAAGATACCCCTGTCGGGCCAGAATCAGGTGAATCAGATCGATCATATCTGGTTCATCTTCGATACATAAAATGCGTTTTGCTTCGCTATCCATAATAAAAATTCCTGCCTGAAAGGTGAAATAAGTTTACCACAATGACTATAAAAATCACCACATGGAATGTAAACGGGATTCGGGCGGCCCTCGCCAAAGGGCTGAAAGAGTGGGCTTTCTCGCATGCGCCGGATATGCTCTGCTTGCAGGAAATTAAAGCCAAGCCCGAACAATTGACGGAGGAACAGCTCGATTTCCCCGGCTGCCAGGTTGTCTGGAACCCCGCTGAACGACCCGGTTACAGCGGCGTAGCCACGATTTGCCGCCCGCAACCCGAACAGGTGGCCCTGGGCCTGGGCGAAGAGCGCTTTGATATCGAAGGCCGCGTCATTCGCACCCGCCACCCTGGCTTTTACCTTTATAACATCTATTTCCCCAACGGGCAGCGCGGACATGACCGCGTTCAATACAAACTTGATTTCTACGCGCGCCTGCTCGAAATTTGCGACAAACTGCATGCTGCTGGCGAAAAAATTATCATCACCGGTGATTTCAACACCGCCCATCAGCCAATCGATTTGGCCCGCCCCAACGAGAACCAGCAGACTTCCGGGTTTCTGCCCGAAGAACGCGAGTGGGTAACGCGTTTCCTGGAGCATGGTTTTGTCGATGCCTACCGCGTCCTTTACCCTGAATAAGTTCAATACAGCTGGTGGACTTATCGG
>JAVEWN010000154.1:0-5288 GCA_034004515.1 Anaerolineales bacterium | reverse complement strand
CCGCAAAGATCGCCGCGATTTGAGCATTTTTCAGATCGGTTTGCGCTTGATCGAGAGGCGACTCGTCAATGTTGCTTCAATTTGCGTCTCGCTTTGTACCTATTTTTGAAACTGTACGGTGGCTAGAAAGACATCTAATGTTTTTATTTTTATTAGAAATCGTTAACGGCCGAACCCGCAAGGCAACCATGTGCGACGGCGCTGCCTCCTATACATTTACCCCAATCGGGCATATTGCCAGTTGGGGAGCAAGCTGTTCCATCACCGAATGGCGAGCTCCCATCATCGCATTTAGTGTTAGATGGGCTACTCCCAGGTTGACAAAAACCCATCGGGCCAACATCTTGTCCGATAGCAATATTCCCTGAAATATCAATGACTTGTGGAACTTGGTATTTTTTAGTGCTTTTCATCTTATTCATGGCATTCTCCTTTTAATTTGGTTATACCAGGCTAGAACTAACACGCTTTCTTGAAGCAGGAAACAAATTTTCCTGGTTTGCCACCTCACAGAAAAAATATGGCGCGGTCAGTTTCCCTTTGGCATGAAAATTATTTGCAATACATGCGCCCTGGCATTGGTCACGATGGATACAATCCGCGCAAATTCCTTCTAGTTGAGCAGGAACTTGCTTCCTCAGGCGCAATAATCCATCACTTGAGTACCAGACTCCCTGCAGATTATCTTTCCCTGCATTACCGTATACTAAATCAGGGATACTGGTGCCGATACCACATAACGCGTAATCACCGTTTGATAGCAAGCCAATAATATTACCAATACTACACCGATGGCCGGCATCTTGCAACAACTTTGGCAAGGGCCAAAAAGCGATTGGCACATCAAAAAAAACTCTAAGGGAACTATTTGGTACTAATTCGGTCTCTACATAGTGAAACAAACTTAATAGTTTTTTTAATTCTATACCATGTTCCCTACCAAAGGTATTTCCTCTGCCAACTTTTTGAACGTGATTAAATTTGACAGAATTACAGCCTAATTTCTCCGCCAAGTGTATAATTTCGGCCATTTCAGAAATATTTCCCTGGTGCAAAGTACATATTATCTGCGGACGATAACCAACAGCAACCAGGTTCTTAATGCCAGAAACAGCCTTCTCAAAGCTGCCTTTTACGGCCCGCAGCAAATCATGCGTATTGGCAATTGCGCCATCGATGCTAACAGAGATAAATGAGCCATGCTTAAATTCTGAAAGAAATTGAGCCAAAGATTTATCAATTAATGTGCCGTTGGTTTCAATAACAAGGCTTAAGCCCGCTTGTTCAATGATGGTTACCAATTGCCGAATCTGCGGGTGTAACAACGGCTCTCCGCCTGTGAGTTTTACGGAACGCAAGCCTAATAGTTTTCCCTGCTGAATCGCCCGCTGGGCATGCTCAATCTTTACAAATGAACCTCCAACACCATTGGGTATAAACTCAGGTGTAATCCAGCAGTGGCGGCAAGCCAGATTACAAGAACCAGCCGCATAAATATATAAATCTGTAAGTGGTGGAACACCTTCAGGCAATTCTGTTTTATTTTCGTTCATTAGGGTCACCTCTAAACTCAAGCCTTCATTTCAGATTCTATTGCGCTACGTTGCAAAAGATAACAACTCTCCGGGTTGCGGGTGTTGTAGTCGCCGTTGGCATACAAGGCCCCGCCCGGGCAGCCGCCGCTGCAAAAACCCTGGTAGGCGCAGCCCTGGCAGGTTTCGAGCGATTCGAGCGGAATTTCCTGGCGCTGGCGCAGGCGCAGCATATCGGGATGGTTCAGCCACAGGTCTTGCAGGCTGTCCTGGCCGACCCGGCCCAACACGACCGGGCTAAGAATATGGCAGGGAACAATTGTGCCATCGTGGTTGACCGCCAGCTTGCTGAAGACCCCGCCGCAGGAAGTCAACTTGCCGCGCCCGGGGCGGGAGGTCTGGCCCTCGGCCATCATTTCGTCCATCGTTTTTAGTTCGCGCGCCAGGACCAGCGGCCCGGCCTGGGCCGCGATACGGTTGTTGTATTTTTCGGAGAGCTGCGTCAGGACGCGCATGGCCTGCTCGCGCTGGGCCGGCGTCAGGATGACGGCATCTTCGGTGCGGTCGGTTGCGCCACAGGCATAGGCCTCGTTGGTGCTAAAACTGGGCAGGCCAACTTCTTCGAGCAGCAGGCGGGCCACGTTTTCAAGGTCATCGACGTTGTGGCGGTTGATCGTGACCCGCACCGTGACCGGGTAGCCGGCCGCTTTGAGCAGCTTCAGCCCGCGCAAGGCGCGCCCAAAACTCTTCGGGCGGCTCAGGTCATGGACTGCGGCGCTCGAGCCGTCGACCGAGATCTGGATCGAATCGAGGCGTTGGCGGCGTTTGCCAATCTCAAACTGCTTGAGGGTTTCTTCGGTAATCAGCGTGCCGTTGCTGAGCAGGCTGTAACGCATCCGGTTGGCAATGATGCCATCGATCAGGGTGAACAGGTCGGGCCGGGTAAAGACCTCGCCGCCGGTCAGGGTGACGGACATGACGCCCAGCGATCCCAACTCCTCGAAAAAAGCCAGCCAGCGTTCGGTCGGCAGGTCGCCGCGCGCGACCATCTCGTCGGCATAAAAGCAGTACTGGCAGGCCAGGTTGCATTTGCCGGTGATGGCAATATCAACGTGCTTGGGCGAGGACATGATTTTCATTTCGGACATGTGATTTTTTTCCTGTAACGGTACCGCTAAGGATTACCAGATCTGAAACTTGAGTGAACCAATTAACCATCTTTTGCCTTTGTAGCACCGCCCTTCGACTTCGATTTTTTGCATAAAACATCAAGTTCTGAGCGGAGGGCGTAGCGTATTTTGCGCAGCCCATAGTCGAAGGACGCTCCGCTCAGGGCCTGTACGCTTTAGTATGATGTTATAAACAAAAACAGGCTACTCGCTCTCAAGAACGCCGATAAAACCGGTCTGGAGCATGTCATCGAGGAAGGTCTGCACATCCGCGGCGACTTCGTCGGCTGGCACGTCTTCAAATTCCTGCTGGAGGCCGGCCACCACCTCTTGCGCGGAGCAGGCCCGGGCAAATTTTTGCCAGATATACAAACCTGTGGTATTGACCACCTTGACCTGGTTCGTATCCGGGTTGAAGAGCAGGCCGCCATCCTCGTCTTCCTCGCGCAGAACAACGTCTGGATTGCAAATATATTGGGTTACAGTCATCTCAGTCATGCCAAGTCCATCCTTTTCCTGGGGCGATGAAACCGGTTCGAGTATTTTTTGTTCAAGCAATTGTTGATAGAGTTCGGAAACATCCTGGCGAGCTTCATCCTGCGAAATGTCATATTGAGCAGCCAGTTCATCCGCCACCTGGGCCAGGCTGCGGCTGCCATCCGTCAGAAGCAGCACGCTGCTGGCGGTCGGGTTGAGTTCGGTCAGGCTGCGTTGTTCGAGTTTCAAAACCAGGCCGCCATCTTCAAAAGCTTCAAAGGCAAGCTGCGGACTCAGTTGGTAAATATTTTTCCCACAATCCTCAGGCAAAATCATAAAAGCCCCTTGGTAACGATCAGTTTTCTTAATTATAATTCTCTACCGGACAAATGTCATTCCCATAAAACCATCGGGACGGTGTGCGAGCCAGTGTTTGGCGAAGCACGAGTACCCGGAGTGGTAATCTCCTGTTTAGCACATTTTCTTGCCGAAAGGGGATTGCCACGCCCACGAAAAAAACATCGTCGGCTCGCAAGGACAGCGTTTAACGAAATTTGTCCGTTAGAGAAAATTATAACCGCTTTAAAAGACCGGCACAATTACAAATTCGTCATCTTTTTGAGTTCCAGAAGGGAAGCGCCTGCCTGAGCAGCACGAAAAGAGTCCACAGGCCATCTTTAAGAATGCCCAGCGCGCGCCGCAGATAATACCAGGGCAGCAGCCAAACGGATTGAAAGCGATAACGCCAGCGCATATAAACCGGGGCCGGAAAGGCCAAAGCCAGGACAAATCTGAACCTGGCCTCGCGATTCATGGTCTTGAATGTTTGATACTCAAGCAGGGTATGGGTGGCCGGCTGGGTCTGCTTCTGGCTGACCAGGTCTTGATGACGGTCGCTTAGCGCGGATAACGCACGCCGAACAGGATCAGGAATCGGCGTATCGAAGTAATCGACAGCCTGGTCGAGGGCGGCGGCCAGGGCTGAACCCCACTCGAAACGGACGGCCTGGGCCAGCACCAGGTTCCAATCCAGACGGGGTTGGTAATAGCGCACCAAACGGTCGATGTCGTAGAACCAGCGCAGCGGCGAGCGCTGCCCGCCGTGCTGCAACATGGCGTGCGAGGCGGCATACAAGAGCTGGGCCTCAGGGGAGAGCATCAGCAGCGCGCCAAAACGCGCGCCAGGCGCGGGCGCGCTCAGCGGCTCGCTTTGCGTCCAGAACCAATCAACCGGCACGGCATACGAGTAGGTCTTATCGGCCACCAGGCTGTGATGAATTTCGAGGGCAAAGGTCAGCCCCGGTTTTTGCAGGCAGACCTCGTGGTTAAGCATGGCCCGCAAGCCGGGCGCGGGTTCGGGAATCTGGTCCTGATACCCTAAAGCCTGGGCGGTTTGCAAGGCCAGGTCAAACCTGGCTGCTGGAACCAGGAGATCCAAATCCCCCATGGGCCGCAATCCGATGTCCTCATACAGGGTGAGAAGAAAACATGCCCCTTTTAACACCACAAGCGGGATGCCCGCCCGCTCAAATGCGCCAGAAATCTTTGCCAGTTCTCGTAAGATGTTTTGATTCTGGGCCCAGGTGGCGGCATAGGCAGCCCGTAAAGTATCGCGAATAGGAACGGGTAGAGATGAGAAATAGCCGGATTTGCTTAATCGCCAGTACAAAAGGGGAGCCAGCCCTTCTTGAAGGGCCAAGCCAATCAAGTTTTGTAATTGGTCTTCCGGCAAACCCTGAACTGAATCTGATTCGCCGGTTAAGACCAGGCCCGCCAAAAGGTGTTTGAGTGTCTTCATAAAAAAAGTGGGCCGAGTCGCTGTCCGCCCTGATCACAGATTACGCTTTTTATTTTGTAAAAGAGACTTGTTCCTGAATATTTGTTTATTTTGTGCATCTGCTTGCAAACGTCTTTGCGAGCGCACGCCAACGAAGCACGAGTACCCAGAGTGGCAATCTCCTGTTTAACGGCATTTTCTTGCCGAAAGGGGATTGCCACGCCGACGAAAAAACATCGTCGGCTCGCAAGGACACCGTTTAACCGGGGTATAGCGCAGATTTGTAGGTAACTTTTGCGCCAATGAGTCCGGCGAGTTAAAGCTCCGCCTCAG
>JAVEWN010000153.1:0-5325 GCA_034004515.1 Anaerolineales bacterium | reverse complement strand
TTCTCTACCGGACAAATTTCGTTAAACGGTGTCCTTGCGAGCCGACGATGTTTTTTCGTCGGCGTGGCAATCCCCTTTCGGCAAGAAAATGTGCTAAACAGGAGATTACCACTCCGGGTACTCGTGCTTCGCCAAACACCGGCTCGCACACCGTCCCGATGGTTTTACGGGAATGACATTTGTCCGGTGGAAAAGATTATGATTGAGTTTCAAGTAACGCGTTTGGAAAAGGCGCGCGTAATTGCTGTTTTGGACGATTATCAGAAAAGTGGCAAATCTTAAGAAGTTTACCATAAACCCAAAGCGGGTTGAAGGATTAAGAACCGTCTCTTTTAGGTTACTTAAGTCACATTGGCTCGCTTGTTTTGGATTGTAAATAAGTTGCAAAGTGGCCTTGCATAAAATGCTGGCATAATGGGTTACTCTGACAAAATCCATCAAAAGGTAAACTTATGGCAAAAGTATTAATTATAGATGACGATGCGGCGATGACTGATTTGCTCAGTCTTCTCCTTAAAAGCTATGGCTTGGAAGTTACCACGATCAATGATAGCCAGGGCGGGATTGATCGCGCAAAATCTGAATCCCCGGATATTATTTTGCTGGACTTGATGATGCCCGGTAAAACCGGCTGGGATGTTTGCCGTGAAATCCGAACGTTTAGCAAAGTGCCGATTGCGGTCCTTTCGGCAATTGACGACCCGGTGATGGTTGCCAGCGCCCTGGACGCGGGCGCAGACGATTACATGGTTAAGCCAATCCCCAGCGGCGAGCTGCTCGCCCATATCAACAACCTGACCCGGCGCGCGGTTGTCGAAAAAGATGGTGGCAAAACCATGATCCACCAGACCGATTCCCTCGTTAAAAAAAAACCTTTAATACTTGAGACAAGGCCTTTGCAGGCCCAGCCTCGGATAGTACAATAAAAATAAATTTATTGGAGATCACCGTGCAAACATGCTCAAGATGTAACGCTTCCTCTCCCGATATGGCCCTGGAATGTGTTAATTGTCACGCAAACCTGAGTGAATTTTCAGTTAACGCCCTGGCCCTCCAACAATACCAGCAAAATCCGCGCGTCTCTCTGATTCGGATCAGCGTGGCAGGCGACGCCTGCCCCTTGTGCTATGAATCGCGCGGCACATTTGCCAAAGAGGACGTGCCGCGCCTGCCGCATGAAGGTTGTTCTCATGGGCTGGGCTGTCGTTGTTCCTACGCGCCCGTGCTCAATGAAATATTCCCCTAACCCGTTTGCTGGATAAGAAGATGAGACAATCCCTGGCCGATCAGCCAGGGATTGTCTCATTTTACCGGCTGCAATCCGTAATGATTGCAATACTATCCTGAAAAGAGGGCGATATAATACAAGAGACTTTTCAATCACCCAAAACGGGTCACACAGAAATTTTGCAGGAGAAACCATGGCTGCCACCTACCCTCGATTGGCCCTACTCACTCTGATTTTTTCAATTCTGTTGACGGCTTGTGCGCCCACGGCAGTGGCCCCACTTCCCGGCCCGGTTGCCGAAGAAAGCCCGCTGCCCGCATCCTCGGCGGGCTTTGAACCCACTCCAACCGTTTCAGCACTTGAACGCTATTATGTTCCCACTTATTACTCACCATTTTATGGGCAGGTGATCGAAGATTCGAAAACTGAAAACGGCCTACTGATTTACGCCTCGACCTCCTCTGAGAGTTGGGCGCCTGTCCTCGAGATCTTCCAGAATCACTACCCCTGGATTAACGTGATTAATCTTGAGTTGGAAGCCGGCCAGGCCTTTGACCGTTACAACCAGGAAGTTGAGGCCGGCGCGCGCACCGCTGATATTGTGATCTCTTCTGACATCCTTGGCTGGCAGGATTTTATTGCCCAAGGCCAGGTTTTGACTTACCGCTCACAGGAAGAAGGATACCTGCCGAGTTGGTCGAAGACGGGTGGCGGAATTTACACCGCTTCGATTGATCCGTTGCTGATTATCTATAACAAACGGCTGATCGACAAACCCCCTTATTCGATGCTGGGGATCAGCGTCCTTGCGCGCGCTTTCACCGCCAAATACACTTCAACTATTGCGGTTCATGATATCGCAGCCTCGCGCCAGGGGTTTGCTGCCAACTGGTTCTGGACGAAAAATCAGGGCGAAGCCGGCTGGAATATTCTAAATGCTGTCGGCATTACCGCGCCGGTTCTGCAAAGCTCTGACAGCCAGATTATTGACGATGTTGGCAGCGGCACAAATTCCATGGCTTATTTTGTCTCTTCTCTGGCCGTGCTGCCGCGCATGTCAGAATACCCGGACCTGGGCTGGTCTTACATCCAGGATGGCCAGCCAATTGCCCTTCAAAATATTGCCATTACACAGGCCAACGCCAGCCCCAACTCTGCCAAGCTGATGCTCGACTTTTTGCTCTCACAGGAAGGTCAATTGGCGCTTTCCCTGGGCGGCCAGACTCCCTATCGAACCGATATTATCCGTTTGAGTTCCTCGCACCTTGAAAAAGTTTCAGAAGCTGTCGGGCAGGAAAAATTGATTTTCTTATTGTATGAGCCGCAGCTAAAAAGCGTTTCCAGAGTTGCTGATTTTTCCAGGCGCTGGGATGCCGCCCTGCGCCCACCCGAACTGTTGGAACCTGAAATCACGCCAGAAAATTGATACCCGCAAGAGGCCTGAAAGCTCAATTTTTATTTGGACTAACCTGATAGGAGTAACCCATGCAACGCATCAGTCTCGTTTTGGTATGCTTGCTATTTGCCACTTTGGCTTGCAATTTTGGCGCAGCGCCCACACCTGTTCCGCCCGCCACTGAACCACCGCCAGGGCCCGAGATTGAGCCCTCCCCCACGCTGCCAGCAACTCTGGAGGCGCCGACCGCCGTCAGCGGGTTGGAGCGCACTTGTCAGAATGTGCGCCTGATCATTCCACAGGGGCTGGCGACCGAGATCGAGTGCCGCCAGGCCCCGCCGCTTTCTGGGGAGGAAGTAGCTCCCTGGGAAGCTACCCCGGGACATCTTGAGATTGATCTTGTGGGTTATAGCCTCGCCGACAAATTTCACAGCCCACGGCTTTATGTCTTCCCAGCGGTTGACCTGGTTGCGGTGCAGCCGGCCGCCGCAGAAAGTATTGGCCGGCTGCAAGCCATCCTGGCAAACCCAGGGGTTCAACCTACCTCAGAACAGCTGCCCGGAGTCCACTTTTTTAATGCAGCCGGGGTCTTCAAATCTAATATCGCTTTGACGAACTTCCAAAACGGCGCGGGGCTGCGCTCTCTGTCTGTCTACGCCCAGTATTCTGCGCCGGCCAACAATTACGATTTGTTTTATCATTTTCAGGGGCTGACCGCCAACGGCCAATACTACCTGATTGCGATCCTGCCGATCACCCATCCCGGTTTGCAGGCCGATCCTGAGCGGGACAGCCTGCCGCCTGCGGGTGACTTCCCGGTTTTTCCCGGCTTCAGCGCGACGGAGGCCGAAATCACAAGCTATTATCTGACGGTTGCGAATCTGCTGGATGCGGCTGCGCCGGACAGTTTTTCCCCGTCCCTGGCCGACCTGGATGCGCTGATTGCTTCCATCGTCATTACACCTTAGCCCCCGCCGAATAGACCCGCAAAGGCCGCCTGATATGTCCGCTGAGCGAAAATTCCAAGAGCTATCCGAAACCATCATCGCCGAGATGAAACGGCTCAAAGTGCCGGGCGCGGCCCTCGCCATTTACCATGCCGGGCAGGAGTTCAGCGCCGGGTTTGGCAAAACCAGCATCGAACACCCCCTGCGCGTCACGCCCGATACCCTTTTTCAGGTTGGCTCGATCAGTAAAACTTTTACCGGCACGCTGCTGATGCGCCTGGTGGAAGAAGGCCGGCTGGACTTGGACGTTCCCGTCTCCAGGATTTTGCCCAAATTTGAGATGTCTGACCCGGACGTGCAGAAACGGCTGACCACCCGTCACCTGTTGACCCATACCGGAGGTTGGATCGGCGACTATTTTGACGATTTCGGCAACGGCGATGACGCCTTGCAGAAGATGGTCAGGAAGATTGGCAAACTGCCGCAGGTCACGCCGCTTGGGCAGGCCTGGTCTTACAACAATGCCGGATTCAACATCGCCGGGCGGGTGGTGGAGGTGCTGACCGGTAAGCCTTACGAACAAGCCGCCCAGGAAATGCTTTTAGACCCGCTTGGCTTAAAAATGACCTTTTTCTACCCGGATGATGTTTTGATTACCCATCGTTTTGCCAGCGGACATCAGAAAATTGGTAAAAAGGTGCAGGTGGCCCGCCCCTGGGCAATTGGGCGGGCCGGCAACTGCGTCGGTGGCGTGGTCAGCACGGTGCGTGACCTGCTGACGTATGCCCGTTTTCAGATGGGCGACGGGAGCAATCAAAAGGGCGAGCCGCTCATGAAACGGGAAACACTCGCCGCCATGCGCGCCGGACAAGTCGATGCCGGTGGACGCGGCAAAATGGGCCTGACCTGGTTTATCCGCCAGGCCGGAGCGTTGAAAATCTTCGGGCACGGCGGCGCAACCCACGGCCAGCAGGCGGTTTTGCATTTCATCCCGCACGAGAATTTTGCCCTCGCGCTGCTGACCAACAGCGACGAGGGTGGGATCATCACCGACAGTGTCTTGAAGTGGGCTTTGGAAATTTATTTCGAGACGGCCATCCCCGCCCCTGTGCCGGGTCGCAAAACGGAAGTGGAACTGGCCGAGTTTAGCGGCCACTACGAGCTGCCGCTCTCGTCTTTTGACTTGTTCGTCCGGGACGGTTATCTCGTCCGCAAAGATTTCCCGCGCGGCGGCTTTCCGACCCCCGCTTCACCCCCCGGCCCGGCTGAGCCGGATGTGCGTCTGGCCTTTTACGACACCGACCGCGTTGTCGGCCTGGACGAGCCGCGCCAAGGCGGGCTGTGCGAGTTCCTGCGCGATGCGGATGGCGAGGTCAGTCTGATGCGCATCGGCGGGCGGCTGCACCCGAAGACGGGCTGAGTCAGCCGGTTTTTCCCAGGTAAGATGAAATCAAGCTGTCATAGCGGGCGGTGCAGGTAAAACCCTTCACCGCCAGTTTTTTGCGCATTTCGCAGGGGATTTCGCCCGCCTTGAGCGCGGACAGCACTGCGGCGTAGTCGCCGGGGTCGCAGACCAGGGTCACGCGCTCGTGGTTCTTGGCCGCCGCGCGGATCAGCGTCACGCCGCCGATGTCGATGTTTTCGATGACTTCTTCATAGCTCACGCCCGCTTTGGCGATGGTTTGCTCGAAAGGGTACAGGTTGACGGCCGCCAGGTCGATCAAGTCCCAGCCCAGGCTTAGCAGCTGCTGGTG
>JAVEWN010000001.1:0-100808 GCA_034004515.1 Anaerolineales bacterium | reverse complement strand
GCTTTGTCCGCTAATCGACGCGCCCGTGGTTACGCTCAAAAAGATCGTCAAGACATTCTCAGGGCTGAGCGCATCTGCGCCCTGCGGCATTTCCTTCAAAATATAATAGACGCCCATGGCAGAGCCACCCATATAGGTGCGATAGAACTGCTCCGGCGGGGTTTCCACCGTCAGCGTCTCTTTGGTCAGATCGACATGCAAAATCTTTCCGTGATAACCGTAGGGCATATTAAAACCTCATCGCTTCAAACTATAAATGTTAGGAAAATGAATTTCACAGATCGGCCCTGCGTCTCAAAAGGGTTATCTTAATCGCCAGGAGCGGATTCGACCGGCTCCTCGTTCAGCTTGTTCCAGCCGAGGGCGTTCTTCATCTCAACCGGCTTGCCATAAATATCGGTCAGGATTTTTGGCGGGTCGATTTTGCCCGTCGCGAGCGAGACAACAATAAACGCCACGACCGAGATAGCGAAGGCCGGCGCTGAGCCAATGTAAACGGCGTCCCATAAAGAGCAGTTTAAATCGCCTTCACAAACGGCAAATGTGCCAATGAGGGGCGCGTGGTAATAATAGATGGACAGCAGCACCCATGAAATCGAGCCAGAGAAGAAAGAGACCAGCGCGCCCGTGTGATTGGCTTTCTTCCAGTACATCCCAATCACATACGGTGCAACCATCCCCACCAAAATGCAGGTATTGGCCAGGACCGCCAATTCATAAATCGAGCGCGCCCACAAGGCAATCACCAGGCTCAGCACACCGCTCACAACCAGCGCCGCCCGGGTTAAGAACAGTTGAGTCTTGTCAGAGAGATCGGGCTTGAAGACCTTGACAATATTCTCGGTAAACATCGTCGCCCCGGCCAGCATCGAGCTATCTGAAGTGGACATCAGGGCCGAGGCCAGCGCCGCCACAAACAAAGCCACCAGAATTGGGCTGAGATACTTCATCGCCATTGTAATCAAGATAAATTGGGTGTTATCCGCATCAATTTCGGCCCCCAGCGCGGTGTAGGCCGCCATCCCAATCAAAGGCGAAAGCACGCCAAAGGTGATATACAGAAAAGCGGCAATATAAGTCGATTTGACCGCGACATTTTCATTGCGGGCAGCGCAGGTACGCTGCAAATAATCCTGAGCAGGGATGCTCCCCAGGCCGATTGCCATCCAGGCAGCCGCATAATAAAGCCAGCCGAGCGTGCCCTGGTAACCGAGATAACCTTCTTCCACGGTTGGCCCCATTGCAAAGGGATAATCGGTATACTGGGCTCCCGCCATCGCAATAAAGGCATCCAGGCCGCCCACCGCCCAGAGAATACCGCCAAAGATAATCAGCAGTCCGCCCATCGTCAGAAACATCTGCATGAAGTCGAGGGCAGTATCCGCCCACAAACCTCCCGCCATGGTGTAGACGGTCACGATGCCTGCCACCATGACCATCCCAACCGACAAGTCCCAGCCGAGCAGTGACTGCAAAATCGCGCCACCAGCCACAATTTGGGCTGCTGTCCAGCCGAAATAGCCAATAATCTGGGCAACCGAGCCAACCAGCGACATGGCCGTGCCATAGCGCTGCTGGAAGAAGTCCATAATCGTTACATATCGAGCGCGGCGCGCCAGCCGCACAATCAGCAAGCCCGAAAGTAACAGGCAGAGGGTTGCGCCAAACGGGTCAAAAATAACACCCTGTAAACCATATTTATAAGCCTCGGAACTTGAACCCATCAACGTTTCAGCCGCAAACCAGGTCGCCATGATGGACGGGGCTGCCATCCAAATCGGCAGGCGGCGGCCCGCAAGCACATAATCGGTGGTCGTTTCCACCTTTTTGGAGGCCCAATAACCCACTCCCAGCCGAATGATCAAGAGTCCAATAATTGCCCAAACGATCAACCAGGAATACTCATAATTTTCCAT
The DNA here is from genome assembly GCA_034004515.1 of Anaerolineales bacterium. GTDB lineage: Bacteria > Chloroflexota > Anaerolineae > Anaerolineales > Villigracilaceae > UBA8950. The sequence goes on along the minus strand of JAVEWN010000001.1, from coordinate 98,892 downwards.
TCCACCAGCCTCCCAGATAAGCGTCAGCACGCTCAAACTTAAAATGTCATCCTTGCAGCCTGTCCGGTCGGCTTAAAGGATGAGATTTCTTTGCCACTACATTTCTTTTATTCCGTAAGGAAATCCATACTCAGCCATTTTTTGCATAAAAGGCTGAGGGTCAAAGGCCTCCGGGCCAAGCACGCCCGTCCCGCGCCAGATGCGATGCTCAAGCAGATCCCAGCCGATCACGGCGCTAAAAGCCGTTTGAGCAACCACCGCCTGACAGCCCCATCGCTGCATACAATCCTCATTATCTGCCACTTGATAGAGGTAAACCTGGCGCTGCTTGCCGTCTTTTTTACCTTTGACCCAGGTCCCGGCACAGGTTTTGCCCTTCATCCTATCGCCCAGGTGAGCTGGATCCGGCAAACAGGCGGCCACCACGTCGCGCGGGGCAACCTGAACCCCTTTCACAGCGATTTTCTCTTTGTTGTCGAGGCCGAGCATCTGCAAAGTTTTCAAAACGCCAATGAACTGGTCGCCCAGACCGTACTTAAAGGTAACACGCTTGGCCTTGACCCAGCGCGGGATCAGCAAAACTTCCTCGTGTTCGACATTGACCACTTCCACAGGCCCAATTTCAGGAAAGTCGAAAATCTCCGGCTCAGAGAAGGGCGGCGTGGTGAACCAACCTTTGGCTTCTTCCCAAATCACAGGCGGGTTGAGGCATTCCTCGATGGTTGTCCAAATCGAAAAATTGGGGGCAAATTCATATCCTTCCACCTCAAGATTGGCTCCATCCCGAACGCCCACTTCTTCAATTTCGTCAAACAGATAATCCTGGGCGTAGCGCGCAAACACATCGGCCATGCCTGGCTCCACCCCCAGACCCAGCAGGGCCAGCAAGCCCTTCTGCTGCCAGGCTGCGGCTCTCTCAAACTGATAGTCGCCCAATTTGATGCCGGTCAATTCGTACGGGTTTGCGGGGTGAGGTACTGAAAGCGTCATCGCCATGTCCATATAATCCACCCCGGCGTTGTAAGCCGCATCAAAAATCTGCTCGTTGAAGAGCGGGTCGACCGCATTCATAATCAGGTCGACCCCATATTTGCGGGCCAGTTCTTCGATTCTGTCCCGGTTTGAAGCGTCCAGAAACTCAACCGGAAAACGTTCTGCATCGGCAAGTTTAGCGGCGACCTCTTGTGCGCGGTTAAGGTTGTAATCGGCCAGGACAATCTGCTCCACCCACGCGCGTTCTTTCGCGATAGCGGTGATCGCCTCACCGACGCCGCCCACTCCGACGAGCAATACTTTCATGTAAACTTTCTCCTTAGCCAGGCTGCAAGCTAGAAATAAATTTCTTTGATGATCTTCAAATAGACAAACGAATTGGTTTCGTTGATGCCCTCAATCTGGTACAGGCTTTCTGTCAGAAATTTCAGCAAATGATCACGATCCCGGCAAAAAACTTCGACCATCAGATCATAAGACCCGGAGGCCACCACCAAATAAACGACTTCATCCAATTCAGCGATCCTGTCCGCTACTTCGAGCAGGCGGTTGCCTTGCACGCAAACCCCAATCATTGCCATGGTGTTTAAGCCCATCCGCAAGGGGTTGGAGACCGCCACAACATGCAAAAAACCGCTTTCAACCAGGCGGTTGTAACGCATTCGGATCATGCCCGGCGAAACATTCAAGCGTTGGGCAATCTGGGCAAAAGGCATACGGCCATCCTGACGCAACGATTCCATAATAAAACGATCGATCTCATCCAGGCTGTTAATAGGGCGGCTGGCAATTGAGTTGTCCATAAGCGGCATTACTCCTTTTCGTTATTGAGAACAATGCTTTTATAACTTTTACGCATTATACTATCCAATAAAACAGCAAAAACGCAAAAGGGGCTACGTGCACACCCAGCCCTGCCCTATTTTTTACGGTTTTGAACGACCTCGCGAAACGCCATTAGTGTGTCGTCGATCTCTTTTTCGGTATGGGCATGGCACAAGAACCAGGGTTCACGCGCATCGCGATCGGGCATTACGCCGCGCTCGATCAGCCCGTCCACAAGGTTGAGATAAAAAGCATGATCGGCCTGGTTCCAGTCGCGCTGACTGGTCACTTTTTCGACGCCGATTGCATAAGAAAACATTGCCGGGTAGCCGTTCATGCAATGCGCCAATCCGGCCTCTGTCAAGATCCCGCTCAGGCCGTCCATCAAACGCTGGCCGCGGGTTGCAATCGTCTTTAAGATTGGTTTTTCTTTAAGTATTTTGAGGGTCGCCCAGGCCCCCGCCACGCCGGGCTTGTTATTTGTGTAAGTCCCGCCTTGGGCAACGCCCTGTCCGATAATGCTCATCACTTCGCGCTTGCCGCCAAAGGCTGCCGCCGGATAGCCATTGCCAAGCGCCTTGGCGTAGGTCATCAGGTCGGGTTTCAGGTCGTAATATTCCTGCGCGCCGCCATTGGCTATCCTAAAACCGGTCTTGACTTCATCCAGAATAAAAAGCGAGCCGTATTGCGCGCATTTTTGCTGAATCAGTTCCAGAAAACCTGGCGCGGGCAGAATCGCGCCGCAATTTCCCTGGCAGGGTTCGGTAATGACGGCTGCCAGCAAATGGCCGTACGAGAACATCGCCCGCTCAAAAGCCTCCTTGTCATTAAATGGCAGGGTGATAATCAGGCTGCCCAAAGAGCGCGGGATGCCCGACGAAGCCGGGATGGGAATCGGTGAGCGTGAATTGCCATACGATTCAACCGGAGCATAGGTGCTCCACAAGGTGTTATCGTGGAATCCATGATAATTCCCCTCAAATTTGAGAATCAATTCACGTCCGGTATAGGCGCGCGCTACGCGGATAGCGTGCATGGTGGCTTCAGTGCCAGAACAGGCCAAGCGCACCAGTTCCAGCCCGGGGACCATCTCAATCAGCATTTCCTCAACTTCGATTTCGAGTTCGCCGGTCATCGCAAACAAGACGCCTCTCCGAATCTCTTCCGCAACCTTGTCATCCACCTCATCGACGGCATGCCCAAGAATGATTGGGCCAAAAGCCATCCGATAGTCTATATACGAATTGCCGTCTACATCCCACAAACAGGCGCCCTTACCCCTCTCGACATAAGGCGTTAGCCCATCGCCCCAGTAACGGAAATTGGAATTAACGCCCAGCGGAGTTACCTGATAAGCCCTGCGCTGAAGGGCCTGATTCTTGCTGAAGTTTTTCATAAATTTCTCCTATTGGTGATGATCTACGAATCGCTTTTGATGATTCCAGAAGGAATTCTCCACTGGTAAACGTCCTTAAGGATCAAAGGCACAATCGATGTTGTCGTTTTGCGCACCCCAGGCGTTTTCCCGATCACCTCGGTCACAAAGCGGTAAGCCTCCGCTGTATCACGGGCAACAATTTGAAGACTGAGATCGGTTTCCCCGATAGAGCAGGCAACATAACTAATTTTTTCAAGCCCAGCTAGATACCGGGCAACTTCAAGAATTGAATTAGAATCGCATTCAAGCCAGACATCTGCCACCACCATCATGCCGACCGATTTCGGGTTGATAATGGCGCTGATGCGCATCACGTCATTTTGGGTCATGCGCTCGATCCGGTAGCGGACTGCCCGTTCTGAGATATTACCTATCCGACGCGCAATCTCCGCCGCGCGCATGCGGCCATCTTCGATTAACAAATTTATTATTTCCAAATCAGTTTTGTCGATTTTATACATATTTTGCGCATTTCTCTTCCGTTTCCTACAAAAGAATACTTCGTTTTCACAGATATGTCAACCAAACGCCCTCGAAACGAAAGAAGGTTGAAAAAAACGCACCATAGCCGAGTTGACGGTAATCATATTTGCGGTATAATCATTATTTGGCATTATACAAGTTACTTCAGGAGAAACTCATGAGCGACACACAAGAAACAACTCTCCCAGGAATTGATCTGAAACCAAAGACTCAATTAACCGGGAAAGTAGTAAAAATTACTCTCGCGGGGGCGATTGTAGACGTAGGACAAGCAGTACCAGGCATCGTACACATCTCACAACTTCAGAGCGAACCCGTTAAACGGGTGGAAGATGTCGTGGCAGTTGGGCAGGAAATTAATACGTGGGTGCGCAAAGCCAAATCTGACCGGATTGAGTTAACCATGATCGAGCCGCTTGGCCTCGAATGGCGTGAACTTAAACCCGAAACCGTCGTCAAAGGCAAAGTAATCCGCCTGGAAACGTACGGCGCTTTTGTCGAAATTGGGGCAGAACGCCCAGGCCTGGTCCATATCAGCGAAATGGCGCATGGTTACGTCAAGACCCCTCAGGAAGTCGTCAAAGAAGGCGATGAAATTGACGTGATGGTGCTTGAAGTGGATCGCAAAAAGAAGCAAATTCGCTTAAGCATGAAGGCCACCCAACCCAAACCCGAGGAAGAAGTGAAAGAAGAACCTTCTCCCAAAGCGGATCGTTCTGACCGAAAACGCGGCCCCAAAAAGGGAGCGCGCGCCCAAACCGAACACTTCGAGATGGACAAAGAGCCTTCGGTGCCCGAATTAACCGCGTTTGAACTGGCTTGGCAGGCTGCTCTTGACCGCTCAAAAGCTGAGAAAGCCGCCAAAAGCAAGAAAAACAACAAATCTGAAAACAAAGACAAAGAAGACATTTTCGACCGCACCCTCAAGAATCGTCTTCCAACCAACTAAACGTACCCTTAAAAAATTACAACAAAAATCCCCTGTTCCTGACGGACGGGGGATTTTTGGGCGTTGACAAACACAATCAATGTGATAATATATATCCAATTTACAAAAAGGAGATCGAAATGCTTCAGGAAACCGATACCCAGCTGGTCTCGTTGACCGCCAGCGCAACAGATGCCATTCGTAATATCTTATCCGAACGCAACCTGGATGGTTACGCCCTCCGCATCTACGTCAGTGGTGGAGGCTGTTGCGGAGCGCAGTTTAACATGGCCTTGGACAACAACATCAGAGAAAATGATTTTACTTACGAAAATAATGGTATCAAAGTCATTGTTGATGACGCCTCCGTCGACCACTTGCGCGGAGCAAAAATTGACTTTGTGGATGATCCGGCTCGAGGGGCAGGCTTTCTGATCGAAAGCCCCAACAGCGGCAGCCAGGGCGGCTCGTGTGGCTGTGGGTCACAAGGCAGCCAGGCGCATGGCGAGGGAGAATCGGACTGCGCTTGCGGCGGGTCTTGCTCTTGTTCCGATTAGAAATTCTGTTGCACAAGCCATTGTTGCCAACAAAAAGTGTCGCCGTTCTGTAAACCAGGCCGGCGACACTTTTTATATCCGTTTTCAGGTTAAGGCAAGCCGTTCAGGCCGGCCCTATTTCTTCTCTTTTAATTCTTTTAATCCCACCAGCAAATGGCCGACATGTTCCAGCATCCGCTGGCCTCGGAAACTCCCATACAGCAAGCGCGCGGCTACTTCTTTGTCAATTTTTTCGATTGAGCCGAGGGCCTTCCCCAGCTTCTGGAGCAGGCCCTTATCACACTTATCCAGCAAATCGGTGGCGCGGTTGATTTCCGGGCCAAGAGTGACGTTTTTATCCCAAAGCCGCACGTCGGCGTCGTAGTTGGCATCTTCCTGATCAAAGATGAAACAATACGTGTGAAAAAGCTGATGAGCTGTTTCGGCAATATATTGCATCTTGACATGCGGCGCGTTGGCTTCAAAATGAGCCTGGACGCGATCCTTGAGCTGGGTCAGGGTCAGATCAGGCATACTCTTCAAAAATTCATGGAACTTGAAGACAATCGCCGGGCGGAACTCGTTCGGCGTCATGCGGATTTTCTGGCTGGCCAGAATCTGCAGGTAGCGGTCGAGCAGCGCATCCGGAACCTGCGAGGCAACCTGTTCTGATTCGTCGGCCAGGCGGACTTCGATTTGCTGGTTGTCGTTCAAGCGTACTTCAACGATATCCTTTTGGGCCGCCAGAAAATCTTTGAAGCTCTTAAAGCTGTAGTTGCGTTCGTTAAAAGCCGGGTTGAGACGCAGCATAACCTGCTTCAAGCCCGCCGCCAACATCCACTCTTCCTCTTCCGATTCGAGCACTCTGCGCAACAACTGGCGCGCTTCACTGATGTCGAAAGTAACAACCGGTTCCGGAGTCGGCTCATCCTTGCCTTCCTTGCCATTCTTGGCAGGTTTGGCGGGCTTGGGAGCAGGCGGCGGGGCCACCAGCTTGTCGTAATAGATGAACTCATCGCAGGCGTTGACCAGGTACTCGGCGCTCGTCCCGCTGACGCCCATGCCGATCACTGTTTTGCCCTCGACGCGCAGGCGATGGACCAGCTCGGTAAAATCTCCATCGCCCGAGATCAGCATAACGTGCGTGATGGATGTGCCGCGATGGATCATCTCCAGCGCGTCCATCACGATCCGAATATCGGCAGCGTTCTTGCCGCGTTTGCTCGAAACATGCACCAGTTCAATGCCGCGCCCCAAAAGTTCACGCTGGCGATCCGGGTAAATGGCCCAGTCGGCATAAGCCCGCCGCAGGGCAATCCGCCCGATGCGCGTGGCCGTTTCCAAAATCTCGCTCCAATCAACATCTGTGTTCTTCCCCAAAACATCGGATACACTAATTTCGATGTTGTCATAATCAATAAATATCGCTACTTGAGCGTTTTCTGTCATAAGACCCTCCTTAAATTATTAGGTCGTGGTTGAGTATATAATAGGTAGGATGAAAGCGCAACCTGCATTTCACAACCAAGTCACGAAGACACAAAAAACCTTCGTGACTCTGTGCCTTCGCGGTAAAAGGAGCAAGCCATGCGTATCGGCATGATGGCGGATACATACAAGCCACACATGAGCGGCATCACCAACTACATCGAGCTCAACAAGCGTGTTCTCGAAGAAGCCGGGCACGATGTCTTCGTTTTCACGATTGGCGATACCGATTACGAAGACAACGAACGCCGGGTTATCCGCTCGCCCGGCCTGCCATTAACCGACACCGGCTACTATTTATCCTTTCAGTACAGCCGCAAAGCCAAGGCCCTGCTCCAGACCATGGATGTGGCCCACGTCCATCATCCCTTCCTGAGCGGCCGGCTGGCCCTGCGCTACTGCCGCCCACTCAACATCCCGGTCATCTTCACCAACCACACCCGTTACGATATCTACGCCCAAACCTATTTGCCCGGCCTGCCTGAGAGCATCACAGACACACTCATGGAAACCTACATGCCCGACTTTTGCAGCGCCATCAACCTGGTGATCTCGCCTTCGCCCGGTATGGCAGCCGTCCTGCGCAAATTCAAAGTCGATGCGCCGATCATGGTTGTGCCGAACGGGGTTGAATTGTCCCGTTTTCAAAAGGCAGCTCCGCTCGCTCGCGCCGATTTTGGCTACAAACCCGAAGACATTCTAATGGTTTACACCGGGCGGCTGGCCCCCGAAAAGAACCTGCCCTTCCTGCTCAAGGCTTTCTTCGGCGTAGCCCAGGCGCTTGATAACGTCCACTTGCTGTTGATCGGCGACGGATCAGAACGCGAAGATCTGGTCGAGCAAGCCGCTGCCAACCCGGTCGGGGAGCGCATCCACTTTACAGGCAAGATCCCCTACGAGAACCTGCCCGGCTACCTGGCGATGTGCGATCTGTTCGTGACGGCCTCGATCAGCGAAGTTCACCCGCTCTCGGTCATCGAAGCCATGGGCGCCGGCCTGCCCGTGCTCGGGATCCACTCGGTAGGCGTTGGCGACACCGTTCTGGACAACATCAGCGGGCTGCTGGCCCCCGAAGATCTGCCCGCTTTCACCGCCAAACTGACCCGCCTGTGCATGGATTCAGGCTTGCGCAAGAAAATGGGCCAGGCGGCGCGCAAAGAAGCCCAGCGCTACGACATCCAGCGCACCAGCCAGGCCATGCTCCTCCACTACCAGCGCCTGAACACCGAAAGCGGACCGCGCAAAGCCAGCTTTTCAACCCGTCTAAAAACCTTCTTCGAGCGCTTCAAAACATGAACCACAACCAGAAGATCGGGAAATGGGGTGAACAGGCCGCCGCGGAATACCTGCTGGGCCGAGGCTACGAAATTGTGGAACGCAACGCCCGGACTCCCTACGGTGAGATCGACCTGGTTGCCCGGCAAGAGGGTTTCACCGTTTTTGTGGAAGTCAAGGCGCGCACCACCCGCAGCTTTGGCCTGCCCGAAGAAGCCTTAACCCCCCGCAAGCTGCGTCACATGCGGGCCGCCGCCGGTCACTACGCCGCCGAACACGAGATCGACAACTGGCAATGCGACGCCATCGCCGTTGAAGGAAGCCCCAGCCTCGAGCCGAGGTTCGAGCATTTCGAGAATGTGACAGCGGATTTGGAATAACCACCCAGTCCTGACCGGAGCCGCCCGCTCCTGAGCCTGTCGAAGGAGCGGTTCTGGTGAGAGCTTTATTCGGCTATATCGTTGCCATCCAACCGTCCTTCGACTGCGGGCTACGCCCTCCGCTCACATCGTCCCGGCGCTCTTTGCCGGGAGGACTTGATTACTGAATAAAGGAAACTGACCACTGACTCCCAAACTCCCCCTCCTCGTTCTCATCGGCCCGACCGCTGTCGGCAAAACGGAACTTTCGCTGCGGTTGGCCGAAGGGCTGAACGGCGAAATCGTCTCAGCCGATTCGCGCTATTTTTACCGCGGGATGGACATCGGCACGGCCAAGCCATCCGCAGTGGAGATGGCGCGGGTGCGGCACCACCTGGTGGATGTGGCCGACCCCGGCCAGAGCTGGTCTTTGGCAATTTTCCAGGAGGCGGCCCGCCAGGCGATTGGCGAGATTCATTCACGCGCCAAACTGCCCCTGCTGGTCGGCGGGACGGGACAATACATCCGCGCTGTGAGCGAGGGCTGGACTCCGCCCGAAGTAGCGCCAGATGCGCGTCTGCGCCAGGTTCTGGAGAAAATGGCATCCGAACGCGGAGAGGACGGTATCTATTGGTTACACGCCAAGCTGGAGACGCTCGACCCGCAAGCCGCGGCCAAAATCGACGCGCGCAATCTGCGCCGCACCGTGCGCGCGCTGGAAGTAATTCTCAGCACGGGCCAGCCCTTTTCGCGGCAGACAGGCCGGGGGGAGTCCGTTTATAAAACGCTCACCATCGGGTTAACCCGTCCACGCCCGGAACTGTACCAACGCATCGACCAGCGCATCGATTTAATGTTCAAAAATGGCTTCCTGGAGGAGGTGGCGCGCCTTCAGCAGCAAGGCTACGGGCCAGAACTGGCGAGCATGTCGGCAATTGGCTACCGCGAAGCTGGAGCGGTGCTGCGCGGTGAAATGAGCCAGGAGGAGGCGATTACGCAAATGCGCCGCCTGACGCGCATGTTTGTGCGGCGTCAGTCTAATTGGTTCAAGCCCGACGATCCGCAGATCCGCTGGTTCGAGGCGGGTCAGGTTTCAGCAGCAGAGATCCTGTTATGGGTCAAAGAGAATTTGTAATTTCCATCACTAATATGACTCTCATTGACTTTTGTTTTCTTTAAATCTATACTAAAAATATAGATGTTAAGAAAATAAATTTTACATATCGGCCCTTCGACTACGCTGAAGGACGCTCCGCTCAGAGCCTGCCTGTCAAAAGGTTTATCTTAATATCTATATCTTAGCCAAATGTTATTTCGGAGGAGGAGAAGACATGATAGATTCGCGTCCGTGGCTGGCCCACTACGACAAGGGTGTCCCACATTCTATTGACTACCCGCAGGTTGCAGTTTTTCATTTTCTGGAAGAATCTGCACGAAAATATCCAGACAAAACCTGCACGATTTTTAAGGGGGCGGTCATTACTTTCAAAGAAATGTCTGAAATCACCGATGAGATCGCGGCGGGCCTGGTGGCGATGGGGGTCAAAAAAGGCGACCGGATTGGGCTGTTTATGCCGAATACCCCGCAGTTCGTGATGGCCTATTTTGGCATTTTGAAGGCCGGCGGCGTCGTGGTGGCGACCAACCCGCTCTACACCCCGAACGAGATTGAGCATCAGGTCAACGATGCCGGGATCGAGATCATGTTCGTGATGTCGAATTTCTATAAGACCATCAAGGCTGCCCAACCCAAGACCAAAATCAAGACTCTGATCGTCACCAATTTAAAAGAAACCCTGCCGCCCATTCTGCGGATTCTGTTTACGCTTGCAAAGGAAAAGAAAGGCGGATTCCGAATCGAGGGCGGCCTGGCCCAAGGCGACCTTTGGATGAAAGACCTGATGGCCCAGCACAAAGGCGCCGCCCGGCCCACGCTCGAAATCGGCCCGAATGACACGAGCCTGTTCCAGTATTCGGGCGGCACAACCGGCATTTCGAAAGGCGCGGTCGCGCTGCACCGCAACCTGGTCGCCAATACCCTCCAGATCAAAAACTGGATGACCAACCTGGAAGAAGGCAACGAAATTATGCTGATGGCGATTCCGCTCTTCCATGTTTACGGCATGGTAGCCGGGATGCACTTTGCCCTGGCTTCAGGGGCCAGCATGGTCATGGTTCCCAACCCGCGCGATCTGGTGGATGTGCTGACCAGCATCGACAAGTACAAGCCGACAATTTTCCCCGGGGTCCCGACTCTTTACAACGCAATCAACAACCGCGCCGACGTTCAGGCGGGGAAGTACAACCTGAAATCGGTCAAAGCCTGCATCTCTGGTTCTGCGCCCCTGCTGCGCGAGACCAAGGAAAAGTTCGAGGCGCTGACGGGAGGCGTGGTCTTTGAAGGGTTTGGTCTTTCGGAAGCCCCGACCGCCACCCACTGCAACCCGCTCGAGGGGGCGAACAAAACCGGTTCAATCGGGATGCCGCTGCCAGACGTGGAATGCAAGATTATCAGCCTGGACGACGGCGAGACCGAACTGCAAATGGGCGAAGTCGGCGAGTTGATTATCCGCGGGCCGCAGGTGATGAAGGGCTATCACAACATGCCGACCGAAACGGAGAACACCCTGCGCGATCTGGGCGACGGCGGCGCTGCCTGGTTGTTCACCGGTGACATTGCCCGGATGGACGAGGACGGCTACTTCTACATCGTTGACCGTAAGAAGGAACTGATCAAACCGGGCGGCTATCAGGTTTGGCCGCGCGAGGTTGAGGAAGTCATCATCCAGCACCCGAAGGTGCTCGACGTGGGCGTAGCGGGCATCCCCGACCCCTACCGCGGGGAAACGGTCAAGGCCTGGGTGGTGGTCAAACCGGGCGAAACGCTGACCCAGGCAGAGATCAAAGAATTCAGCAAAGAGCGGCTGGCCGCTTACAAAGTGCCGACTCACATCGAATTCCGCGATGAACTGCCCAAAACCACCGTCGGGAAAATTTTGCGGCGCGAGTTGGTGCGCCAGCACAAAGAAGCCGAAAACGAGTAAATTGTAATCCCAGCAGCGGGACGCCAGCGTTTTTCAAGGCCGGCGTCCCGCTTTTCATTTGCATCCAGTTTTCGAATTACAAAAACAGGGCTTGGACGGCCTTGTCGCCGGGCAGAGATTAAACCTTTAACCACCAACTTCGTCCTGAGCGGAGGCCCGCACGCTTCTGCGGGCCGCAGTCGAAGGGCATTTTTCTGCAAATCAGCCAGCGACTACGCTCAGGGCGAGAAATCTGAATGCGGCATTCTGATAGGATATGGTTTTCTCAAAGTCGCTTGACTGTTGGGTACAAATAGGGCATGTCATTGCTTCACCCGGCTGAAGAACGCCGGGTGAAGCAATCTCTTATCCTGGGAGGGGATTGCCACGCCGCGAAAAAAATGCGGCTCGCAATGACATTTCCAACTTTGAGAAAACCATGTCTGATAGGACTCATGTCCTTTAGCCATTTGTTAAGATTGGGGTATAATGCTTTAACATTGGCAGGCGGCAGCTAGGAGTGCCGTCTCTTCTAATTAATTGGGGGCGTTTCGCCTGCCAGGATTTAGGCATATCGCGCAATGATCGACCATGATTAAAACCAGAATTCTACTGATCGAAGGAAAAAAAGCAGAACAACCGGTTTTTGCAGCGGAGCTGCAAAAAAAAGGTTTTTCTGTTTTTGTCGTGCCGAACGGCAGCCAGGCCGTCAATAAATGGGCCGAAATAGCCCCAGATTTGCTGGTGGTGAATGCGGCTTCACTTGGCTCAAGCGGAGTCAGAATCGTGCAAGCCCTGCGCGAAAAGCAGGAAGAACGCCTGCCGATCATTCTGCTGGTGGATGCCAGCCGGCCGGTCGATAAATCTACGGCGGATGTTGTGCTGGTCTTGCCTTTTACAGTTCAGAAATTAGCCAATCGCATCAAACCTTACCTGCCCGGCGACGGGGCCAACATCATCCAGGCTGGGCCATTGCGGCTCGATCTGGAACATCGCCGGGTGCGCTGCATGGGGAAAAATATCCGCCTGACGCCGCGCCTGTCGCAGCTTTTGCAATTGCTGATCGAGCATCGCGGCGAGGTCGTAGAGCGCGAATCCCTTTTCAAGCAAGTTTGGGAGACCGATTACACCGGCGACACACGCACTCTGGATGTCCACATCTCCTGGCTGCGCAAGGCGATTGAACTCGACCCAAACCACCCCAAATTCCTGCATACGGTGCGGGGGGTGGGCTATCGGCTGGATGTATAAATGTAGCAATTGGGCGATTGCGAACGTTGAAAAGCAGATGGGATGGCAGCTTGCCATCCTTTTTTATTCCAGGGCACTTTGCGACTGGTGACCCTCGGCAGTGACGGCGCGCACACAAATTTCCCCCGTTTTAGCCGGCAGGGGCAGGACGAGCGGAATAGCTCCCTTTCGCAAGGGCAGCAGGGCCTGGGCCTGGCTCTTAAAAGTCCGGCCATCCCAAGCCGGATCAAGCTCCCAGTAAGCCGGAATATTCTCGCCTAAAAGTTGGACTTGCTGGGCCTCGCGTTGAAACTGAAAATGGGGGCTATCTTCCATTTTCGGCGGTTGGGCAGTCCAAATCTCAAAAGATTGAGCGTTTTCCCTGACCAGCCGCGTGCGCGCAGTGTGAAGCGCGCGGAATGTGGCGTCTGAGGCGAGGAAGCGGCGTCCATGCCGGGCCGCCACCAGGGGCGTTGTGCCAGAGCCGCAGAAGAAATCTGCCACCAGGTCGCCGGGATTGGACGAGGCCAGGATAATGCGCTTGAGCAACGCTTCGGGTTTTTGGGTGGGGTAGCCCGTCCGCTCGCCGTGCAAACGCGCAACCACAGGGAAGTACCACCAATCTTCAGGGACTTTTCCGCGCGCCAGGTTTGGGACTTTGCCAAAGCCGGCCTTGGACGACGACGCAAAAGTCTTGAGGGTAGAGGGGTCGTAAGGGACGCGGACTGCGTCGGCATTGAAGGTGTAAGTTTCGCTTTTGGTGTAAGCAAAAAGGGTATCGTGTTTACGGTTAAAAGCCGAACGGATGGGAGATGGGCCATGATAGGCCCAGATAATTTCATTCAGCAGGCGTTCCGGGCCGAAGATTTCGTCCAGCAGCAGGCGGGCATAAGCGTTGGCATGCCAGTCGAGGTGCAGGTAGAGCGTGCCGGTCGGGGCCAGCAGGCGATACATCAGTTCAAGCCGCTCATAGAGAAACTGGATATATTCGTCCAGGTTGAGCCATGAATCGCCGTAGCTTTCGGCCAATTGCCATTGAGCGGGTTTGCGCGAATCTTCTCCCCGGCCAATCCGCGCGCTGAATTTTCGGTTGGTAAAAAAAGGGGGATCGGCGTAGATTAAATCGATTTTGGCCTCGTAGGCCTCCAAAAGCGAGGACATCAGGCCAAAATTATCGCCGAGATAAAGTTGATTTGCAGGGAGCGCCGCAGGGTAGCCTGCTCCGCCCGGGTATATGACCGAATCCAGGTTCAGCGAAACAGGCTGAGGGGCGCTGCGCTGTTTTCCCTTCCAATCCAAAGAGGGCATAAGCTAATTCTTAATCTCGATTGGCGTGCCATAGCCCTTTTTGTCCAGCGTGCCCGGGTCAATTTCATCGGCGGGGGCGGCGGGCAGACTCCAGCGGAAAAACCACTTGGCTTCGTGATTTCGCATGTTGATACAGCCGCTGCTCATGGGCACGCCGAAGTTATCGTGCCAGTAGGTGCCGTGAAAAGCGTGTCCCTGCATGGTAAAAAAGACCGTCCAGGGGACGCCGGCCAGTTCGTAGGCTTCAATATCGGCGGCCAGGTTGCCGTTGCCCATGTGCTTGGAAGGCATCTTGGTGCCGATATTAAATTTGCCAGCCGGGGTGCGGGTCGGGATTCCGTTGGCGGGCGCAACGCTATCGATGCGCCCGGAGGAGATCGTGGTCTGAAAAATAACCTGGTCGTACTCGTAGCAGCTCATGCTTTGGGTGCGCAAATCGACTTCGACCCGTTTCTTTTCCCAGGGGACTTCGGGGGAAAGCGGGGCGATTTCTTCGTCGGCAATCAGGCGGATATGATTGGCGGGGACATTGTAGGTCAGGTCGAGCAGCTCGTCCATCAGGACATACCAGGGCAGGCCGTCAGGGCCTTCTGTGATCCCAACCACCCAGTGAACCGTCTCATAATACAGGCGATAGAGCGGCTCCCAACCACTTTTGCGGACGCGCATGGCCTGGGTAAAGGGGACAGTCACCTCCCCCAACTGGCCGCGCTCGCGAATGGATAGAACCGGGGCCTGATAGCGCACTTGAACCTTGGGCATGTGGGCGCGGTGGACAAACCCGCCCCAGACGCGATACCAGACCGGGTTATAGCCCGGGATGCCTGAGTTGACTTCTTCATAAACCGCTAAGATTTCGTCGCGATAAACCTGGCGGACAATGCGGCTCTCGTCTGTCGGCATGCTGTAAACACTGATGGAAGTGGACGCGGTTCGTACGAGCGGGCTGTCTTCAAACTCGCTAATCGGCGGCAAATAGGGAGAAAAGGCCAACCCGCCCAAAGCGCCAGCGCTTAGTTTTAGAAAATCACGACGCGAAAGTTTTTTATTCATCAACGTATTTTACCTGAAAAAAAGACCCGCAAGGTCTGATATCCTTGCGGGCTTTTTTAGGTGTTCGCTATTTTTTTTAGGCTTCCAGGTTGACAGGCACCATATCTTTAAGCAGGATTTCGAGGGCCATGGTATGACCGCAACGGTCGTGGGTCATAAAGAACTCACAATCACACTGATACTTGCCGTTTTCAAAAGCAACGTGATGGTCGTTATTATCGCCCTTGAAGGTTACTTCAAACTTTTCAAAAAGGAATCGGCTGCGGTCTTCCGCGTAACGTTTGGCTTTCTCGATCTTTCCAATCAATCCGTAATCCATTGTTTCGTCTCCTTTTGGGTAGGAATGAAAAAGGCACGCAGAGAGGCGCGTGCCTTTTATATTTGTACTACTGAGTATGTCCAATACATTCGCATGGGTGGGTAACCTCTGTCTCTAAAAGTATAAGCCGGTTTCAAGTGAAAGTCAACCAATTTTTGAGATCGTATGACAATCGTAGGATAAATGATAGGGCATTGTAATGTAGATTGGCTGCTGTATAATGAAAAAAAGCTGGTCAGCTAAGACAAAAAATCTGACAAATCTCTTCCTTTGCAAAAAATAGGAGTCTGATGATGGCGGCAACCCCAACCAACAATCGCATGTTTCAAAGACTCAAACTTTACCCCAATATCGAAACTGTGGGGATCGTGGTTTGTGGAAATCAGCTGCCCTCCAGCGTGGGATTGTTCTACCGTCAAAACGGACAAAGCAGCTGGCAAACCGGCCACGCCCTGATGCGAATGAACGATGGCCGGCTGGCCGGCAGCTTGTTTGGGCTAAAAGCGTCCACCCGCTACGAGGTCAAAGTGACGAGCGGGGAGGAGGAGATCAGCGAAACCGTCGATACCCAACCCGAAGCGTTGAATTTCACGCCAGAAAGGGTGCTGCACGTCAACCCAAAAGCCCTGACGGGTGGAGACGGCTCGCAAGCGGCTCCCTTCCGCACCATCCAGGAGGGCCTTAACCAGGCCGAAGCCGGTCATCAAATCCTGGTCGCAGACGGAGTTTATCCCGAATCGCTGACTTTTCCACGCTCCGGCAGCCCGGGGCGCTGGATTCAACTCAAAGCGGCGGGCAACGTCGCCCTGCTGGACAGCGCCGAATGGATTAATCCCAATTCGTGGAAGCCGGAAGGGAATAAAATCTGGTTTATCAAGCTGGGGCGTCCGCTCACTTATCTGGCCCGCAACCACAGCCGCTTTTACAATTATCCGAGCCTGACGGGGCTAAAACAAAGCAAGGGGGCCGGGAAAATTAGCATGAACGAAGGCTGGTATTACGACCCGCGTACGACCAAATTGTATATCCGCAGTTTGGTTACGCCGTCCAGCACAACCTGGCAAGCCCCGCGGCTCAACTACGCGATCAGCATCAGTGCCCGCGACTGGATTTGGGTGGAAGGCTTTGAGATTCGCAATTATGGCGCCACCACCAGCGGCTGCGGCCTGGCGGCGACGAATGCCTCGCACATCGTCATTCGCAAAAACAAAATCCACAACCTGCAACTGGGGATTTTCATCAATTGGAATGGGAGCGACAGCCAGGGCAACGACACCCGCATCGAAGAAAATGAGATTTACGACCCGCCTGTCAACGAATGGCCCTGGCCGGCCGTCAAAGGCACGTCCATGGAAGGGACGGGGATTGTCCTGCGCGGTCACATCGGGGCCATTGTTCGTAAAAACGAAATTCATCACTACTTCAACGGCATCTACAGCGGCTCTTCAGCCGCCCTGCAAAACCCTGAGCTTGCTTTTGACGCCGACATTTACGAAAACCGGATTCATCACATCAGCGACGATTGCCTTGAACCCGAAGGGGCCTGCATCAACCAGCGTTTCCGCGAAAACCGGCTCGATCAGGCCCTGGTGGGGATCTCAATTGCGCCGGTCACCTGGGGCCCAACCTGGGTGCTGCGCAACATCGTCAGCAACTTTAGCGGAACCAGCATCAAATGGGCGCGTGAGACAAACGGTATCGTCCTGCTTTATCACAACACCTGCTGGAGCAATGCCCCAAAAGTGAGCGCGATGAGCCTGATTACCTCGATCCGCAATACGCTGATGCGCAACAATATCTTTCAGGGCAACGCCTACGCCTTTGAATCGGTGCAGAAAGGTTCCCGCAACAACAGTTGGAATTACAACAATTGGCACAGCACCCGCCCGCCAAACAGCTTCGTCTTTCGCTGGGAAAACCTCAACTACCGCAGCATCAGCCTGCTGTGCGCCGGAACCGGGATGGAATGCGACGGTCATGACAAGCCGCCCGGATTGGTCAACCCAACTGCGGGAGACTTCAGGTTGTTACCAGGCAGCCCAAATATTGAGCGCGGCGTTCGCATCCCCGGCATTAACGACCGCTTTAACGGAAAGTCCCCCGATATTGGCGCGCTCGAATATACGCCCCCGCCCAACCTGCTCAGCCCGCAATGAGGCCGGGTTGTCAAAAGGCCGCGAGTAGCGTATAGTAACGAACATGCAGCCACCTTTCCTCAACCGCAGAGACTTTTTCAAATTAATTGGAGGCGCGCTGGGCTTTGGCGCGCTTTCTTATTATCTCGGCCTGCGCAGCCAGCCCCAGCCAACACCCTCCGAAAATTTACCCGCTTACCTGGACCTCGAATCGGGATTTCCGGTTTTCCGGGGGCCGTATCTCCAAAAAGATGCCCAACTGACGGCCTTCCTGATTCCGGCGGAGCTAATCGCCTTGAGCGCGCTCTGCGACCAGACTCTGAACGCCGTGCCTGACGCAGCCTTTCGCTACATCCCGCTGCTTTCCAATCTGCTGCTGGTTCAGGCCGAGATGCTGGTCTCGTCTCTCGATGAACGCGATGCGCAGGTTGGGCTGATTCCCGAAACAGAAGTGAGTTTCTGGCTGCTGACGATTGCCATGCAAGAGACCGGGCTTGGGCTGGTTCCCCATCATCTGGCCTGGCACATTCCCTATCTGCTGGTGGACGAAGCCAACGCCATCGCCAGCGGGCGGGAAGTCTACGGCTTCAACAAACAGTCGGCGGATTTCGAGAAAGCAACGGACGCTCAATCGCTGCGCTGGAGCGCCAACGTGCTGGGATTTGAACGCTTCGGCCCTGACGCCATCGCCCGCAAAGAACGCCTGCTCGAGATCACTTCGCCCGCCCACGAGGCTTCCGCTTCACAGTGGCCGGACTGGCGCACAGCGCAAGGCGACTTGAGCAAAAGGCTGCGGTCTGAGATGGGCAGCGACCTGGATGACGGCCTGCTCGCTTTTGCGGCCCAGACCGCTCTGGAAAACATTCCGCTGGTCTTCCTCAAGCAATTCCGCGATGCCCGTCAACCCCGCAAAGCCTGCTACCAGGCCCTTGTCGAGGCCCCGCTCCAAATTCAGGCTTTCCGGGGCGGCGGTTTTTTCGAGCAAGCGGGTGAACTCAGCCTGCATCCGCTGGAAAGCCATCCGCTGGCGCAGCGGCTGGGGCTAAAAGAAAAGCAGACCTCCAGTTGGGGAGTCTGGCTAAAAGTCGATTTTACGCTCGGGGTGGGGGTGGAATAACCCTTTGATTCAGACAAAAAACTTCCGAAGCCATTTCGACTTCGGAAGTTTGCCTTTCTAGACCAGCATCCGCACCGGCTCTTCGAGATACTTTGCCAGTGCCTGCATAAACTGAGCTGCTTCGGCCCCGTCGCTGATGCGATGATCGACCGAGATGGTGACTTTCATTCTCCAACCAATTTTCAACTGTCCGTTTTCGACGACCGGAACTTCGCGCGCTGAACTGATTGCCAAAATCGCGGCTTCGGGCGGGTTGATAATGGCGATGAAATCTTCGACATCGTACATGCCCAGGTTGGACGTGGAAAAGGTTGAGCCATCAACATCCTCAGGCTTGACCTTGCCATCCCTGGCGCGAGCGGCCATGGCCTTGACCTCGCTCGAAATGACGCGCAGCGGCTTTTGGTCAGTATTTTTGACGACGACGGTCATCAGGCCGCCCGGGACTGTGACCGCGACACCGACATTGACCTCGCCTTTGCGGATAATTTTGTCACCGCTGAGAGTTGCGTTCAGGTTGGGGAATTCGCGCAGCGAAAGCGCAACTGCCTTCAAAACAAAGTCGTTCAGCGACAGTTTTTCGCCCTCCGGCAGGTAGCCGTTGAGCTGCTTGCGCAAGTCCAGCAGCGCTTCCAGCTTATATTCGTGGGTCAGATAGAAGTGCGGAATGGTGCTTTTCGACTCAACCAGCCGCCGGCCAATCGCCTGGCGCAGTTTCGTGGTCTGGATGGTTTCATCGGCGATGTTCGAGTATTCGATATTCGTTGGGCCGCTGCTCGATTTTTCAGCTTTTTGGGGATCGGCTTTTTGGCCGGCGGCCAGGGCCGCATCCACGTCCCGGCGCACGATACGTCCGCCGGGGCCGGTGCCAACTACCGCACCCAGGTCAACGCCCTTATCGCGGGCAACTTTACGGGCCAGGGGAGAAGCTTTCAGCATGTCAGATGGATCAGCCGCGGTTTTTGATTGGGCAGGCTGTTCTGCTTTTTCGGCGTCCGGCTCTTCTGATTGCGGTTCATCCGCCGGCTTTTGACTCCCGCCCTGCGACGGTTTTTTCTCAACCTGCGCGGTTAAGCCTTCCACCTTTTCGCCCTCTTCTCCGACCACCGCGATCGGGTCATTGACGGGCACGCTGGTTCCAGGGTCGACCAGCTGCTGAAGCACGACACCGCTAAAAGCCGATTCGACCTCGACGGTTGCTTTATCGGTTTCAATTTCAGCCAGCACGTCGCCTTTTTGAATGGTTTCGCCAACATTTTTTACCCAGCGCACAAGTACGCCTTCGGCCATGTCAAAACCAAGTTTGGGCATATTGATGATTTCGGCCATTACTTCATCACCTCCTTGACCGCCGCCACAATATCAGCAACTTGCGGCAGAGCGGCCTGTTCAAGGGCGCGGTTGTAGGGCAGCGGCACTTCTTTTTGGGCGACGCGCACAATCGGCGCATCGACGTAATCAAAGGCTTCCTCGTAAATCCGGCTGACAATTTCTGCGCCAACACCGTAAGACTTCCAGCCTTCCTCGACCACCACCGCGCGGTTGGTCTTCTTGAAGGATTCAAGCACCGGGCCCATGTCGAGCGGGCGCAGGCTGCGCAGGTCGACAATTTCCACCTCGACGCCTTGCTGGGAGAGTTCCTCGGCGGCTTTCATCGAAAGCTCCAAGCCCTTGCAGTAGGTCACAATCGTGGCATCCTTGCCGGGCCGCTGCACAGTCGATTTGCCAAGCGGGACGAGGTGTTCGCCCTCCGGCACTTCGCCGCGCACCTGGTACATGGTGGCGTGTTCGATGAAGAGAACCGGGTCGTTCGAGCGGATGGCGCTCTTGAGCAGGCCTTTCGCGTCTGCCGGGGTGCCAGGGCTGACCACCACCAGACCGGGAAAATGCGCAAAAATGGCATCCGGCGTCTGAGAGTGGGTTGCGCCCAATTGGCGTCCCCCGCCGCCCACAGCCCGGATAACCAGCGGCACTGTAAACTGTCCGCCGAACATGTAGTGCAGTTTAGGGGCTTGGTTGACGATGTAGTCCATCGCCGAAAAGGCGAAGTTGATCGTCATCAACTCTGCAATCGGGCGCTGCCCGACCATTGCCGCACCAATCGCGCCGCCAATGATGGCGTTTTCGGCAATCGGCGTGTCTTTGACGCGCTCCGGGCCGTATTTGTCGTAAAAACCTTTGGTGACGGCGTAAGTGCCGCCCCAAACGCCAACCTCTTCACCCATAATGAAGACGGCCGGATCGCGATCCATTTCTTCCATCAAAGCTTGCGAGATTGCCTCGCGCATGGTTATTCTAGCCATAGATTCCTCAATATTATGCCATTGCAATCATGTCATTGCAGCCCTGTCATTGCGAGCCGCCGATTTTGCGGCGAAGCAATCTCCATTTAGCAGGAGATTGCTTCGGGCAAAGAACGCCCTCGCAAAGACACTATGCTGCGTAAACATCCTTGAATAATTCTTCCATGCCCGGTTCGGGGCTGGCCTCGGCAAACTCGACCGATTTATCGGTTTCCTGTTGGGCTTTTTCATCCAGGGCGTCCAACTCCGCTTCAGTCGCAGTTTTTTTCTTGAGCAAATAAGCGCGGAAAATGCCAATCGGGTCATCTTCCTGCCACTTTTTGACCTCGTCCTGGGTCCGGTAGCGTTCCGGGTCGCCCATCGAATGCCCGCGAAAACGATAAGTCGTCACTTCCAGCAAATAAGGCTGAGCATTTTCGCGGACATACTTAATCGCTTCATCCGCCGCCGCGTAGACCTTCATCACGTCCATGCCGTCCACCTGGCTGTTTTTCATGCCATAGCCTTCAGCCTTCTGACGAATCTCGGTCACAGCCGAGGCGCGGTCGACCGCCGTGCCCATCCCATACTGATTATTCTCACAAACCCATAAAACGCGCAGCCCCCAGGTCTTGGCTAAATTGAGGGCCTCGTGAAAATAACCGATATTGGTGGCCCCATCGCCAAACATGCAGATCGTAACATTGTCATTCCCGGCATACTGGTCGCCAATCGCAAAGCCAGTCGCAATCGGCAGGTGGCCGCCGACAATCGCGTGGCCGCCCCACATATTCTTGGACGTATCGGCCATGTGCATCGAGCCGCCCTTGCCTTTCGAGGTTCCCGTCAGCTTGCCGAGCAGTTCAGCCATAACTTCATTGGCAGAAATGCCACAGTTCAGGGCCACACCATGATCGCGATAAGCCGTAATGACCCGGTCGCGCGGCTCACGGGCCGCAATCAGGCCGGTCGAAACCGCTTCCTGGCCGATGTAGAGGTGCATGAAGCCGCCAATCTTGCCAGCCTGGTACAATTCTGCGCCGCGCTCCTCCAGGCGCCGAATCAGCACCATTTCGTAATACATTTGCAACATTCTCTTTTTATCCATAAGGCACTCCACAGGGAAATCCGACTGGCTTCAGCCGGTGGTCTAGCAGTTCAAACAAAGATTATAGCCCATATTTATCAATTTATTATCAAAAATTATCGAGTTTATCCCCCAATTTTGTCCGGTTAATCCATTTTGGAAGCGAAACATTATAGTAAAATTGACACTAACCTATCCTGGAGAGGCGCAGCATGAATTTGGCCCTGGCTCAAATCAATACCAAACTCGGCGATGTGAATGCCAATCTCGAAAAACACCTCGAATTTGCCAAACAAGCCGCGCAAGCGGGCGCAGACCTGTTAATTTTCCCCGAGCTTTCTTTAACGGGATATGTCTTGCAGGATATCGCCGCTGAAGTAGCCCGGCCGGCCCGCAAAACCGATCCCGTTTTCAAGCCGCTCCTGGACGCTTCACGCAGCCTCGACCTGCTGGTCGGCTTCGTCGAAATGGATCCACGCTACAGGTTTTACATCGCCGCCGCCTATTTATCCGCGGGCGAAATCATCCACGTCCACCGCAAGGTTCACCTGCCAACCTACGGCATCTTCGACGAACGGCGCTACTTCGCCCCAGGCAACTCCTTGCGGGCCTTCGAGACCCGCTTCGGACGGGTTGGCGCCCTGATTTGCGAGGACTTCTGGCACGTTTCCTCGCCCTACCTGCTCTGGCTGGACGGGGCCGACCTGTTCTACCTGACCTCCGCCTCGCCGGGGCGCGGCGTGACAGATGAAGTGCTTGGCTCGGCCCAGTGGGTGCAAGACATCAACCGGGCCTACTCTGGCCTGTTCACTTCGTTTTTCGCGCACGCCAACCGGGTCGGCTTTGAAGACGGGCTGAACTTCTCCGGCGGCTCAACCGTCTACGACCCAGACGGCCATCAGGTCGTGCGCGCCGCCTACAATGACGAATCGCTGACCCTGGCCGAAATCAACCTGGCCCAACTGCGCCGCACCCGCACGAGACTGCCCCTGCTGAGAGACGAACGGCCAGAGATGGTTGTCAGCGAACTGAACCGGATTCTCAGCAGAGAACAGCAATCCCAAATCTCTTAATTTGTATTTACCTTGACCATGTCAAATTAGACAAATGTTCGATCAACCTCGTCCTGAGCGGAGGCCCGCACGCTTCTGCGGGCCGCAGTCGAAGGACATTTCCCTGCAAATCAACCTGCGACTACCACTACGGATACTCGTGCTTCGTCGGGAAAAGCACCCTCCTCGCAATGACTGGCCCGTTTTGGAGGGTGTCAGTGAATCTCCTAATTTCGCTCCAAGCCAAGAAATTGCCTCGCCATAAAGGAAACTTATGAACATCGACCTCTCCATCAACCCCGGCCTCGTTCGCAGCCTGCTCACCGGATTCATCCACTCTGAAATCAGCCGGGCCGGCCTTAGCCGGGGCGTGCTTGGCCTTTCAGGCGGCGTCGATTCGGCCCTGGTGGCCTACCTGGCCGCCGAAGCGCTTGGCAAAGAAAACCTGCTCTGCGTACGCATGCCTTACAAAAGCTCCTCGCAGGATTCGCTCGACCACGCCATGCTGGTCATCAAAGATCTGGGCATTCCATATCTCGACATCCCGATTACCGAGATGGCCGATGGGTTAATCTCAAAATTCCCCGAGATGTCGAACATGCGCAAAGGCAATATCATGGCACGCTGCCGCATGATCACCCTATACGACCAATCCGAGGCCTTCAAGGGATTGGTGATCGGGACCGGCAACAAGACCGAAATTTTACTGGGCTACTCGACCCTCTACGGCGACTCGGGCCACGCCTTCAACCCAATCGGCGATTTATACAAGGCCCAGATTCGGCAGCTCTCACGCGAAGTCGGCGTGCCACTGGCGATCATCGACAAGCCGCCTTCGGCAGACCTGTGGGCCGGCCAAACCGACGAACAGGAGCTTGGCTTCAGCTATGAGCAAGCCGACAAGCTGCTCTACCTGCTGGTCGATCAGCGCTATACGCCTGAAGAATGCGTCGCAGAGGGGTTTGAGCGCGAGTTTGTCGAGACCGTCGTGCGCCGGGTGCGGCGCAACCACTTCAAACGGGTCATGCCGCCCATCGCCAAGATTACGACCCGCACCGTCGGCTACGATTTCCTGTACCTGCGGGATTGGGGAACCTGAACCAGGTGTCAAGTAAGAAAGTGTCAGGTGTCAGGTTGGTTTATCTGATGCCTGACACTTTGCGCCTATGGCTTCTCCCGCATCCAGTCCCTGATACCTGACACCAAAACACCTGACACCTTCAATGCACATTCCCCCTGCGCTCCAAAATCGTCGCTTTTTCATGCTCTGGCTCGGCCTGCTGGTTTCGATCGCCGGGTCGCAAATGCAGTTGGCTGCCGTACATTGGCACATCCGTGAATTGACCGGGACGCCAGACCCGATGGCGCTCGGCTTTATCGGTCTAGCGCGCATCCTGCCAGTGATCGTCTTCTCCTTGTTTGGCGGGGTTTTTGCCGATACCTTCAACCGCCGCACGATCCTTTTCGTTACCCAGACCTGCATGGCGCTGACCGCCGTGGGGCTGGCCTGGCTGACCTTTAGCAATAGCGTGCAAATCTGGCACATCTACCTGCTGACAGCCTTGCAGGCCGCGGCAGTTGCCTTCGACGGTCCCGCCCGGCAGGCGATTGTACCCAACCTTGTCCCGGCCAAAGACCTGCCGGGCGCTTTCAGCATGAACTCGATCGCATCCAACACCGGCGCAGTCATCGGGCCGGTCTTGAGCGGCGTGGTCATCGCCACGCTTGGCCAGGGGTTCACCTATTTTTTCAACGCGGTTTCGTTTGTTGCGGTTATCCTGGCCCTGCTTGCCATCGGAAACATCCCGCAGGACCTCAAGAAAGCGAGCGGGATCAGCCTGAACGCCATCGGAGATGGGATCCGCTTCATCTTTTCGCGCAAGATCATCTTTTCAACGATGGTGATGGATTTCTTCGCCACCTTCTTTGCTTCGGCCAACACCATGATGCCGATCATCGCGCGCGACATTTTGCATGTCAGCGAGATGGGCTACGGCTGGCTGGTCTCGGCGCAATCGATGGGTTCGGTCACTGCCGGAGTCATCATCAGCCAGTTGCCCGGCCTGCGAAGGCAGGGACCGATTTTTCTGACATCGGTGATCGTCTTTGGACTGGCAACCGTGGCCTTCGGCCTTTCGACCAGTTTCGTACTGGCCTTCATCACGCTCCTGCTGATGGGTGCGGCGGATACGGTCAGCACCATCATCCGCAACACCATCCGCCAACTGCAAACCCCCGACCACATCCGCGGACGAATGACCAGCGTCAACCAGATCTTCTTCCAGGGTGGGCCGCAGCTCGGCGAAGTGGAAGCCGGGATCGTTGCAACGCTGTTTGGCGTGCCCTTTGCCATCATCAGCGGCGGAATTGGCACAATCGTAGCGGCCATTCTGATCATGGCAAAGTGGCCGGTTCTGCGCCATTACGATGGCAGCGAACCCATCCCCCAGGCGGCTCCTGCCGCAGCCGATTAGAAGTGTCGCAAAACACATCACATATTGTCCCATAATCAGCGACAGATATTACATTTATCACATATAAAAATTACATCTCTCACATTCCTTAAAATATCATAATGCTTACAATACCGGTAAAGGTTTAGCCAGGTTGCCAGACTCCTGGGATAGAAAAACATGCTCAAAATCAATCGCCAGACCGATTATGCAGCGCGCGTCGTGCTTGCCCTTGCGATACGGGGCGAAGCGGAGCGCGTTTCGTCTGCCGTCATTCAGCGCGAGATGCAAATTCCGAAGGCCTTTATGGGGCGGATCGTGGCGCGTTTGGCACAGGCCCGGCTGGTGCGCACTTTCCCGGGCCGGGATGGCGGCCTGAGCCTGCCAGCGCCTCCTGAAACTATCAGTCTTTTGGAGGTGGTCGAAGCCTTCGAGGGCAAGTTACTTCTCTCGGACTGTTTGCAGCCGACGGGGGATGGCAATTGTCCATTTATCAGCCGCTGCCCCGTCCGCTCAAAGTGGGGACGCGTCCAGGCGGCCATGACGCGTGAATTGGCTTCCATCCAGTTTGCAGAGTTGGCAGAAGAAGCCCGCCAGGGCGTTCCGGTCTCATCAATTTTTGCTCTTCAACCCTGATTTCAAAGGAGTTTTTATGGACCCAATGATTCTTTCAAGGTGGCAATTCGGCCTGACCACTGTCTACCACTGGCTTTTTGTACCGCTGACGCTCGGCCTGGGCTGGTTTGTGGCCTTTATGCAAACGCGCTACTACCAGACTCGTGACGAGAACTATCGCAAGATGAGCAAGTTCTGGGGAAAAATGTTCCTGATTAATTTTGCGATTGGCGTGGTGACGGGCATCGTGCAGGAGTTCCAGTTCGGCATGAACTGGAGCGAATACAGCCGCTATGTCGGCGATATTTTCGGCGCGCCGCTCGCAATCGAGGCCCTGACGGCATTCTTCCTTGAAAGCACCTTCCTGGGAATCTGGATTTTCGGCGAGGGCAAAGTCCCCGAAAAAGTCCACCTGGCGGCGATCTGGCTGGCAGCGATTGGCTCGAACCTTTCGGCGCTCTGGATTTTGCTGGCGAACGGCTGGATGCAGCACCCGGTTGGCTATGTCATTAACGAGGCCAATCAGCGGGCGGAATTGGTCGATTTCTTTGCACTGATTACCAATCCCAAAGGCTGGGTTTTCTTCTGGCACACCATCTCGGTCGGCTTTGCAACCGCATCCTTCTTCATTTTAGGCGTGAGCGCCTACCACCTGGTACGGAAACAGCATCTGGCGGTCTTTAAACCTTCCTTTCAGATGGCGGCCCTGGTGGGGGTCATCGCCAGCACCCTGGTTTTCCTGGGCGGCCACGAGCAGGGACAGTTCATGTTCCGCGAACAGCCGATGAAATTCTCGGCCATCGAAGCTCACTGGGAGACATCGGCCCCGGCAGATTTCTCGATCCTGACCATCGGCGACCTGACCGGCAAGCGAGAAATCTGGTCCTTCCGCACCAGCCAGATTGGCATTCCGGGTGTGTTAAGTTTCCTGGCCTGTAACAACTTTGAGTGCGAAGTTAAAGGCGTCAATGAATTGCAAGCGGAGTACGAGGCCGCTTATGGCCCCGGCGATTACATTCCGTTGATGGTTGTGACCTATTGGAACTTCCGCTTTATGATGACAATTGGGCTGATTATGATGGCCGCTTCGGCCTGGTTCCTGTTTGCCACCCGCAAAAGCGATTATGAAAACGCCAAGTGGATGAAGCTGCTGCCCTGGGGGGCCATTTCGCTGCCGTATATTGCCAATGCCAGCGGCTGGATTCTGACTGAAATGGGCCGTCAGCCCTGGATTGTGCAGGGGCTGCTCAAGGTTGAAGACGGTGTCTCGCCCAATTTGACAACCGTCGACCTGCTTATTTCACTGATCGGCTACACCCTGGTCTACGGCAGTTTGGGCGTCGCCATGTTCTATCTGATGAAGAAATTCGCCATCGCCGGCCCGGAGGCCACCCTCCACCATTCGGTGGATGCCGCTCCCGCTTTGGTGGGCGCTCAAGACTAGAGAATTTGTCGCTGCGAGCCGCCCCTGCCTGGCTGCGCGGCAGTCCCCAGATTGACGGGAGACTGCTTCGGCGCTGTCCTTCGACTACAGCGCAAAGATCGCGCTTCCGCTCAGGACGCTCCTCGCAATGAGACTGGAGAAAAAATCATGTCATACGAATCCCTGCAAATCCTGTGGTTCATCCTGATCGCGGTCTTGTGGATCGGGTTCTTCTTCCTCGAAGGCTTCGACTTTGGGGTAGGCATGTTGCTGCCCTTCCTCGGCAAGAAAGATATCGAGCGGCGCGCCATCATCAACGCGATTGGCCCGACCTGGGACGGAAACGAAGTCTGGCTGATCGCTGCCGGCGGCGCGATGTTCGCGGCCTTCCCGCATTGGTACGCGACCATGTTCAGCGGTTTTTACCTGGCGCTCTTTCTGCTGCTGATCGGTTTGATTATTCGAGGCATTTCATTTGAGTATCGCTCGAAGGATGCCGCCCCCAAATGGCGTCATACCTTCGATTGGATGATTGCGGTTGGCTCTTTCATGGTGGCCCTGCTGCTGGGCGCAGCCTTTGCCAACCTGGCGCGCGGCGTGCCGATTGATGAGAACATGATGTTCACCGGCAACCTGTTCACCCTGCTCAACCCCTACGGCCTGCTGGGCGGCCTGACGACGGTCTCGGTCTTCCTGCTGCACGGCGCAAACTTCCTCGGCCTGAAGCTGGAAGGGGAACTGCGCGAGCGCGCGGGCAAATTCGCTAAAAACCTGTGGATCGCCGCCTCGCTGCTGTACGTTGGCCTGGGCATCTTCACTTACGTGGCTGGCTTCTGGGCGCGCGGTTTTGTCAACCCGGGGATTGTGCCGATTGCGGCGGTAGCCGTGCTGCTGGCGGCAGGGTATTTCATCAACCACAAACGCTCTGGCTGGGCCTTCATCCTGGTGGCGCTCAACATCGTCCTGACCCAAATCACATTTTTCTCGATGACCTTCCCGAACGTGATGCTCTCGACCACAGACCCGGCCTACAGCCTGACAATCTACAACGCTTCGTCCTCGCAATATACATTGACGGTCATGTCGTTCGTGGCCCTGATTTTCGTCCCGATTGTGCTGGCCTACCAGGGTTGGACCTACTGGATGTTCCGCAAACGCATCAGCAGCGACAAAAAGACACTGGTTTACTAAAAACAAGCAAAATTCCCCGGAAGTTTCTTCCGGGGAATTTTTTCATCGGGGAGCAGTTGCGCTTTGATAGCGGTTAAGAAATTGGATTTGACCGATCGGCCCTGCGGCTACGCAGAAGAACGCTCCGCTCACCTGGGCCGGCGGCACTGCGCAGGCAGGGCCTGCCAGTCAACAGGGTATTCTTAATATCTTGTAACCGTTCACGGAGTGTATGTCGCCAAATATGCTAAAAAAGGCACACGTACCCCATATCTGGCGGGTCTGTCATTTATTTTGCAGTGAAATGATGCAATCAAGCGCATTCGACGGAAAAATAGGTGTCCATATCTGGCATATTTCGCGATTTTCCGGGCTATTATGCCAGATATGCTCCCGTGAACGATTACCAACGAAATACTGAATGACCTAAACGGCGTCATTACAGCCATTCAAAATTCGCTCACATCTGTATAAAAGCTTAACAAAAACCCCCGAAGCCTTTTCAACTTCGGGAGTCTACTCTCTATTTTCTATTCTCTATTCCCGGCCCTAACACTCACTGAAGCCGCAGGCGTAGCACTTGCGGCAGCCTTCTTCGTTGACCACGGCCGCCTCGCCGCATTCGGGGCACAGATCGCCAATTTTCATGTGGCCCGGCGTCGGCTGGGGGCCTGAGACTGCCGGGTGGTAGCCGTTGCCGTTCGAGCCAGACTCCGGGTTCGGGTCGCTTTTGTTGGACAGGTATTCGTCCAAGACCTGACCGACGCCATCCGGCAGAGAGCGGACGCGGTTGGGGCCGAAGCCGAGTGAGCGTCCGCCGCCGATACCGGCCAGCTGGCTCACAATTTCGCGCATCCGGTCGAGCGGCGCAATCGGTGAAGCCAGGCGCAGGATATACGAAATCAGGCGTCCGATTGCTTCTGAGACCGCAGCCGTATCCGACCCGGCCTTGGAGGTGTTGACAAAGACCTCGAAGGGTTGGTCGCCGCCGTTTTCGTTGACGGTAATAAAAGCCTTGCCAAGCGGCGTATTGACGTTAAAAGTCTGGCCGCGCAAGGCGCGCGGGCGCATTTTCTTGGTCTCGTGCCACAGGACGCGTTCGGGGGCTTCAGGTTTGGCCTGAGAATCAACCCCCTGTTTTTTGTCGAGGGTGGCCTTGGTTTCTAGCACGACCTTGTCACGCGAGCCGGTCACGTAAACGGTAATGCCCTTCGCGCCCAGCTCCCAGGCCAACATATAGGCCATCGCCACGTCGTCTTCGCTGGCGCTTTCGTGAAAGTTGATCGTTTTGGAAATCGAGTTATCGACAAAGGCCTGCAAGGCCCCCGCCATGCGGACATGTTCTTCGGCGGTTACGTCGCCAGCCGTCACAAAGACATTCCGAATTTTTTCGGGAACTTCGCCGATGTTCTGGCAGGTTCCATGTTCCATGACACTTTCAAAGATGGCCTGGCGGATCTCTTGATCCAATCCCGCCTGGGCGAGGGCCTGCTCAAAAGCAGGCGAACCGTACGTCAGCTGCAGGTCTTTGCCATGATCGTTAACGTGCCGAATATACGCCAGCGCAAAAACGGGCTCACAGCCATAACCTTCGCAGCCCGCAACGGTCGCAATCGTCCCGGTCGGCGCGACAGTGGTCTGGGCGGCGTTGCGGATGCCGTGCCTTTTAATCCCGCTGGTAATTTCCTGCCAATCCAGGCTGGGGCGGCCCCAGGTCTGGGTAATGGGGAGAATCGCTTGCGGTGCGCGCCATTTCAAATCAGCCGGGTCGTAAATCGAGCCGGTGATGGCCGGGAAGGAGCCGCGCTCTTCGGCCATTGCAATGCTGGTCTTCATTGAGTGATAACGGACAAATTCCATCACGACCGAGGCAAATTCCTGGCCCTCAGGTGAGCCGTAGCGCGCCCCCACGTGGTACATCAGGTCGGCCAGGCCCATGATGCCCAGCCCGATGCGCCGGGCGCGGTGGGCGGCTTCTTTGAGTTGTGGCACCGCCGGGACGTAGGCATTTGCCTCGATTACGTCATCCAGGAAACGGGTGGAAAGTTCGACGCTCTCGCGCAGGGTCTCCCAATTCACGCAGCCAGCTTCGCCAAAGTGCTGGGCCAGGTTAACGGATCCTAAACAGCAATTCTCGAATGGGCCTAGCCATTGCTCGCCACAGTTATGAACCACCAAACCATTCGCAATAAAGGAATTGGTTTCGGGCTGGTGCAAATCGAAAACCGCCTCGACGCCATCTGGCTCGACCACCAGCACGGTTGCAAGGAAAGTCTCCTGATAAGGGCCGCGCGTCTTGCGGGAAAGATAATCGGCCAGTTTGGCGTTCTTGATTTCAGCCAGGAATCCAATTTGGTTAGCAAATGGGATGAGATTAGCTTTGCTGACAACCAGCTCGTGCTGGGCCTGGTGATAATATTCCTTGCTGCCGCCCTTGCCATCCGGCACCAGGCGATAACCAGCGTCGCGGCGATTCTGGTAAATTTTGCTGGCAATCCCAAAATTGAGCAAAAGTCGCTGAACATCCTGAAGCAAGGTCAGGTGACTGGCGCTCAGGCGCACCGAGCAGCCTTTTTCGCCGCCATCGTTAACCTGTCCATCAGCAGTGAAAAGGGCCTGCAAGAAGCCGCGCTGCATGGCCTGGCTGCCTGAGAATACCGAGGCGGGAACCTGAAATTTATTTTCGGTCAGGCCGTGTGACTCGGCAAAAGCACGCAAGCGGTCTGATGCAACCCGCGCTTCGTCGCGGCTCTCAATCTGAACAACGCCGACTGGATAAGCGCGCGGCTGGCCGGGTTTTTCGACAATATCCGTCACCGTTTGCGCAAAGGCGGGGGCCAGTTCGCGCTTCTCTTCACCAAAAAACGACAACACCGCGCGCACAGCATTGACGGTTCCATCGCCAACCAGCCAACCAAGCACCTGGCCTTCCTGTTGCGTGCCAGATTTGCCAAAGCCGCCTGCGCGGTCGAGCAAGTGAACGCGATCTCCGGGCTGGAGTTGGGCGGCTTCGACCCATCCACGCGAAGTCATCACCTGATGATTTTCGGTCAGGCGTAATTCGTAGCCTTCACGCGTCAACAGGCGGCAAACCGGCTTGACACCCGTCTGGAAAACGTGAGTTGCCTGCATCAAGGTTTCGGTTCCAAAGCGCGAATCAGTCGCGACGCGCAGCGGTTGGCCTTCAACAGCCAGTTCGTCCGCGCGGCGCAAGCCGGATTCGGTGTAAATGAGCGTCTCGCCAGTAACACACGGATTTGTACTTTCGAGCGGATACAGGTGCGGGACGGGGTTGGCGCGGTTGGCGGCATCCAGAAAAAGCACGCCGGGTTCGCCGTTGTGATGAGCCTGGGTCACGATTTTGTTGAACAGTTCGCGGGCGCGGATGGTTTTGTAAACCTTGATCGGGAGGCCCTGCCGCCGGGCCTGCTCGAGCGTGCCGCGAAAACTGCGGTATTCAGGCGTAGAAATATCGGGAAAGACCAGTTCCCAATCGGCGTCTTCCTGGACGGCCTGCATGAAAGCGTCGGTGATGCCGACCGAAATATTGAAGTTGGTGATGGCGTTTTCACTGGTCTTTGAGACGATGAAATCTTCGACATCTGGATGGTCTACCCGCAAGACACCCATGTTGGCCCCGCGCCGGGTTCCACCCTGGGCGATTTCGCCAAAAGCGTGGTCGTAGACTCGTAAAAAGCCAACCGGCCCGGTGGCCTGGCCCGCAGACGATTTAACCAGCCCACCCGCCGGGCGCAGGCGCGAGAAGGAAAAGCCGTTGCCGCCGCCGGTCTGCTGAATGAGGGCCGCGTTGCGCAGCGACTGGAAGATACCGGCTTCGTCGCGGCCCATATCGTCGCTAATCGGCAGCACAAAACAGGCGGCCAGCTGCCCAAGCGGGGTGCCAGCCCCGGTGAAGGTCGGCGAATTTGGAAAAAATCTCTTACTGGTAAGCAGGCTGTAAAAATGGCGGGCGCGCGCGCTGACATCGCCGCCCCAGGCTTCTTCAACCCGCGCCACGTGGTAGGCGACGCGCCAGAACATTTCTTCAACCGTCTCGGCGGGTTGGCCGTCATCGCCACGCCGGACGTAGCGCCGCACCAAAACCTGGCGGGCATTCTCGGTCAATTCAACGGGCGGCAAATCTGCGGGGAGGCTTGGGGTGGGCAAAAGACCGTGCTTTTGAGAAGATAATTCGTTCGCAACCATTTTTTACTCCCATATAATAAATTTTGCACTGTTTTGAAAACAAAGCAGGGTCGGGAATGTGGCAATGGAAGATTGCCAGAATTCCCGGCCCTGCGCATTAGGCGTCTAAAAGGCGGTCGATTTCACCGCGCAGTTCGTGCAAGTCGTCCAATCTTAAGTAGACAATCGCATAGCGGATGTAGGCAATCTGGTCAAGTTCCTTGAGACCGTTGATGACCAGATCCCCGACGATGCGCGAGGAAACTTCCGCTTTTCCCAATTTTTGCAGCTGCGATTCAACCTGCCCAACCAACCGCTCAATGTCAGCCGCCGAAACCGGACGCTTGGCGCAAGAAATGCGAATGCCGCGCGCCAGTTTTTCGCGGTCAAATTCTTCACGCGCGCCATCCTGCTTGATCAAAAGCGGGGTCGCCAAAATTGGGCGCTCATAGGTGCTAAAACGCTGCTTGCACGCTTCGCACTCCCGGCGGCGGCGAATGCCGCCATGGCTGTCGCGGGAGGTATCGATCACTCTTGATTCGTCGTGCTGGCAATACGGACAACGCATGAACGTTTCTCCAAAATAGAACATTTGTACCCGCCATATATGGTGGGTAGTCCTGAATTTCCCCCTATCTGTTGGGGTGGTGCTTGTCATTCTAACATAAATGCAAAGTCGCTTCAAGAGGTCAAAGGTTGCAGTTACCTTAAAATATTGGCGGGAGGGTTTTCTATACAACCGGCCAGGGACATGCCGCCTTTATGTAAGCGCTTTCCTAACTTGGACAAGCCGAAAAAGAAAACCTTTAACCACGACCCCGCAAAGAACACGGGGCAAGCCGGCAACAACGGGACTCTACGGAAAATCTTAAATGCTCTTACTTCGTGTTCCGTCGTTGCCGTCGTGGTAAATTCCTTGCTTTTTGTGCAAGAATTTCCAGGGCGATTGCATCTAATCTTACGGCTGTTTTTGCCTAAAAATGCCAACTTTTGCTGGTATCGGCGCGGCTAAAGCCGCTGCTCATGGCATGAAAGTCCTTCGGACTGGCGATTTTAGCCCCGCAGGGGCTTCCATGTAACGAGTCAGGGCTTTTGCGAAGCACCCTGCGGGTAGTTCACCCTGCGGGTAGTCCACCCTGCGGGTAGTTCACCCTGCGGGTAGTCCACCCTGCGGGTAGTTCACCCTGCGGGTAGTTCACCCTGTGGGTAGCCCGTTGGCGAATAGGCAAAATTAGGGCAACCGGGATTTAGATGCAATCACCCTGCAAGAATTTCAGTCGTAAGATATTAAAAAGTGGGCCAGTGGTAGAATCGCGGCTGTGTCTGCGCTCGAAGCATCCATCCGCAAGAATTTAGGCTACAACATCTTGATCGGCCTGAGCGACGCCTCCTTTTTCGGGATTGGGGCCGGCTTCGCCTCCTTTGGCACCATTCTGCCGCTCTTCATCAGCGGCATGACCGATTCAGCCATCCTGATCGGTCTGATTCCGGCGATTCACTCTGTTGGATGGCAACTGCCGCAGCTGCTGACCGCCAATCGCGTTTCGCGCTTGCGGCAGTATAAGCCAATGGTGATGCTGATGACGATCCATGAGCGCCTCCCGTTTCTGGGCCTGGCCCTGGCAGCCTGGCTTTTGCCCGTTTTGGGGACGGGAATCGTGCTGCCGCTCACCTTTCTGCTGCTGATCTGGCAGGGACTCGGCGCAGGCGTCACGGCCAACGCCTGGCAGAGCATGATCGCCAAGATCATTCCGTCCGAATACCGTGGGACTGTCTTCGGGGCGCAGGCCGCGGTTGCCAACGTTACGATCAGCATCGCCGCGATTGCCGCGGGGTATTTGTTGGGCTGGTTCAAAACCCCCTATAATTTCATCACGTTGTTTTTGTTGGCCTCCCTCGCTTACGGGCTTTCGATGGCCGCGCTGGGTTTTACCCGCGAACCGGTTGACGAAGACAAGCAAATTCCCGCCGAAACCAGATCCCCGTTTGCGGGCATGGGCGCTATTCTTAAGCGCGATCCCAATTTTGCCTGGTTCCTGGCCCTGCGCATCTTATTCCAATTCGCCAGCATGGGGTTTGCCTTCTACATTGTCTATGGCCTGCGTCGCTTCGGGATGGATGGCGTTACTGCCGGGTTTTTGACCGCCAGCCTGACCATTTCACAAACGGTCGCCAATCTCGTCATGGGTTGGTTGGCCGACCGCTGGGGACACCGCACCATGCTGATCTTTGGGATGTTGATGGTCTCGTTTAGTTCAATCCTGGCCTGGGCCGCCCCCAATTTGAATTGGTTCTATCCGATCTTCATTTTGACGGGCCTGGCGAACGTCGCCTACTGGACAATTGGGATGGCGATGACGGTCGAATTTGGGACGGAGGCCGAACGCCCGACCTATATCGGCATGTCGAACACCCTGGTCGCCCCGGCCACGATCCTGGCCCCGCTGATTGGGGGTTGGATCGCCGACAGCGCCGGATATCAGACGACCTTCATGGTTTCGGTGGTCGGCGGGCTGGTCGCGACCGCCATGCTGATCTTCCTGATTAAAGACCCGAAGAAGGTAAAATAAACCTCGCAGATTGGATGCGCGTCCAAGCGCTGCGCTGCCCGCGCCCCATTTTCCCTTCAATTTTTGACGAAAAGGATTTTCAGCATGAGCCTCGTACAAGAAAAAGTATCCCAAGCCCTGGGTATTCTCAAAGAACAGGAAACCGACCTGTGGCTGACCTTTGTCCGCGAAACCAGCGGGGTGCGCGACCCGGTCCTGAGCTTCATTCTCGGGCCGGGTGACCTGACCTGGGAAAGCGCCCTGATCCTGACGCGCTCCGGACGCATGATTGCCATCGTGGGCCGGTTGGAGGCCGAAGAAGTGGGCCGCCTGGGGGTCTACGATGAAATTATCGCTTACGATACGGCCGTCAGCGGAATTTTGCGCGAAACGCTAAGCAAACTCGACCCAAAGCAAATCGCGGTCAATTTCAGCCCCAACAACGTCCATGCCGACGGGCTGACGCACGCCATGTACCTGAAGCTGCGCGCCTATCTGGAAGGAACGCCCTACGCTGAAAGGCTGGTCAGCGCCGAGGCGGTTATCTCTGCGCTGCGCGGACGCAAAACCGTCGCTGAAACGCAGAAAATTCGGCAGGCGGTCAAAATCACAGAGCAGATTTACGCCGCGACGTTTGAGTTTATCCGGGTCGGGATGACGGAGAAAGAAGTGGCGGCGTTTATGCACGCCAAAATGGCGGAATCAGGCGTCGGGTTTGCCTGGCCGCAGGGGTCCAATCCGGCGGTCAACAGCGGCCCCGCTTCAGTGGTCGGGCACGCCGGGCCAACCGAGATCCGGCTTGAGCCGGGACATTTGTTGCACTTCGATTTTGGGGTCAGGTTCGAGGAGTATTGCTCCGATATCCAGCGCATGGTTTACATCCTGCGCCCGGGCGAACAGGATGCGCCCGCCGACGTGAAGCGTGGCTTCGAGACTGTCCGGGCGGCGGTCGAGGCCTGCCGGGCGGCGCTCAGGCCGGGCGTGGCCGGCAAAGAAGCCGATGCGGCGGCCCGTCAAACGGTTGTGGCAGCCGGCTATCCCGAATATATGTACGGGACCGGCCATCAATTGGGCCGGGTGGCCCATGATGGCGGCGCGCTGCTTGGGCCGCTCTGGGAGAAATATGGCGATCAGCCCAACCAGCGCGTTGAAGCCGGCAACGTCTACACGATTGAACCGGGTCTGGCCGTGCCAGGCTACGGCTATATTGGGCTGGAAGAAGATGTGCTCGTCACCCAAAACGGCGCGGAATATTTGGGGGAAGCCCAGCGTGAGCTGATTTTGCTGGAAGGCCGCTAAAGCGGCCCGACTGCCGCGCGCGGCAAACATTCTCCAAAACGCCAGCTGGAAAGCCGGCGTTTTGGCTTGCAGGCCGGGCCTGGCATCCAAATCATCCTATTAATCTGACACAAATCATAAAAATTTCATTAAATTAATATGACTTTCACCTGACGGGAATCACTGGCAGGACGTGAGCAGCAAGACTATACTTAACGGGCATTCTTTCATCCTCCCCGAAAAGGATTCCCCCATGCCCGAAGAAGACCCCCGCATTTTAGAACTCCGCTCGGTACGCGCCAAGGCCCGCACCGGTGGCGGACAAGACCGCATCGAAAAGCAACATGCCAAAGGCAAAGGTACCTCCCGCGAACGGATTCACCTGCTGCTGGACCCCGGCACGTTCAATGAGTTGGAGCCGTTCATCACCAGCGACATCGACGAGTTGGGCATGGCCCAAGAAAAGTATCTCGGCGATGGCGTTGTAACCGGCTACGGCCAGATCGAAGGCCGGCCGGTTTACGTCTACGCCCAAGACTTCACGATCTATGGCGGCACGCTTTCTGAAATGCAGAGCCATAAGATCTGCCGCGTGATGGATCTGGCCCTGCGCAACGGCGCACCGATTATCGGGCTGATCGATTCGGGCGGCGCGCGCATTCAGGAAGGGATTAAAAGCCTGGGCGGCTACGCCGAAATCTTCAGGCGCAACGCCCAATATTCGGGCGTCATCCCGCAGATTAGCGTCATGCTTGGCCCGTGCGCGGGCGGCGCGGCCTATTCACCGGCCCTGCAAGACCTCATCATCATGGTCGAGAAGCAATCCTTTATGTTTCTGACCGGCCCGGAAGTGATCAAAGCCGTCACCGGAGAGATTGTCAATGCCGAATCTCTGGGCGGTTCAGACATTCATCTGTCGGTCAGCGGTACGGCCCACCTCGGCACGCGCACCGAAGAAGAAGCGCTTGCGCTGACCCGGCGAGTGGTGACGTACTTCCCATCCAACAACGTCGAAAATCCCCCCTTCCGGCAAACCAGCGACGACCCGCAGCGCATGGACGATTTGCTCAACAGCATCGTCCCGCTTGACCCCAGCCACTCTTATTCGATGCACGAGGTCATTACAACCATCGTCGATAAAGAGTCTTTTGTGGAGATTCAGGCCGACTGGGCGCGCAACGCCATCGTCGGGTTGGCGCGCCTGGGCGGTCAGAGCGTCGGCATTATCGGGCAGGAACCGTCTGTCATGGCCGGCGTGATCGATATCGACGCCGCCGACAAGATGACCCGCTTCGTGCGGATGTGCGACTGCTTCAACATTCCGCTGGTGACGTTTGTCGATTCGCCCGGCTTTTTGCCCGGCGTTTCACAGGAACACGGCGGCATCATCCGGCATGGGGCCAAACTGCTTTACGCCTACTCTGAAGCGACCGTCCCGAAAGCCACCGTCATCACCCGCAAGGCCTACGGCGGGGCATACGTGGTCATGTCCAGCAAATATCTCGGCACAGACATCACCTACGCCTGGCCGAGCGCCGAAATTGCCGTGATGGGCGCTGAAGGCGCAGCCAACATCCTCTACAAAAAACAAATCGAGAGCGCCGCAGATCCCGCCGAAAAACGCAAGGAAATGGCGGCTGTCTATCGCGAGAAATTTGGCAATCCGTATTATGCCGCCGGAGCCGGATACATCGACGACATCATCGAGCCGCGCGAAACCCGCGCCAAGCTGATTGCGGCACTTTCGGCCCTGCGCGATAAATACGCCCCGGCCCCGCCCCGCAAGCACGGCAACATTCCGGTCTAAATTGGGTGCGAGATGCCAGACGACTGGTTTCAGGCTGAAGCACAGACCCTGAGCCTGCTCCCCTGACACCTGAAACTTCAGGAGATTTTATGGAATTAATAATCAACGCACTTTGGATCACCCTGCTCGGCATGGGGCTGACGTTTGGCGCAATTGTGCTCTTCTGGGGCATGATGTCGCTGATTACGGCTATCCCGGTTAGGGAAGAAAAAGAAGAAATAAGAATAACAGAGCCGGATAGCCTCGCGCTGCCCGAAACAGGCCAAAAGGCCAAGGCCGCCG
The DNA here is from genome assembly GCA_034004515.1 of Anaerolineales bacterium. Classification (GTDB taxonomy): domain Bacteria; phylum Chloroflexota; class Anaerolineae; order Anaerolineales; family Villigracilaceae; genus UBA8950. The sequence goes on along the minus strand of JAVEWN010000001.1, from coordinate 60,199 downwards.
CTGTGGCGATTGCCCTGGCCCTGGCGGAGCAGGAACAGCAGCAGGTGGCCTACTTCCCGATGCCCGTCACGGCTTTTCTGAGCGCCTGGCAGTTGGGCATGCGCACCCGTCAAATGACCCAAAAAGGCAACAGCAAGCGCTGAGCCCATCCCAGACCTCTCCCAAGCGGAGAGGCGGAGAAATCAGATGAAATACACAGTCAAAATTGCGGATATAACCTACGAAGTTGAAATTGAAGATTTAAATCGACGCCCGGTCCTGGCCCGGATTGGGGACGAGACCTTTGAAGTGATTCCTGAAAATGGACATGCGGCTGCCCCATCCGACTCCCCGCAGGCTGCTGCCGTTTCACAAACGGCGATCCAGACCAAGGCTGGAACGGCCTCCGGCCCGGCGAGCGGGAAAAGCATTGTCGCGCCGCTGCCCGGCGCGGTGACGGAGGTCAACGTCAAGGTCGGCGACCTCGTCCAGAGCGGCCAGCAGGTTTGTGTGATCGACGCGATGAAGATGAAAAACGCCATCCGCGCCACGCGCGCCGGCAAAATTGCCAACGTGGCGATCACTGCCGGACAATCTGTAACCCACCGCCAGGTCTTGGTGGAGTTTGAATCATGAATCTGGGCGAAATTCTCCCGCAGCTGCTAACCGGTTTCACCTCTTTCAGCCTGGGCAATGCTTTTATGTTGTTGGTGGGCGGCATTCTGATCTACCTGGCGATTGCCAAAGAGTACGAGCCGGTCCTTTTGCTGCCGATTGGCTTCGGCTGTATTTTGGCCAACCTGGGCATGTCGGTCTACGACGAGCATAGCTTTCTGAAAGTTATTTACGACGCGGGCATCACCTCGGAACTGTTCCCGCTCCTGATTTTCATCGGCGTGGGCGCGATGATCGACTTTCGCCCGCTGCTGGCCCAGCCCAAGATGGTTTTACTGGGGGCGGCCGGCCAGTTTGGCATTTTTGGGACGTTGATCCTGGCAATTTGGTTGGGATTCCCCTTAAACGAAGCCGCGTCGATTGGCACGATTGGCGCGATTGACGGCCCAACCGCCATTTTCGTCACATCCAAGCTGGCCCCCGATCTGCTTGGGCCGATTGCGGTGGCGGCTTACTCGTATATGAGCCTGATTCCGATCATCCAGCCGCCGATCATGCGCCTGATGACCAGCCGCAAGGAACGCCTGATTCGGATGGAATATGCGCCGCGTCCGGTTTCGCAAACGGTCGTGATTGCCTTCCCGATCGTGGTCACGATCATCGTCAGCCTGATTGCGCCGGGCGCAGCCCCGCTGATGGCGACCCTGATGCTTGGCAATCTGCTCAAAGAATCGGGCGTGGTCGAACGCCTGAACAAGGCTGCCCAGAATGAAATCATCAATATCGCAACCCTGTTCCTGGGGCTGGCAATTGGCGCAACCATGACCTCCGACAAGTTCATCTTTGACCCCGCCACCGGCGAATGGCAGCTGCGGACGCTTTTGGTGCTGGGGCTGGGGCTGCTGGCCTTCATCATGGATACGGTTGCCGGGCTTTTCTTCGGCAAAGTGATGTCGTTCTTTTCGGGCGGCAAAATCAACCCGCTAATTGGCGCTTGCGGCATCAGCGCCTTCCCGATGGCAGGGCGTCTCTCGGCCAAAATGGCGCAGGATGAAGATTTCGATAACTTCATCCTGATGCACGCGATGGGCGCAAACACTGCCGGGCAGTTGGGTTCGGTCATCGCGGGCGGTGTCCTGCTGGCAATTGTCAGTACAATGATGTGATTCGGGTTGCAAGTTTAAGGCTGAAAAGAGCCGGAGATGCGAGTCTCCGGCTCTTTTTGTGAGCTCGGAAAATGGGCCGGGCCTTGCAACGGCTGTCTCGGCTCTCGCTGACTAAATGCGAAAATATGACATTTACCGCAAAAGTAAATGATTTTTCGTACTGTCAGGAAGATGAGCGAATCGAGTATCGTTTAACATCAGGTTTATTTATCAAAAAAATACAGAGAAGGATGTTATAGATGAGCGAGATTTCTTTGGACTCCCTGCTTCCGCCCGAAATGGCCGTCAAGGCCGAGGCAATTGGCCTAAAAAAAGCGACCATGAACACCACCAACCTGGTGCTGCTGGCAGTTTTGGCAGGCGCATACATTGGCATCGGCGCTATTTTCTCCACCCTAACCGCCGCCGGCAGCGAGGCCCTGCCGTATGGCGTCGCGCGGATGCTGATTGGGCTGGCCTTCACGATTGGCCTGATCTTGGTGGTGGTGGGAGGCGCAGAACTTTTCACGGGCAACGCGCTGATCACGATGGCTTTCGCCGCCAAAAAAGTTACCCTCGCCCAGCTTTTAAGCAATTGGGCCATCGTCTATTTCGGAAATTTTATCGGCGCGGTCTTAACCGTAGTGATTGTTTTCGCCAGCGGACATTATAAATTTGGGCATGGCGCGGTGGGGTTGACCGCGCTCAATATCGCAAATGCCAAAGTCAATTTCACCTTTGTCGAAGCCCTGGCCCTGGGCATGATGTGCAATGCCCTGGTTTGTATGGCGGTCTGGCTGTGCTACAGCGCCCGCACCACCACCGATAAAATCATGGCGATTATTCCACCCATTACCTGTTTCGTCGCCGCCGGGTTTGAGCACAGCGTCGCCAATATGTATTTCATTCCGATGGGCCTGCTGATCAAAGCATTTGGCAGCCCAGATTTTTTTGAAACGATCGGGAAAACCGCCGCAGACTTCCCCAACCTGACCTGGAGCAACTTCCTGATCGGCAACCTGGTTCCGGTAACGATCGGCAACATCATCGGCGGCGGAATTATGGTGGGCCTGGTTTACTGGTTCATTTACAGCCGCAAGACCAGCTAACCCGCGGTTTGGCCGCTGAAACAAAACAGATGAGTTTGACTCATCTGTTTTGTTTTTGGCTATAATCAGTTCTGGAGAGTGCCATGACTGCCAACAACGTCACCCGTTATCTGGATGCGCACAAGATCAAATACACCGTTTTCGAGACACCCGTCGCCAAATTAGGCGCAAATGAGACAGCCGCCTGGCTGGGCGTCGCTCTCGAACTGATCTTCAAAACCATCGTCGTCAAACGCGAACGCGGCAAGCCGATTCTGGCGGTCGTCTCGGGCGCAGACGAGGTCGATCTGAAACAGCTGGCGGCCGCCCTGGGTGAGAAAAAAGTCCACCTGAGCAGCGAGAAGGAAGCCGAAGCGCTGACCGGCCTGCAAGCCGGAGGCATTTCTCCGTTGGCGCTCCTCAACAAAGGCTTTCAGGTGCTGATCGATTCTTCGGCGCAAAATTGGGCCGAAATCCACATTTCTGGCGGACAGCGCGGGCTGAACATCCGCCTCTCGCCGATGGATTTGGCCCATCTGAGCGGGGCCCACTTTGCCCCAATCGCCCACAGCGATCCGCCGCGCACCTAAGCTATTACGCCACAGTTTGGATGGCCTTGTCGCCGGGCAAAGATCACACCTTTAACCACGAAGGGCTCAAAGTACACCACGGAAAACCAAAAGGGTTAAACACTCTTTCCGCAGGTACAATTTATAGATATTGAGCGTATTGTTTCGAGATGCAGGCCCTGCCTGCGCCAGTGCCGCCCGCACAGGTGAGCGGAGCGTTCTTCCGCGCAGCCGCAGGGTCGATCTGTGAATTTCAGTTTCTTATCCTCCATCGCATCTGTTTCCCGGGAGAATTTCATGAAACGTATTTTGGCCCTGCTGGCGGTTTTCGTGGTGGCTGGCTATTTCCTTTCCGGGTGGGTTCGCCCAGAAAACGCCCAACTGCGCGGCAGATTAACTTTTGTGGAGCCTTTTGCCCCGGCGGGGATTTCCCAAATTGGGGAACACCAAGCCGAATGGACGACCGCAAACGGGGGACAGCTCGCGATCCGCAGCGATGAGCGTAAAATTCTTTGGGAATCGATCCCCGGCCAGCCTTTTGTGGGCGCAGCCCTCGGCCAGGAAACGGTCACAGAGCAGCGCGGCATGTTTTTCTTTGCAGAAAATCGCCAGATCGTCTGTCCAGATCAAAGCGTCGATCTGATTTCAGACGATGAAACCAGCCAGGCCACAACCATCAGCGGCCATTTATTCTGCAACAATGGCGAAACGCTGCTTTATAACCTGTACCTTGCGCCCGGCCCGCAGCCCAACAGCCTGGATATGAGCCTCTGGCTGCAAGACCCGCAAACCAACCAGCCCGCCGAAAAATTTAACCGCATCTTCCTGACCTACGCCAGCAGCCCTGCCGAACATTTCTTCGGCTTTGGCGAACAATTCACCTACTTCGACATGAAAGGCAAAAAAGTGCCGATCTGGGTCAGCGAACAGGGCGTCGGTCGCGGCGAGCAACCGATCACAACCGGCGCAAACCTGACCAATGGCGGGGCAGGCGGCAACGCCTTTACAACCTACCTGCCGATCCCGTTTTACATGACCAACCAGATGAACGCGTTTTTACTCCGAAACGACGGCTACAGCCAATTTGACCTGCGCCATTCGGATCGGGTGCAGGTGATGGCCTTTGGCGGCACAATCCTCGCCACCATTTTTGACGGCAACAGCCCCACCGAAATCATCCGGCAGTACACCGAGGTCAGCGGGCGCATGAAACCCCTCCCCGATTGGGTGCATAACGGCGCAATCGTCGGGATGCAGGGCGGCACACAAAAAGTCCGCCAGGTCTGGGGCCAATTGCAGGAGCGCGAGACACCGATCAGCGCCTTCTGGCTGCAAGACTGGGTCGGCCAGCGCACAACCTCCTTTGGAAAACAACTCTGGTGGAACTGGGAAGTGGACGACGAGCGCTATCCAGGCTGGGACGAAATGGTCGCCGACCTGGACGAAAGCGGGGTACGGGTCCTGGTCTATCTCAACCCGTATCTGGTCGACGTCTCCGAAAAGCCGAATGCGCGCCGAAATCTATTTCAGGAAGCCCGCGAAAACGGATTCCTGGTCCAGAACCAGGCCGGCCAACCCTATCTGGTGCTTAACACCAGCTTTGAATATGGCATGATCGATCTGACCAACCCGCAAGCGGTGTACTGGCTGTTGAGCATTATCGAAGACAATGTGATCGGGGCCGGGGCTTCGGGCTGGATGGCCGATTTCGGCGAGTCGCTGCCCTACGACGCAGTTCTCTCCGGTTCAGATGCGCCAGCCGCCAGCCTGCACAACCGCTGGCCGGTCGGCTGGGCCTCGATCAACCGCGCCATGGTCGAAAACTATCCCGACCAGGAACTGATCTTCTTCAGCCGGGCGGGTTACTCCAATTCGGCCCGTTTCTCGACCCTGTTCTGGGCCGGCGATCAGCTCGTCTCGTGGAGCGCCGAAGATGGTCTCAAAAGCGCCGTGACGGCCCTCAACACGGGCGGGCTTTCAGGCCTGGCCTACAACCACAGCGATATTGGCGGCTATACGACCATCACCAATCCGCTCAAGAATTACCACCGCTCGCAGGAATTACTCCTGCGCTGGATGGAGCTAAACGCCTTTACGACCATTTTCCGCACCCACGAGGGCAACCAGCCTGAGAACAACGCCCAGTTCTACAGCGACAATCAAACCCTGGATGCCTTCGCGCGCTGGTCGAAGATTTTCGCGGCCCTCTTTGAGTATCGCAAAACCCTGGTTGCCGAAGCTGCCGAAAGCGGACTGCCCGTCGTGCGCCATCCCTTCATCCACTACCCGTCTGACCCCCACACCTGGAAAATCAGCCACCAGCAGTTCATGCTCGGCCCAGATTTCATGATCGCCCCGGTGACAGAGGCCGGCGCAGACCAGGTAACGCTCTATCTGCCAGCCGGGGAATGGGTCCACGTTTGGAGCGGGAAAACCTACAGCGGCGGTCAAACCGTGCGCGTGGCCGCGCCCATCGGCCAGCCGGGCGTGTTTTACGTCAAAGGCTCGCGCTGGGGCGAGGATTTTGCGCAGACGCTTGCAGCCCAAGGGCTGATGCCCTAACCATTTTGACGGAGGAGAATATGTCCAATATCGGAGAACTGCTCACCTTTCCATTCGAGACGGTCGAAGCCCGCAAGAATTTCCTGCTCGGCTGCCTGCTCACCCTGGCAGGCCTTTTCGTCCCGGTTCTGCCACATCTGGTTGTCTATGGCTATATCGCCCGGATGGTCAGAAAAATAGCGGAGGGCGAATCACCATCCATGCCAGCCTGGGATAACCTGAACGATTTGTTTATCGACGGATTGCGCCTGTGGGGAGTCAAACTCGTCATTAGCCTGCCGCTAATTGTTACCCTGTTAGCCGGAATGGGAAGCTACACGATCGGAATAATTTTCATTATCATTCAGGACGACCCCAACCTGACAGGCGTATTTCTGCCAATCTTACTGCTGATTTTTGGCGCAACCCTGTGCATTGCCTTTCCGCTGGGGATTGCCAGCGTCATCATCGCCTACCCGGCTGCCATTCATGCTGTAGCTCGCCAGAATTTTTCAGCCGGTTTCAAATTCCGCGAATGGGGGTCGATTCTGCGGGTCAATTTCGGCGGTTTCCTGCTTGCCACCCTGTTAACTTATGCCATTTCCCTGATTTACAGCATCGTCCTTCAGATTTTGATGTGGACGGTCATCTTGATCTGTCTTTTGCCGCTCCTGGTGCCGCTGGTCGGTTTCTACATGATGCTGATGCCCGAAGTGCTGGCCGCCCAGGCCTACCGCGAGGGACAGTTGAAACTGGCAAACCCGCTCACGACTAGCGAGGCCTAGCCTCATGCCCAAAAACGTGAGTATCATCTCGTTGGCTGGCTGCAAGCCAAGCAAAACCGGCTTGACTCACGCTTCCTGCTCGATTTGCAATCCGCCGAAATTTTTTTTGACCCCCTGCCGGCCCAACAGGCGCTCGGCTTTACGGGCGGTCTGCTAAACCAGGCCTTTCAAGCAACCAGCGCGGCCTGTCCACAGAAAGGAAAAAATGAACTTTTATAAAGCCGTCTTCTTGTTCGAGGCGATTGTGATCAATGCCGGGGTCGGGATTTTCTGCTTCTTCGTCCCGGCCGGGTTTGTCGGCCAGTTTTTCCCCGGCGCAATGGAACAGACCCCGCTTGAGCTAACCCGTTGGTACGGCGTTTTGTTATGGGTGCTGGCCTATGCCATGCTGCGCATCCTGCCGCTGCGCGAAGACCGGATGCTTTTCCCGCTGGTCGAAGCGCTCCTGTTCGGCGACCTGGCCCACCTGGCCGCGAGCGGGCTGTTCTTCCAGGCCCGCCCGATCTTGGATTTCCCCTTTCTCTTCATGCTCGGCATGTCGATCTTCCTGGCGATTGTGCGGATCGTCTGGCTGATTAAATATCATCGCAAACAGCAGCCCGCCGCTTAAAAAGGAGAAGCATCCACCATGCGCTTCCTCGAAATTCTCATCCCCGTCTTTCTTGCCATCTATTTTTTCTGGCCGCTCACCCGCCGCAAACGCAGCCCGGCCATCAACATCCTGCCAACCTTCAGCATCGTCCTGCTGATCAATCACTACACCATCGAGGGCTGGCGCTGGCAGATGATTCCGCTTTACATCCTCACCATTTTCACCTTTCTCGTCACCCTGCCAAATTTTCTTAGAAAAAAGGGGGAAGACGAGGATTCTGGGCCGCGCCCAAGCCTTCTTCAGACTCTCGGCCTGGCCCTCCTTTTGGCCGTTTCCGTGGCGCTGCCCAGCCTTTTGCCTGTTCCTTCGATCCCCAAGCCAGACGGCCCCTTCAGCGTTGGAACCACCAGCTTTGAATTGGTCGATGAAGCCCGCGCCGAACGCTACGCGCAAAGCCCCGGGCCGCGCAGGTTGATGGTGCAGGTCTGGTACCCGGCCAAACCCGGCCCAGACGATAAACTCGCGCCCTGGATGGACTCTGCCGAAATCTTTGCGCCCGCGCTTTCAGATTTCATCAAAATGCCCGCCTGGTTTCTCGACCATCTCAAATATGCCAAAACCAGTTCCTATCAAAACGCCGCCGCCGATACCGCCAACGGCCCCTACCCGCTGATTCTCTTCTCGCATGGCTGGCGCGGCTTCCGTGAGCAGAACACCTTCCAGATGCAGGAACTGGCCTCACGCGGCTATGTGGTCGCTTCAATTCAGCATACCTACGGCGCAATTCTGACGGTTTTCCCGGATGGCACGATTGCCCCCAACAATCCATCGGCCCTGCCAAGCGGCGTACCGCAAGATGAATATGATGCTGCCGCCCGCGCGCTGGTCAACCAATGGTCTGAAGATATTGCCTACACGCTGGATACGCTCGCGCAATGGAACAACAGCGACCCGCAAGGCCGCTTCAGCGGCCTGCTCGACCTGGAGCGGGTTGGCGCGATGGGCCATTCGACCGGCGGCGGGGCCGCCATCCAGTTTTGCGCGAAAGATGCGCGCTGCAAAGCCGGGCTGACCATGGACGCTTTTATGACCCCGGTCGCAGAGACAACCCTTGAGAACGGCATCCGGCAGCCCTTCCTCTATCTTTTCAGCCAGGTCTGGGCCGACGATGCTGGCAGCAAAAACAACCGTCTCTTTGATCGTTTCTACAGCCACCTGGGGCAGCCTGCGCCCGTTTTTACCGTGCTTGGCACCAATCACTATGATTTTAGCGATCTGCCGGCTCTCTCCCCGCTGGCCCCGCAACTGGGGCTGAAAGGCCCGCTCAACGGCGGGCGCGTTCAGGAAATCCTGCTGGCCTATACCCGCGCTTTTTTTGATCAGCAATTTCGCGACGTTAAGAGTCCGCTTTTAGAGGGGCCAAGCGCGGATTACCCAGAAATGCGTTACGAGCAGCGCTAATGCCCACGCGCCTTACCCGCTGGTATCCTGCCTTTTACCTGCTGCTCAACAGCCTGGCCCTGACCGTGGCCGGGCTGGCGGCGATTGCCGCCAATGCAGACTTCCAATCCTCTGTGCGGACGGCGCTGACGGTCAGTATTTTTATCCTGGCGGCGCTCTCGCTGCTGGCTGGATTCTGGCTGTTAAAAAACGAAACCAAAGCCGGGCAGCTGACCTATAGAATCAGCCATCTCAAACATTTCAACCTGTTGCTGGCTCTCTTTTTTGGAGCGGCCTGGGGGCTGGCCTGGCTGCCCGCCGAAAAAAGCGGAACGCTCTACTACTATTTCGTGGGAGTACAACCGCTGCTGGCCTGGGCCGCCTTTGCCAGCGGACTGGGCCTGCTGCTGGGCCTCAGCCTGCGCCCGGACTTTTCACTTAAAAATGGCCGGGCCTACTGGCTGGAGCACAAAACCAGCCTGCTTGTGTCCTTTGTCGCTTTGGTTTTATTTGGGCTGATTGCCGCGCTAATCGCGTGGTTAAAAATTTGGCAGATCGATGAACCGTACTGGTACGGGGCTGGCGCGCCGCTGCTGGCCTGGCAGGTCTACCTGGTTGGGCTGGCCGTCCTGCTGTTCAGGAAGGTTCGCGTAAATTGGCCGCGCCAGGCAGATCTGCTGCTTTTCTTTGCAATTTGGGCGATTACAGCCGTCTTCTGGGTCCGCCAACCGCTACAGACCAGTTTCTTCTTCACCCCGCCCACGCCGCCAAATCTTGAGTTTTATCCGTTTGCGGACCTGGAATTTTTTGACCAGTCCAGCCAGTATGCGCTGCTGGGACAGGGTATTAATAATGGCATGTTTTTTGACCGGACCCTGTACATCGCCTTCCTGGTTTATCTGCATACTTTCTTTGGACAAAACTACGAGCTGTTGATGAGTATTCAGGCCGGGCTGTTTGCCGTCTTGCCGGCTGTGATTTATCTGATTGCCAAAAACCTGGACAGCCGCCCGGCGGGGCTGGTTGCGGCAGCCCTGGCAGGCTGGCGCGGAGTCAACGCCCTGGCCGGAATGGCGTTGATTAACAGCTCGACCGCCAAGCACATGCTGACCGATTTTCCAACCGGGCTGGGGCTGGCGATCTCCTGCCTGTTTCTCGTCCAATGGCTGCGAGACCCGCAAAAACAATGGCCGAAGGCTGCCTGGGCAGCCGGGACGCTCGGCCTGACCTCGCTCCTGCGCCCGCACGTGATGGCAATCCTGCTCGTTTTGCTGCCGGTTATTCTGCTGGTTTCGCTGCCCAAATGGCGGCGGGGATTGGCCCTCGTCTGCCTGAGCATTTTGGCTTTTTTTGCCAGCATCGGCCCGTGGACATTTCTGAGCGGCAACAGCGTTTCGATTATCGACTTGTATGCCACCCGCATCCGGGGGGTGATTGAGCAGCGCTATGTTCCTCAGGAAGAAAAGCAAATCCCGGCGATTCCACCCGCCAAACCGGGCCTGCTTGCGCTTGCGCACCCGGCAGAGCCGCCGGTCGAGCTGCCGTTTGTCATCAGCCAGTTCTTGAACAACCTGCAAACCTCGGCCCTTGGGCTGCCGCTCAGCCCACAACTGCTTACCTTGAAGGAAACCGTAAAAAGCGGGGAGGCCGTCTGGCAGACGGACTGGCAGGGCGATTTAAGCGTCCAGGGCGGCCTGATGCTCACGCTTGGACTGGCTCTGACAGCGCTGGGAATCGGGGCCGGAGTGCAAAAATCATTTGCGGCCGGGCTGGCCCTGCCGCTGGTTTTTGTGATCTATGCCGCGGCCAATGCGCTGGCGCGGACTTCGGGCGGACGTTACATCGTGCCGATCGATTGGATTGTGATTCTATTTTTCGGGCTGGGGTTAACGGTTATCCTGGAGGCGGGCGAGGCCTTCTTTAAACGGCAGGCAGCGAGCGGCGAGCCTGAGCGGCCCGCCCCAGCAGCAGGCCGCCAGCCTGGCTGGGGATTAAAGGCCTTCGGGCTGGTAGCCTGCTTCGGGCTGATCGGCGGGCTGATTCCTTTTTCACAAACATTAAATCCGCGGCGTTACCAGCCCGCTACGCAAGAAGAACTGGTTGAAAAATTTGTGGGTCTTGGTTTGGAACGGGCGGCCTTGCAAGAGTTCCTGAAAAACGAGAATGCCTTCATCCTGCAAGGCGCGGCCCTTTACCCGCGTTATTTTCATCAGAATGAAGGCCACCGCAGCTGGCCGCCCTATCAAAAAACAGAATATCCGCGCACCATATTTGTTTTGATTGGGCCTCAGCCGCAGGCCCATACGATTGTGCTGGCAGGCCCGGCCCGGGAATATTTTCCGCACAATAGCGATGTGCTGGTCTTATTCTGCGAGCCAGAGAAAGCTGACGCGCTGGATGCCAGCCTGGCTGCGCTGGTGGTGGCCCTGCCTGGCCCCAATATCGTTTATCAAACCCAGCCAGAGCGGCCATTGGCCTGCCCGGTGGCAAAACCAATTTGTAATAACAATAAATCTTGCCGCTAAAGGCAGTAAAATGAATGAGGTTGTGCGCCTCGTGTCGGCACAAGCGCGTCCGTCAATCGCTCGCATTTTCATGGTTGTACCCATCCCGATGAGCCTGCTCAAAAAACTGTTTAACGTGCCTCATTTCGCTGAAGATTCGCAGTCGTATACTGCGCGCATGTTGCGCGTGGTATTGAGTTTTCTGGCGATTCTAACGCTGGTTTATACCACCATCAATATTGCCACAGATTCAGCCAACAGCCTGCGCTACGCCCTCCAATTTGGATTCGGCATTCTCAGCCTGGCAGCGATGACGGTTCTGATTCACAAGGGGCAGCCGCGGGCGGCTTCCATTCTTTTGATTTTTTCGGCCTGGGCCATTTTCACATCAGCGGCTTTCTCAGGCGGCGGGATCCGCAGCTCGGCTTATCTGGGGTATCTGGTCGTACTGACCATGGCCGGGCTGGTGGCGGCCCAACCCAAATGGACGCTCTTCGCAACCATCCTGTGCGCTGCTTCGGGATACGGCCTGCTGTCTGCTGAAAAGAAGGGATTGCTGCCCGCATCGAGCGTGCCCGGAGATGGCTTCAGCATTTGGATCGACAGCCTGGTCTTTTTTGCGCTGGTAGCCTCTTTGCAAATCCTGGCTTCACGAATTACTTTAGACTCGCTCCGCCGCGCGCGCCGGGAAAGCCAGGAGAGACAAGACGCCGAACAACGCGAAAAAAGGCGGGCGGCCCTGATGCGGGTGGTGATCGAATTGGGCAAGGAAGTCACTCAAACCGCAGACCTGGATTGGTGTTTGAAGAAAATTCACCAAAGCATCCAAAAAGGACTGGGCTTCGAGCGGGTCGGCCTGTTTCTGTATGACGAGAGCAGTAGAAATATCCAGGGTACTTACGGCACTGATCGTCACGGCAGCCTGGAAGATACCAGCTGGTTCAAGCAAAACACCGACGAATATGAAGCCTGGAAAGAAGTTCTACAAGCGCCGGAAGGGATTAGTAAAATCAGCAATTACGCCCAAAAGAACAGCAGCCTGCCCCCCGAAAGCGAGATGTATGGCGTTCAGGAACACATTACCCTGGCAGCCTGGGCCGGCAAACAGCCGATTGCGATCATCGCAGTAGACAATGCCCTCAGCAATACGCCGATTGAGGCGGAAAAAATTGAAGCCTTGCGTTTGTTCGCAGGTTATGCCGGGCTGGCAATTGTCAATGCCCGCAACCTGGAAGCCCTCAACCAGGAACTTGAATCTTTTTCCTATGCAGTCTCACACGATTTACGCTCGCCGCTGCGGGCCGTGGTTGGTTTTTCGCAAATATTGATGAACGATTTTGAGCAAAATAAAGACGGCGACAGCCTGCAATATTTAAAGAAGATTAATGAAAACGGCAAGAAAATGGGCAACTTGATCGACGACCTGCTTAATTTCTCGCGGGTTGGCCGCCAAACGCTGCGGATAGTGACCTGCGACAACCAAAGCATTGTCGAGAATATTATCGAGTCTCTCAAGGAAAAATACCCGGCCAGACAGGCGCGATGGAAGCTCGGAAACCTGCCCGCCTGCCAGGCAGACTACGCGCTGATTCAACAAGCCTGGCTGAACCTGCTCGAAAATGCCAGTAAATACTGTCTTTCCAATCCGGACCCGCTCATCGAAATTGGCAGCCTGCAAGAAAATGAGCAAACGATTTATTTTGTGCGCGATAATGGCGAAGGTTTCGACATGCAATACGCCGATAAAATTTTCCACATCTTTCAGCACTTAAGCCCTGAAAACGAATTCAACAGCACCGGCATCGGTCTGACCATCGTCCAACGCGTCTTGCAACGGCATGGCGGCAAAATATGGGCGGTTTCCAGCCCCGGTGAAGGGGCAACCTTTTACTTTAAAATATCATGACAACCGACCCGCGCCGCCTGCCCAAGTTACTTTATATCGAAGACAATCCCGAATCGCGCAGCCTCGTCCGGCGGATGCTGGCGGACGAGTTCATCGTCCTCGAAGCGGATAACCCACTCGACGGGCTGGAACTGGCCGTAGACACCCAACCCGACCTGGTGCTGCTCGACATCAACCTGCCGCAAATGAGCGGGCGCGAAGTAGCCGCCCGTCTGCGGACCCTGCTGCCCAATACGCCGCTGGTCGCCTACAGCGCCGACGATTCTCCTCTGGCGCGTGAGCGCACGCTGGCGGCAGGCTTCGCCGGGTATCTCGATAAATCAATTGACATCGAGGGCATGGCTGAAACCCTGCGCGAATTTTTGGGCGGAAAGCGCGAAACGGTCGCAAACGCCGGCAACTACCAGCAAGATTTTGCGTCTGAAGTGGTGGCAAGGCTCGAAAGCAAAATCCGCGAGCTAACCCGTTCGGCGGAGCGCAACGAGTTTTTAAACGAACAGAACCGGCGGATGATCATCCTGCTCCAGCGCCGCCAGCGGCTGCTCGAAGCGGGGGCGCGCGTCGGGCAGATTATCACCTCCATTCTGGATCTGGACGAACTCTTGAACGTAACCGTGCGGGTGGTTTGCGAAGAATACGGGTTTGCGGGGGCCGCAGTTTTTTTAATCGATGCCAGCGGCCAGTGGGCAGAACTCAAAGCGGGGCACAACGCCAATTTCGGCGCAGACCGGCTGCGGGTTGAAGAGGATGCGCTGGTCGGCGCAGCCATCCGCCAGAGAGAAATCCAGATTACCTCCAACGAAATGACCCTGCCGCTGGTCGTCAAAGACCAGCCCGTGGGCGCGTTATCCGTCCACAGCAACCCGGAAGAACCGCTAACCGAAGATGACCAGGCCGCTTTTCAAACCCTGGCGAACCAGGCCGCGATTGCAATCAACAATGCCCGCCTGCTGCGCGATCTGAACCAGGCCAACCAGGAAATCTTGCGCAACAAAACCCTGCAAGCGATTGCGACCGCCACCGGCGAAGCCATCCATTGGGTTGGCAACAAGGCCGCGCCCATCCCGGCCAGCACAAAACGGGTGCGGGAGGATCTGCTCGAAATGGCCGTCCTTTTTCGGTCGCTTCTGGCAAATGCGGATAAAAAGACGCGCTCTCAACCCGGCTGGGACGCCGCGCAGGAAATTTTTATTACGCTGGCAGCCGCCCGGCCCGCAGCCCAACTACCGGCCCAGCCCCTGCCGCTCGGGCTGGAATCGATGCTCGAAGATTTGGAAATCATCGAACAAAGCGCACAGACGATCCTCGATATCAAAGAAGACCTGATTGGCCCGGCCCGCCTCAGGAGCGAATCCCAGATTGACCTGGCCCAATTAATCCGCAAGACGATCTCTGAAATGGGGCTGCCCGAGCAGGCCCTGCGCCTGGAACTGGCCGAAAATTTGCCCCCAGTTCTGGGTGACGCCCGCCAACTGGGCCAGGTTTTTAACAATCTGGTAAAAAACGCCTGGGAAGCGCTGGCCGGCAGAGCCGATCCCCAAATTACGATTCGGGTGAAGTTGGACGAAAGCGGCCCAACAATTATCAGCGAGATCCAAGACAACGGGCCTGGCATTCCGCCCGACCTGCTCGAAAGAATCTGGGTCTCTTTTTTTACCACCAAGGGCAGCCACGGCGGCACGGGGCTGGGGCTTTCAGCCTGTATGGAAATTGTAAACCAGGCGCGCGGCAAAATATCGGTACAATCAGCGCCAGGCCAGGGCGCAACCTTCACGGTAGAACTGCCTGTCATGGAAAGTTAACAGATTAGAGTTGTTTCCAAATAGTGATGTCTGTCTGAATCCTGTCATTGCGAAGGCGGTGTTCTTGCGCCTGAAGCAATCTGCGGTTAAACGGTGTTCGTTTTCGAGAAAAACTTCCCGTTAAATTGAGAGATCATCCCTACGGGTAC
The DNA here is from genome assembly GCA_034004515.1 of Anaerolineales bacterium. GTDB lineage: Bacteria > Chloroflexota > Anaerolineae > Anaerolineales > Villigracilaceae > UBA8950. Next base: position 45,084 of record JAVEWN010000001.1, on the reverse strand, counting down.
TCGTGCTTGGCTGGGGTGCGCTCGGCATTTGCGAGCAGAGGCATTTGCGAGCAGAGACATTTGCGAGCAGAGGCATTTGCGAGCAGAGACATTTGCGAGCAGAGACATTTGCGAGCAGAGACATTTGCGAGCAGAGACATTTGCGAGCAGATGCACAAAACAAACAAATATTCAGGAACAAGTCTATTGCTATAATAGGGTATTCACACCCATTTTTCAAAGGAGCCAACATGCCAAAAATTCTTATCGTTGACGATGAAGCCGCGGTGGCGCGCAGTATGCAAAAAACGCTGATGCGCGCCGGTTACGAAGTTGAAACAGCCCCCAGCTGCGACGAAGGCTGGCAAACCCTGCAAGCCAGCCCCAAGAGTTTCGACCTGGTGCTGCTCGATCTGAACATGCCCGGCTTCGGCGGAAGCCCGGCAACCGACGCCGGCCTCGACCTGCTGGAGCGCATCCAGGAAACCTGGCCGGCCCTGCCCGCCCTGATTTTGAGCGCCTATGACGACCCCGCCCGCGCCAGCGAAGCCACCCGGCGCGGCGCGCGCGGATTTAGCGTGAAAGGCCGCGAACAAAACGTCCTCGAACAAATTCAATCGATCCTTAGTGGAGACCCCTCATGATGACCCCGCAAGCCCCCACCGAACTGGAAAAAGCCGAACGCCGGGCGCGGCTGCTTGAAGCCGCCAGCCAGGTAGCAAAACAAGTCACGTCGATTCTGGATTTAGACGAACTTCTGCCCAAAACTGTTGATATTATCTGCGATTCTTATGGTTTTTATTACGCCGGAGTCTTCCTGCTGGACGAAAGCGGGCAGTTCGCCGTCCTGCGCGCGGGCCGCGGCGACCCTGGCAAAGCCATGCTCGCATCAGGCCACAAGCTCGAGGTCGGCAGCCATTCGATGATTGGCTGGGCCACCAGCCAGCGCCAGGCGCGGATCGCGCTGGACGTGGACGAGGACGCCGAGCATTTCAAGAATCCGTTCCTGCCCCTCACCCGCTCTGAAATGGCCCTGCCGCTGGTGGTGGCAGAAAAAGTAGTCGGCGCAGTCACCGTCCAAAGCAGCGAAGAACGGGCCTTCAGCGCTGACGACATCCTGACCCTGCAAACGATGGCCGACCAGCTCGCGATTGCCATCAACAACGCCTACCTGCTCAAGCAATTACAACGCGCCAACGAAGAACTGCTGCGCGCAAAAACCTACGAAGCCCTGACCGCCGCCACCACCCAGGCCATTCACTGGATCGGCAACAAAGCCCTGCCGATGACGACTGCGGTTGAACGCATCCGGGCAGATGCAGCCAGCGGCAAAGTAGACGAGGAAGACCTCGACCTGCTGGCCGAGAGTGCGCGCCTGATTGTTGACGTGAAAGAAAACCTGCTTGGGCCAATCCGCGAACCCCAAACGCGGCCCGTCATGGTTTCCGATCTCTTCCGCGCTGCCGCTTTCCAGCTTGGGCTTCCTGAAGCGCTGGTAAAGATCGAAGTCGAAGAAAACACCCCCCACATCCAGGCAGATAGCACCCAAATGGTGCGGGCCTTCTTCAACATCATGAAAAACTCGATTGAGGCCCACGCCAAACGAATTTACATCCACATTGCCCCCGCGCCCAATGGCCGGGTAGCGATTGAAATCGCGGACGATGGTGATGGCATGTTGAACGAAATGAAGGAAAGAGTTTGGGCAGCTTTTGTCAGCACCAAAGAAAACCATAGCGGGCTGGGCCTGCCGGCTGCGCTATTGGTAGTCAACCAGCATCATGGCAGCATTGCCATCAAGAGCGCACCCCAAAAAGGGACGGTTATCGAAATCTGGCTGCCGGCTGCGCTCCACCCGGAAAGCCCAATCCTAAGCAGCGCATCCAAGAACATTCTGCTGGTGGATGACGACGACGCCTGGGCCGCCTTCGCGCAGGAGACTCTGACTGCCGCCGGGCATCGGGTGACACGCGCGACAACCGTCGCCCCCGCCGACCTGGTGCTGGTCGACGAAGCGCTCTTCACGGCCCGGATGGAGGAGATCGTGGCGGAGCTGAAAAAGCAGAAGCTGGAAAGTAAAACCGTCCTGCTTTCGGCTGCGCCAAGCGTGGAGAGCGTCAACTATTTTGGCAAAAACGGAGTTACCCACGTTGCGCTCAAACCCTACACCACCGCTGAATTGACGGGACTGGCCTAAACGCTATCGCCTGCGCAACAGGTTCCATCTGCTCGTCTCGCAGATGGAACCTGTTTATTTTTGGCTCAAACCGTGTAAAATTATAGTGATGTTAAGAAAATAAATTTGACAGATCGCCCTGCGGCTGCGCTGAAGAACGCTCCGCTGAGGGCCTGCCTCTCAAAAGGTTTATCTTAATATCAATCGGGACAACAGGAGGAATTTCACATGGAAATTGACCCAAACGAAAAGCCGAAGAGCGTGCTTCCAAAAATGGAGTTACCCGAAGCGTGGGGCAAAAGCGGGCATTGCCCGGCCTGCAACGCCAGTCCGCTGCAGGTCATCCGCATTCATGACGGCCCGGATTATTTAATCTGCCAGAAGTGTGAGTTCTCCTTTGAGGTTGCCGCCAGCGGCAGGCAAATTCGCGCCAAGAACATCCCGGACGATTTAGGGTTTGCCGAAAGCGAACTGCGCTTCCGGTGGGTCGAACCCGGCCTGATTCAAAGCCTGATCCAGAATCGGCAGGCCATCCTGCAAAAAAATGCCCAAAGCGCACAACTCAGCAGCCTGACAGAAGATGAAATCTGGGAAAGGACGCTCTCGTTTCACCGCCTGGGCAACAAGGCCATAAAAATAGCGTTTATCCTGCGTCAGGCCGGGGCGGACCCCCAACAAATTGAAGAGGCGCTCGCCAAGCTGAAAAAGTATATCGACCAGGAAAATACCCGTCAGAGCCGAAAACTGGCCTGGACGGGTGGAATTGCAGGGCTGGTGGTGACGCTGCTCTTTTTGGGTTGGTATTCGGTCATGGGGCAAATCAGCAGCACGCTCGAACAAGGGGCCGCCAACAAGAAACCAGCCGCCATCATTCCGCTGCGGCCCATGGCCGATGTACTGCCGGATGTCATCAAACCGGGGTTTTTGAAATCGCCTTCGGCCAAAGTGGTTGCAGCACAACCCTCCAACGCGCGCTGCCCCGCCAGCAGCGAGGATGCAGCCCGCATTTTTGGGGGCAAAGCCAGCGCCTGGCAGCGCTCAAACCGGGCTGGGATTGGGGCCTGGCAAATGATCGACGCCGGCGCTCCGGCCACCATCCGCGTGCCGAGCGGCATGGTAGCGGGCTACATCGATAATGTCAGCTTTATGTTTTACTCTGCCAATGGCCCGGCCACCATCAGAAATGTTAACTTTCTCGCCATCACTTGCGAATGATTGAAAACGCGCGCGAAGGTCTACAACCTTCACGCGCGAAAGAGCGCAGCCAGATTTCAGTTATTTTGCAAGCGGCTTAAAGAAACCCAAAAGCCGCTGCCAGCCCGCTTTCATTTGGAGCGATTTCAGGCGGTACGTGCCGACGATGCCGTAAGGGATGAATAACACGAACGCAACATAGACCGCCCCGTTGATAAAGCTGGCGCTTTCGCCGATATAGCGCCGTAAGCCAAAATCGAGCAGGCGGTAGACAATTGCGCCGACCAGCGCTCCGTTGAGCGTGCCAACGCCGCCAATCAGGATAATCAGGAGCGCGGTGACGGTGAATCCCAGGCTGGCGGTGTTCGGGCTGACAATTGGCTGGTAGAGGGTGTGCAAGGTTCCAGCCAGGGCAGCCGTCAGGGAGGAGAGCGTTAGGGCTGCAAACTTGAAGGTAAAGGTGTTGTAGCCAAGCATCTTGGCGCGCGATTCGTTTTCACGGATGGCAGTGCAAACCCGCCCGGTGGGGGAAGTGACAAAGCGTTTGTAAAGCAGGTAGAACAGAATCAAAATTCCCAAGACCACAAAATACAAGCGCAGTCGCTCAGTGGCCGGGCTGATGAAAGCCGGAACGACCACACCTTGCAGGCCAACGTCTGCGCCGGTGTACGGGCCGGCTTCGGTCGACATGACGATGATGTGAAAGACACTCGCCATGCCGAGCGTGACCAGGGCAAACGTGATGCCCTTGACGCGCGGCAGCACAATCCCAAAAAGAAAAGCCTGGACAAGCGCGGCCACAAAAACCACGCCGAGCGTCTGCCACAAATTCAGCCCAAAGCTTTTCAGGGCGATGCCGGTTGCATAGGCCCCCACCGAAAAAAACATGCTGTGTCCAAAGGACAACATGCCGGTAAAGCCAAAAATCAGGTCAAAACTGAGGGCGTACAAGGCCAGGATAAAAATCTCGATGGCGAGTCCCTGCACGAATTTACTGATTCCGCTCTGGTTTGTCCAGACCAGGGCGGGCGAAGCGCCCTCAAACAACCCCACCACAAACGGAAGCAAAAGTAGACCCAGCAGGGAGAACAGCGAGATTTGATGTTGGCGAAAAAAAGATTGGAGTTGCGTCATAAAAAAGTCCTCGAAGGTGTAGGTCAAGAGGGTGTCTTGGCGCTACTACTCTTTCTTTCCTAATAAACCATTCGGCATCAACAGAAGAATAATCACCATCAACAAAATGGTCGAAGCGGGGACGATGGGCGGGGTGGGCTTCAAGATAATTTCAGTAAACGGGATCGGAATGCCAATCTGCCCATATTTGATGATGAACTGCTGAATCAGACCCACCAGGACCGAACCAAGCGCCGCGCCGGGGTAACTCGTCAGCCCGCCAATGGCGAGGGCGATCAGCGCATTGAGCATGACGCTCTCGCCCATGTGGTTCGACAACCCGACCGAGGGCGCTGCCAGGGCCCCGCCCAATGCCGCCAACCCGACCCCCAGCGCAAAAACCAACGTAAAGACCCGCCGGACGTTGATGCCGAGGGCTTCGACCATTTCCCGGTCTTGAACGCCGGCCCGGATGACCATCCCCAGCCGCGAGCGTTGCAGCAAAATCCAGACGGCGATCAGCACGACCAGGCCGACCAGCGGGATAAAAATCTCGTTATAGACGCGCACCCGCCCGCCCATGACCAGGATCGTCGAGCAATTAGACTGCCACCAGTCGGCAATGTTCGTCGCCGGGCAGACCCCGCCAGTACCGGTAAAAAGGGCCGGTTTGGGCATCGTAAATTCGGGGCGGCCCCAAATGGCGCGCACCATTTCGATTCCGATTGCGCTCATGCCGAGGGTCAACATCAGCTGGTAAATCGGGCGGACGTAGAGCGGGCGGATGAGTGTAATTTCCATAACGCCGCCCAGGCCAATGCTGCCCAAAACCGCAACCAGCACCGCAACCAGAAAGAGCAGGTTGCTATTGAGGCCGGTCAACCAGGCCGTCAGCGCGTCGTTGAAAATCAGGGTCAGCAGGCCGAGCGCTACCACGATCCCAAATGCGGCAAAACTGCGCCACGAAAGGCGCGGAGCCGCCCCCGCGACGCCGGCCAGCATTGTCAGCGAAAAGGTTGCGAGCAGGCTGGCGAGCAAGAGACCGCCCAGGGCAACCAGGGCGGGAATTTTGTCGAAAGAGACGACCGGCGGCGCGAGGGGCGCGCCCTGATCGATCATCAGCGAGAAAGAACCGGGGGCTTGCGAGAAGTTTTCTGTGCTCCAGGTGGCGATTGGGTAATTCGGCAAAATCGAGAAAAGAATCAGGGCTGCCAGTAAAATCCCGGCCCAGGGTAGGATTTTCGCCATTCGTCCCGTCAGCCGGATGCGGGTGGCAAGCGCCGCCCAGACATCCTGGAGCAAAAATCCGCTAATGATCAGGAGGAGCGGGGTCAGCAAATCCACAAAAGTATCGGGCCGGACGTAGATTGTCCAGCTAAAATAGGCGCCGATCATGAAGAGCGTGCCATGCGCCAGGTTGAGCACGTCCAACAGGCCGAAAATTAGCGAGAAGCCCGAAGCGACCAGAAAAGTGAGCGAGCCGACCGCCAGCCCGCGCAGGAGCGTGATGACAAAGTCTTTGCTTTCCATGCCCTGGGCGGCAGCAATGAAGAGCGCCGCGAACACGCCAAGCGTGATGTAAAGGATGAAGTTTTTACGGAGGATGAGTTTGAATTGGGTCATGACCTTTTCCTTGAATTCCCCCGCGTTACGCGGCACCTAAATAGCGGTGGATGGTGGCTTTATCTTCTTTCAGATCGGCCATTTTGCCGCTTTTAACCGAGCGGCCTTCTTCAATGATGACGTAATATTCAGCCAACTGGCTGGCAACCAGGAAGTTCTGCTCAACCAGGATAATGGTCGATTCCTGTGAAAGCTGGCGGATGGCGCTCATCATGTGTTCGATCACGACCGGCGCCAGGCCTTCGGAGGGTTCGTCAATCAGAAGCAGCGAATTATCGGCGATCAGGGCGCGGGCAATGGCGAGCATTTGCTGCTGCCCGCCGGACAGGTTCGTGCCGGAGAGCGTGATCAGCCGTTGCAGGTCGGGGAACAGGCTGAAGATCAGTTCCTGCTTGCGGGCGTAATCGCCCTTTACGCGTTCGGCAATTTTCAAGTTTTCTTCCACGCTCAGATCACGAAAGATGGCGCGATGTTCAGGGACAAACCCGATGCCGAGGGCGGCAATGTCAAAAGAGCGCATCCCGTTGATCTCGCGCCCTTTAAAGAAAATCTTGCCTGCGCGCGGCGGGGTCAGGCCTAAAATGGTTTTGAGGGTGGTGGTTTTGCCAGCCCCGTTGCGCCCCAGCAAGGCGGTAATCGCGCCGCGCGGGACGCTGACGCTGACGCCTTGCAGGATGTGATATTGACCGATGAAGGTATGGATGTCTTGAATTTCGAGAATGTTTTCCATGTTCGCCTTTTTCAGACATTCAACTCGTACAAACCGCCCAAATAGGCCGTTTGGACTTCTTTGTTGGCTGTAATTTCAGAGGGCGAGCCTTCTGCCAGGACGCGGCCCTGGTGCATGACGGTAATGGCGTCTGAAACACTCATAACGACGTTCATATTGTGTTCGACGAGCAGGACTGTTTTGTTGCCCGCCTTCTGGATGTCCTGAATCAGGGCGATCAGCTCCGGGACTTGTTCAGATGCCATTCCGGCGGTTGGCTCATCGAGCAGAAGCACTTCCGGGTCGGTGGCGAGAATCATGCCCAGTTCCAGCTTACGCTGGTCGCCGTGCGGCAGGGTGCGGGCAAAGGTTTGGGCGCGGTCTTTCAGCCCAACTTTCTCGATAACTTCCCAGGTCCGGTTTTCGTATCGCTTGAAGGCCGAAGCTGCCTGCCAGAACTTGAAATTATCTCCGCCTAAAGCCTGCGCTGCCAGACGAATGTTTTCAAAAACGGTCAGGTTGGGAAAGATATTCGTGATCTGAAACGAGCGCCCGATTCCAAAATGGATGGTGCGGTGAACAGGCTGGTGGGTAATATCGCGGCCCTTAAAAATAACCTGCCCGGCGGTCGGTTCAATATTGCCGCTCAGCAGGTTGAAAAAAGTGGTCTTGCCTGCGCCGTTTGGGCCGATGATGGCATGGAGCGAGTTCCTGCGAACTTTCATGTTGACATCATCGACGGCGACGAGCGCCCCGAATGCTTTGCGCAGATTAATGGTTTCAAAAATAATCTCAGCGGTCATGGCACCTTCCATTTTGATATTTTCCCGTTAACCGGGGACGAAGGACGATGGGCCTTGCCATCATCATGCCTGCCTGGTTGGCGGGGTCTCAGGCTGACCAGCCCCCACCCCCTTCCTTTTTGGGGAAGGGGGCGTCCAGATGGAAAAAGGACAGGGGCTGGAACCAGATTTTACTGGCCGCTGAGTGTGCCGTAAGGCAGATCGCCGCAGCGGTCTTTGAGGGCTTCGGGCAGCAAGCAGGGCGGCTCGGGGCGGGTGGTTGTAACATATTCGTAGAAGTAGGCATCCGGGTCGGTCACGTTGAGCAGTTTCAGAATGTACATATCCTGAATGGCGACGTGGTCTTCCGGGCGAATCTGGACAAGACCCTTGGGGCCTTCAAATTCCATGCCTTCCATGGCGGCAACCAGGGTCGCGCCATCGACATTGCCTTCGGTCAGGCGCAGGGCCTCGACCAGCATGATGGCCGCGTTCATGCCATCGCCATCGAACAGGTCGGGGTTGACGCCATAGCGCGGCTTGGTGTTGGCAACCAGGAAATCGTTGGCGTCATTCTTGGGCGCGCTGTAGTGATAGAGAATGCCACTGCTTGCGCCAACAGCATTGCCGTACCAGATCGGCATGAGGACATTGTCGATGAAGGTTGCGCCGAGGGACATGGTTTCGGTCACGCCCTGGTCGGTAGCAGCCTGCATCAGCGGCACAAATCCGCCGCCAGCCCAACTGACGATGTAGGCGTCCGCGCCAGAGTCAGCAATCTGCTCCATGTAGGGGGTGAAGTCGGTCGTATCGAGCGGGGCAAAGATGTCTTCGGCCACGAACGTGGCTCCGCTCAGCGAGCAAGAATCACGGAAAGCAGCCGCAGAGCCGCGTCCAAAGGCGTTATCAGGGGCAATCTGGATGAAGCTGTCATACTGCTTGACGAGGTATTCACACTCGTTGATCGCATCCTGGTAGTTCGTGCGGCTGGTGCGGAAGGTGTACTCATTAAAATCCTTGCCGGTAATGTCATTCGCGGCAGCCGGGGCAACGATCAGCGGAATTTTGCTCTCAAAGGCAATCCCTTGCAAGGTGGCCGTTGCGCCAGAGGAGACCGTGCCGATCAAAACGTCGACTTTTTGGACATCGATCAACTCACGGGCAATCGTGGCGGTATTTTCAGGGTTGCTGCCATCATCACGCACGAAGACCTGGATTTCGCAGTCGTCCACTTTGAAGGTGTTTTCCTGGGTGGCGGCATAGTCAAATTTCTCGCCGGCAGAACCGGGCGCGCCAGCGGCATATTCCATGCCAAGCATGAAAGAGCGCAGGATGTGAACGCCATAGATAGCCAGGGCCCCAGAAGCATCAGTGATCAGGCCGACCTTGACAGGTTCGGCGCAGGTCAGGCTGGCAGGCTCATCAACGGGCGCAGCAGGTTGCTCCGCCGTGGCCGCCGGCTGCTCGACAGGCGCCGCAGTGGGTTCAACCGGGGCAGGTTCCGCTGTGGGAACGGGGGTGGCCGCGGGAGCGCAGGCCGCCAACAACAGGGAGGCGGCAATTACAAGAAAAACGAGCGTTCTAAACAGTTTCATTTTCTCCTCCAAACAAAGAATAGGGGGCAGGCGAAAACCTGCCAGGTTCGTCTTAAAACAAGCTGAAAGCCTGTTTGGCAACGCAAAGGATGGATTATTTTCAGGTCTGTTGGCGCGCCAGGAAACCAAGCACCAGCGCGTTGAAGAGGCCCGCTTGCTCCAGGCACAGGGCGTGGCCGGCATGGGGCACGACCGCCAACTGCGCGCCGGGGATTTCACGCGCAATGATTTCACTGTACTTGCGCGGTTTGAGAATATCCTGCTCGCCAACTATCACCAGCGTTGGAGCGTCGATTTTGTGCAAATCAGCGCTGATGTTAAAGCGATTGAAACACAAGAGCAGTTCCAAAACGGCATCCAAGTCAAGTAAATTATAGCGTTCGCCGGCCGCCTCGAGCGCAGCCCGATTGGCCGCGATGTAGGCATCTGAGAAATTGAGCGGATAGCTGACCTGGTAAAGCAGGGCCGGGTCTTTCATCCGGGCGGCGGCAACCCATCCGCCAATTAAGCCTTCCAGGACCGGGTCAGAATGGCTGACCGCCGAGCAAAGAATGAGGGAGCGGGTACGCGCCGGGTATTTGAGCGCAAAGGCCATCCCCATCTCGGCTCCGTAAGAGATCCCGGCGATGTGGGCTTTTTCAATGCCGAGGCCATCCATCAGGGCCGCCAGGTCATCGGCGTGCAATTCCATTGTGTACGGGCCAGCGGGATGGGCCGAACGCCACATGCCGCGGCAATCGTGCAGCAAAACCCGATAGTTTTTCGAAAGAACCGCGGTCTGGAGCGCCCAACTGGCCGTGCTCATCAGCACGCCGTTCGCCAAGACCAAGACCTCGGCCTGTTCGGGGCCGTGCAGTTCGTAATAGAGTTGCGTGCCGTTGACCTGAATCTCAGCCATTTTTCCCTGCTGCTAAGGCTGGAAGCCGAGGTAGGTTTTGGCCGCTTCGCCTTCGCCGCGCGCCAGGAAGGTTGCCGTGACCGGCTGGCCGATTTTGATGCTCTCTGGCTGCCTGACATCCACCCCCACCAGTTGGGCGCAGATGCGCGGGCCTTCTTCCAGTTCGACCACTGCCGCGCAGTACGGGTTTTTACGGTCAAACCCGGCCTGAATCATGGCGGTCGGCGCAATGTAAATGATCGAATAAGCGGCCAGTTTGCCCTTGCCCGAAAATTCAACCGCCTCCATCTTGCCGCCCTTGCAAACCGGGCAAATTGGGCGGGCCGGGTAATAAGTTTTATCACAGGCCGGGCAATGGCTGCCCACCAGTTTATTTTCGGCGAGGGCCTGGTAATGGGTAGTGTGGGTAAATTCGCTCATGGCTTACCTCCGTTCACGTGTGCCTGCGGCACAGTGCGAGAAAAAATGTGGACGGTACAGGTCTGGCCGGTTCCGCCGACGTTGTGGGTCAGGCCCAGGCGCAGGTTGCCGGGCAGCTGACGTTCACCCGCCTCGCCGCGCAGCTGCTTCCAGATTTCAAGCACCTGGCCGATGCCCGAAGCGCCGACCGGGTGGCCCTTCGATTTCAGACCGCCGGAGGTGTTGACCGGCCGCTCGCCGGTGCGGTTGGTCTTGCCCGCCTCGACCGCTTTCCAGCCCTGACCGGCTTCAAAAAAGCCCAGGTCTTCGGTGGCGATGATTTCGGCCACGGTGAAGCAATCGTGGACTTCAGCCACGTCGATCTGATCGGGCTTGACTCCGGCCATTTCGTAGGCGATTTCTGCGGCCTTTTTGGCGGACGGAATCGAGGTCAGGGTTGGGCGGTCATGAATGGCCCCGTCGCTGGCCTGGCCGGAGCCGATGATATAGAGCGGCTTATCCGTAAAGCGGCTGGCAAGCTCCTCGCTGACCAGGATGACGACCGCCGCGCCATCTGAAACAGGCGAGCAATCGTACAAACGCATCGGCCAGGCAATGATCGGGTTGGCGCGTTCATCTTTCAGGAAGGCGATTTCGTCGGCCCATTCGGGGATGGGCAAGCCTTTCTTGGCGGCGCTCTTCTTGCGAATTTCCATGATGTCGGCAATCCGCTGGCCGAACTGGGCCTTGGCGTTCAATGCGCCATTCTCGTGATTCTTGTAACCGACCTTCAAGAAAACATCCAAATCCGCGCCGTATTCAGCCATGTAGGCGGTTGCCATCGAAGCGTACAAGCCGGGGAACGTAAATCCGGCCGGGACTTCGTAGAGGGCATCCGCGGCGGTCGCCAGGGTATCCGTCACGCGCTCAATCGGCAGGTCGGTCATCTTCTCAATCCCGCCCACCAGGACAATGTCGTACATTCCTGAAGCAATCGCCAAAATTCCCTGGCGCAGGGCTGCGCCGCCACTGGCACAGGCATCTTCGATACGGGTGGCCGGGCGCGGGGTCAGGCCGACCCAATCAGCCATAATCGGGGCTGCGTGGCCCTGATTCTCGAACAAGTCGCTGCTGAAGTTGCCGATGAAGAGCGCTTCGATCTCGTTCGGGTCGAAACCTTTGTCGACCGAGGCCAGCATCTCCTGAAAAGCGTCGACGAACAGGTCGCGGCTCGATTTGCCGGGAAATGCGCCAAACTTCGACATGCCTGCGCCGACCAGGGCCACGCCCCGGCTGAGTTTACGGATGGTCATGTTAATTCTCCTTGTGTTCCGAAAGCCCTGGGTGGAAGTTAGGGCTTTTCTAAAAACCGATGAAACAAGCGATTAAATTCTTGCGGTTTCTCGATGTGCGGGCTGTGGGCGCTGTCGGCAATCAGATGCTCGTCGAAACTGCCGCCGCTGGCCGCGTATTTCTCAAAAACAGCGCGGGTCTGAGAAACCATCGGTTGCGCGGGATAAATTTCGTCGCCGGGCCAGCCAGGCACAAAGCCCAGTTTACCGAGCGCGCCCAGGTCAAACATCGAATTGTCCGAGACGATCATGTCGCTGTCGCCGCGCAGCCACAAAATGGGCGGCTTGGGGCGGACCGCCAGCAGTTCGGCCACGTCTGCGGCCAGGTATTTCGGCGACCAGCAGTTGACGATGCCTTTCGCGCCGGGCGCGACATTCGGCCAGTTGGCTGAAGGCACGAAATCGCCGGGGTATTTTTCAGGGCCGGTCTTTTCCATCAGCGCAGCGGTCAGGAAGTCTTCCTCGCGGGCCGCCACAAAGGGCGGTTTGTAGTAGAAGGCATTGATGACGTTGCGCGGGGAATTCGGGTCGGTCTTGCTGCGGTCGCCTTCGGCGATCAGTTTGACAAAGGTTGGATTGACCACGCCACCGCCAGAACCGGCAAAATCGTCGTAGCAGGGGCTGCCGGCGATATCTTTGGTGCCGCCGAAGCCGTAGGGGGAAACGGGGCAGATCAGGGTCAGCGAGAGAGCCCGGCCAGGGTAGTCGGTGATGAAGCGGTACAAAACTCCGGCACCCATCGACCAGCCGACGAAATGGGCTTTTTCGAGGCCGAGGGCGTCCAAAAGGGCGGCAACGTCATCTGAAAGGTCACGCAGGCCACGGGTGGAATCGATCAGTTTGTCCTCCGTCCAGCCATAGCCGCGCAAATCGGGGGCAATCCCGCGAAAAGCGGCGGGCAGGGCCAGCATGGTTTCTTCCCAAAAGAGGGCAGCAGAAAAGTTGCCATGCAGGAAAACGACCGGCAGGCCGTCTGCGGGGCCAGAGAAGTAAACATTTTGCTGCAAGCGGGCGGTAGCCACCATTTTGTTGGTGACACCGGGCAGGAGGGTTGGTTTGTCCATCAGGCTGCTCCTTGGAGTAGGGTAGAAATCTTAACCCGTGCGAAAGGTTTCCCAGTCGCGGCTACACGGCTTTTCCGAAATGACAATCGCTATTCAACCACTTTTTTATAGTGACGCTTATTCTTATGCTCCAGGCTTTCTGGGCGGGCATGGAAAGGGTCACTGAGGGCCATCGTGAGGGTATCACCTTTGATTAGATAGCGGCCTTCAAATTTGCCTAAAATTCCCATGCTGTGTTGGGTCTGATCCATGTCAATCAGGCCTTCGGCAGCGGTGTACGTGCCGCTGGAGGTGATGGCCAGTTCTTCAAAGACTGCCCGAAACTTGCCATCAGCAAAAAACTCAAAGTACAAACCAGGGTAGCGTTCACCTTCGGGCTGTTGCCACTTGCCAATCAGTTCGTTCATAAGAAGTTCCTCCCAACCGGTTCAGGCCGAAAACCTTTCACCACAAGAGTCACAAAGCGGGACGAAGAAAATTTATCTGCCCGGCACGACCAACTTTGGGACGATGCCGAGGCGGTGGGCTTCTTCGCGCAGCCATTCACGGAAGTCGGGATGGGCGATCTTGATCAGGGCTTCCATCCGGTCGCGCACGTTCCGTCCGCGCAATTCAGCGACGCCGTATTCGGTCACAATCGTATCGACATCCTGGCTGGGGACGGTTACTTCGGCCCCTTCGGACAGAATCGGGACGATGGTCGAAATCGCGCCATCTTTGACGGTCGAACGCAGGGCGATAATGCCGCGTCCGCCGGGAGAGAGCTGTGCGCCGCGATGAGTGTCCAACTGCCCGCCGGTGCCGCTGAAATGGCGATAACCGATGCTCTGCGAGCAGACCTGCCCAAAAATATCGACCTGCAAAGCGGTGTTGACGCTGACCATTTTGTAATTTTGGCCGATCACATACGGGTCATTGGTCACTTTGCCCTGCTGGAACTCGACGCCGATATTGTTATCGATAAAATCGTAGAGTTTCTGGGTGCCAAGCGCAAACGCGCCCACCATTTTGCCGTGCCAGAGCGTCTTGCGGCGGTTGTTGACGATCCCCGCTTCGTAGAGATCGACCATCCCATCGGTAAACATCTCGGTATGAATGCCCAAGTCGCGGCGGTCTTGCAAGAAGGCGGTAATGGCGTTCGGGATGCCGCCGATTCCGAGCTGGAGGGTTGAGCCGTCTTCGATCAGGCTGGCGATATAACCGCCGATAGCCTGTTCCGCTTCGGAGGAGGCGGCGGGCGGGAACTGGAAGAGCGGGATATTATTCTCGACGAGATAGTCGACTTCAGAGATGTGCACCTGGGTATCGCCCAGCGTCCAGGGCAGGTTTTCATTGATTTCCAGCACCACCAGGTCGGCGGCAGCCATCAGTTGTTTCTCTACCACCAGCCCCAGCGAAAGCGACATGTATCCGCGCTTGTCGGGCGGGGTGGCCGTGCCCCAAAAGACGTTCAACTTTCCCTGAGCGGCGGCCAGTTTGACGCTGGCGGCCTGGTGCAGGTTGTTGGGGATATAGGAGATGCGCCCCTCAGGGTGGACTTTGCGGTCTGGCGCGCCATAGAACCAGTTTTCGACGAAGAAATGGCCCGCCATTTCGGGCTTAAGCACGAAATCGTACTGGCCCAACGGCAGGCAAACCCAAACGGTCACGTTTTCGAGGCGGTCGCGGTGCTTGCCCAACTCGGTCAGCAGACCAACTGGCTCAGAGGCCGCCATGGCAACGCCAACCGTCTGGCCCGATTCAACCAGACGGACGGCATCGGAGATGCTGAGCAATTTTTGACGGTAAAGTTCTTTCGGGTTGGTCATGGTTGTCCCGTTACGGCATGATAAAGGCCGCGCCAGCCTGGTTGTAGCCAACGCCAGAGCCGATGAAAACGACCAGATCACCAGATTTGATCTTGCCTTGTTTGCGGGCATCGTCAAAACACATCGGCAGGCAGGCCGAACCGGTGTAACCCCATTTGTCCATAATCCAGTGGGCTTTTTCAAGCGGCAGGCCGAGGTCGTCCATGACCAGCTTGATGCTGCCAAAACGGACCTGGGTGAAGATGATCATGTCGATATCTTCGAGGGCGAAATTGCCTTTTTCGGCCAGTTCGCGGACGCGGGCCGGCCAGCCCTGGTTGTTGACTTCTGCCGGGAAGGGAGTCACAAAGCGCACCTGGGTTCGCCCGGCAGCGACGCTTTCGGGCGTGGCGGGTTCGTACGTTCCGCCAGAGTAAATGCCCCAATGTTTGTGGTAGGAACCATCGGCAAAGAAGGTCGAGGCCACGAAGCCGGGTTTGCTGTCTGCGGTCAGGATGGCGGCCCCAGCCCCGTCACCGTAGAAGAAGGAAGACAGGTCGTTTTCTGAATCTGAAAGTTTGTTCATCATGTACGCGCCAATCACCAGGACATATTTCAGGCTGGGATTGGTGGCGATCAGCCCGGCGGCAATATTCAGGCCGGTTGGGAAGGAAGCGCAAGCGCAGCCGACATCGAAAGTCCCGGCTTTGGTTGCGCCCAGTTTATGCTGGACAACGACCGAGGTGGCCGGGGTGATGTAATCCGGGCTGTCAGTTCCCAGAATAATCAGGTCAATATCTTCCGGTTGAAGATTGGCATTTTTAAGCGCATCCTTGGCAGCTTCAACAGCCAGATCGGAGGTAGCCCAATCTGCGGGGGCGTGGAAGCGGCGTTTGATGCTGGTCGAGGCTTCAAATTTATCAATCACCTCGCCAAACTTGGCGCGCATTTCGCTGTTTGGGCGTTCGTGTTCGGGCAGGTAGGCGCCCGTGGCAATGATGGTGGCATAGCGAGTCGTCATAGTTTTTCTCCTTAAAATCCGGGACTAAGTTCCCATCACGATTCCGCCATCCACGCTGATGGTCGCGCCATGCACATAAGCCGCTTCATCGCTGGCAAGCCACAGGTAAGCGTTGGCAATATCGCGCGGGTCGCCCAAACGTCCAAGCGGGGTGTGCGATTTCATATCGTTGAGGATATTTTCGGGCATTTGCTGCACCATTT
Organism: Anaerolineales bacterium; assembly: GCA_034004515.1. Lineage (GTDB taxonomy): Bacteria > Chloroflexota > Anaerolineae > Anaerolineales > Villigracilaceae > UBA8950. Next base: position 29,189 of record JAVEWN010000001.1, on the reverse strand, counting down.
CGGTCATGACAAAACCCGGCGCAACCGCATTGACGCGGATGTTATGGCGTCCCAGCTCGCGCGCCCAGACCTTGGTCATGCCGATCACACCGGCTTTGGTGGCGACATAATTGGTCTGGCCGAAGTTGCCGTACAGGCCAACCACGGAGGAGGCATTCACGATCACGCCGCCGCCCTGTTTAATCATGTAAGGAGTGACGGCCTGGGTGCAGTTGAAGACGCCTTTCAGGTTGACGTTGATGACGGCATCCCAGGCGGCTTCTTCCATCTGCTTGACCAGTTGGCCGTCCTTGACGCGCACAAACATGCCATCGCGCAAGATGCCGGCATTGTTGATCAAAACATCGACCCGGCCATAGTGGGCGACGACATCATCGACCCAGGCTTGTACTTCCTGGCGGTCGGCAACGTTGACTTTGTAGAAGCGCGATTCGGGGCCCAGTTCGGCCAGCAAAGCCTGGCCAGCTTCTTCATTGACATCACAAATGACCACTTTTGCGCCTTCTTCCGCAAAGCGCAGGGCAGTCGCTTTGCCGATCCCGGCAGCGCCGCCGGTGACCAGGGTAACTTTATCTTTCAAACGCATGTCGATTTCTCCTTATCAAGCTGAAAAGCTGTTTTCGTAGGGCAAAAAAACGCCTTTTATATATCTTAACCAATTGGGTTACGCCCCGGTTACAGACAGAAAAAAACCGCGCTGGCTACGCGCTGTTCGCGCCATTTTCATCTTCAAGCAAGACATAGCGCCGCACAAACGCTTCGACATCTTGCCAGTCGGTAAATTGAATCTCTTCACCCGTTTGAATATGGCGAATTTCACCGCGGTAAGCGCAGGAATCCGGCTCCACCACAAAGCGGATGACAAATGAAGAAATGGTAGGGGAATTTTGGGCGTCCATCGCTATCAGCATAGCAGATGGAAGTAACCGGCTGGTTACAAAGTTTGCGGGCAACCCGTTGGGCTGCCCGCGTGATTACACCGTCAGCGTTCGATAGAGCTTTTCAGTCTCTGGCGAGGGCCCAACGTCCAGTTCATCGCGCAGGGTTTGCAGGCAACGCTGATAGATGCGCGCCACCTGTCCCCGGTCGCCGAGCGCGGCGTAGGCCAGCATCAGCGAGCGATAGGCGCGTTCCCAGCAGTTATCCTGCTCCAAAATTTTCTGACAGACGACGATTGCCTCAGGATATTGTTTTTTTTCTATCAACACCCCGGCCAGCTTATCGGCATTTTCGAGGAAGAGGGATGCCAAACGTTCGCGTTCTTCGGCAGGCCAGGTTTCATAAATGGCCCCCGGCAGATATTCGCCCTGGTAAAGGGCCAGGCTGCGCTGAAGGATTTGCGGGTCTGGGGAGGCCAGCCGGAGCGTGTCGGAAAATTCGTCCACATCCAGCCAAAGATCGGCCCCAGGGCGCAGAAAATACAGGTTCTCGTCGCGGCTGATAAAGGCAGATTCTTTTCCGGGGTTGCGTTCAGGCTCAAGAACCTGGTAAAGGGCATTTAGAGTCACTTTGAAATTGCGCTGGGCCGTCTGCGGATCGGCTTCGGGCCAGAGATATTCGCAAAGCTGATCGCGGTTGAGGGGAGCTTTGCGGAAGGTTATCAGCAACTGAAAAAGCTGACGCGCTTTTTCGCGCCGCCAGGCATTCGCCGAAATGGGCTGCGCGCCGCGCCAAACCTGGAATCCGCCCAGGCTTTGGACACGCAGTTGGAAGCCGGGGTGCAGCGCCAGGTTGGGCAGGCCAATTCCTTCAAACAAATTTTGAAGGTAAGCCGCCTGCCAGCCCTGCTCGCGGGCATACAAAAGCATCGGGAAGAAGATGCGCGCATCGGGCGGGCCAAGCAAAGACGGGCGCGCCAGGAAAAAATCGTAGCCTTTGGCGGAAATCTCGGCCAGGGTTTCGGGCAAAATTGGCAGCAGGCGCGCGTTTTTTTGCTGTTGAAAAAGCCCAAAAGATAGCCAGATGCGCGAGACAGAACGCCCGAAGGGGTCGCTGCACTCTTCAAAACCGCGAGCGGCGCGGGTCAGCCACTCCTCGGCAGCTTCGTAACGGCGGGCGAGTGCCAGGCTGGCCCCCATCGTGAGGCGGGTCAGCGAGGCAATCCACTCATCGCCGGCCTGGCTGGCAATTTCGATAGCTTCCTGAGCGACATTTTGAGCGCGCGAAAGGTCGCCGCGATAGCCGTAATAGCGACACAAACCCCAGTTCGATTCGACCCGCAAGCGCGGCACGGAAAGGCTGCGGCTGATCTCTATCGTTTTGCGAAAAGCCTGCTGGGCGTCGTCACTGCCCAATAAGCCAAGCGCGTGGCCCTGACGCATAAACCCGACCGCAGTGACGAAAGGCGATTTGAGCTGCTGTCCGCGCTTTTCGCCTTGCTGGGCGGCCTGCAAGGCTTGTTCACCCAGGCCCATCAGCGAATAAACCAGCGATAAAATTAACAGCGTTTCACGGTGAGCGCGCGGCGTTTGAATTGGGTTGCGCTGTTCGGTCTGGGCGTGTTTCTCAAGCGACTGGCGGGCCTCCTGCAGCTGGCCGGTTCGCAGCAAAACCCTCAAAAGAAAAGTCTCGTTATCCTGGCCCTCCAGGCGAAGTTCCTCGGCGTGTTTGCGCAGGCGTTCCGCCTCGTCGACATGCCCGGCGTTGAGTTTATTTTCAGAAAGCAATTCGTACAAACGAGCCTGGGCCTCGCGATCTTTCGAGCCGTCGCTCAGGCGCAGGGCTTCTTCGAGCAATCTTTCGGCGGCGCTCGGGTTAACCGTATCGAGGTAGACGCGTGCCTGTCCACGCAGGGCGCGCGCAACCCCATCGGGCTGGTTGCGGACGCGCCAGATATTTTCGGCTTGCTCGTACCAGCCGCGGGCCTCGTCGAAGCGGCTGTGCAGGCGGGCCAATTCTCCCAGCGTAAATAAAAGCAGGGGGTGCTGGTGCAAGGTTTCGGGGGGCAGCGAAGCCAGGTAGGCATCGAGCGTGTCGAGCCGTCCAGCGGAGAGCAGGGTATCTGCGTAAAAATCCAGGACATCCGCCATCTGATTCCACTCCCCGGCTTCGAGAAGGTGGTAGAGGGCGGCTTCGGGATTATTTTGTTTCAGGAAATAGGCTGCCGCAGATTGACGCCAGGCCTGGCGCTGTTCGGGGGAGGCTTGCTGGCGTAAAAAGTCGTGAAAAATCGGGTGATAGCGCAGGATTCCGCCGCCCGACTGCGTGATGAATAAATCCTGACGTTGCAGGTAGGCCAGCATGGCAGCCGAATCGCGCGCGCCGCGCAGGGCGTCGCAGGCGGGCGGGTCGAGTTCGCGCAGGCTGGCGGTGATCAGCAAAAATTCTTGAACATCCTCGGGCTGCTGTTCGAGTACTTCGCGCGTCAAAATATCAAAGAGCGATTCGAGCGAGCTGTCCTGCGGGTGGAGCGGAAATTCCCAATCCGGCTGGCGGCGGATATTTTGCCAGATGAGCTGTAAGGCAATTGCCCAGCCTTCGGTATAACGCAGCAGGGTTTGAATCTCTGCGGCGCTCAGTTCAAGCAGGTAATGTCCGGCGAAAAGATCGGAAATCTCTTGCCCGGTAAAGGCCAGCGCCGATTGCTCGATAATCAGGACTTCGCCCCTGGCCCGCCAATGCGTCAGAGACGGCAGGCTGAGGGTCGGCCGCCCCGACAACAGGGTGTGGAGGTGGGCCGGTGCGCGCCCGATCAGACGGTCGAGCAGGTGCGGAATTTCTCCGGCCATCGTCACGAGGTGACTGTCGTCAATAATGAACAGGCCGGGGCTTTCAGGGTGGCCGCTAAAGGTATTCAGAATCTGATCGACAATCGTTTTCCAGGGCAAAGGGCCGCGCGTTCCATCCCAGTTTTCGAGTTGGTCGAGCGGCAGATCTGGCAAATCTGGAAAGGCGATGCGGATGGCATGGTTTAGGTGCAAAAGGAAAACCAGCGGGTCGTTATCTTCCGGCAAGACCTGGTACCAGACCACGCCCTGGCTGGCCTGGGCAAAATCGGCCAGGGCGGTGCTTTTGCCGTATCCGGCCCCGGCTTGCAGCAAGGTCAGTCGGTGATCAAAAGACTCCCGCAGGGTATCTCTCAGCCTCGGTCGTGAGAGGGTATTGGCATTCTGCGGCGGCGGGATGATTTTGGTGCGCAAGACGGGGGTCAGCATGACCAAATTATACCCCGGCCCAGGCGCGTTTCCGGCCCGCTGGCCCGCAAAGCGGATCAGCCCGCCTCCTGGGTGAGGGGCGGGCTGATTTTTTAGAGTATTGTGCGGGCTTCTGGTCAGGCGGCCGGGGCGGTCTCAAACTGGCTGTTGTGCAGATCCGCGTAGAAACCGCCTTTTTCGAGCAGCTCGGTATGCGTGCCTTGCTCGACGATGTCGCCATGATTCATTACCAGAATCAGGTCGGCGTTGCGGATGGTCGAGAGACGATGGGCAATCACGAAGCTGGTGCGGTTTTTCATCAGGCTGTCCATCGCTTTTTGGATCAGAATCTCGGTGCGGGTATCGACCGAGCTGGTGGCCTCGTCCAGAATCAGAATCTTCGGGTCTGCCAGGAAGGCGCGCGCAATGGTCAGAAGCTGCATCTGGCCCTGCGAGATGTTGGTGGTCTCTTCGTTCAGCACCATCTTGTACCCTTCCGGCAGGGTGTGGACGAAGTGGTCGACGTGCGCCATCTGCGCGGCGGCGATAACTTCCTCGTCGCTGGCAGTCGGGCGGCCATAGCGGATATTCTCCATGATCGTGCCGTTATAGAGCCAGGTATCCTGCAAAACCATCCCAAACAGCTTGCGCAGGTCGTGGCGGCTGAAATCGCGGATTTCGTGGCCGTCGATCAGGATTTTGCCACTGTTAACATCGTAGAAGCGCATCAGCAGTTTGACCATTGTGGTTTTGCCCGCCCCGGTTGGCCCAACAATCGCAATTTTTTGGCCGGCTTCGGCTTTGGCAGAGAAATCATTGATGACGATTTTATCTTCGCTGTAGCCGAAGTGAACATCCTCGAATTCGACCCGGCCCTGCACGTTCTCGACTTTGACCGGGGTTGCCGTTTCGGCAACTTCCTCTGGCTCCAACAGAAACTCGAAGACCCGTTCTGCCGCCGCCGCGGTTTGCTGGAGAACATTTGAGATGTTCGCCAGTTGGGTAATCGGCTGGGTGAACGAGCGCACGTACTGAATGAAAGCCTGGATATCGCCAACCGTAATCGTGCCTCGAATGGCGAGAGACCCGCCCAAAATGGCAACTGCCACGTAGCCCAGGTTGCCAATGAACATCATGATCGGCATCATCAGTCCCGAAAGGAACTGCGATTTCCAGGCAACATCGTGCAGGGTATTGTTCGACTGGTCGAACTTGAGGATGCTTTCTTGCTCGCCGTTGAAGGCCTTCATGACGATGTGGCCGCCGTACATTTCTTCAACGTGGCCGTTGACATGGCCGAGGAATTCCTGCTGCTGCTTAAAATACTTTTGCGACTGGCGCACAATCAGCAGAACCGTAACCATCGAAATGGGAACAATCGTGACGGCCACCAGGGTCATCTGCCAACTGATCGAGAGCATCATCCCCAGCACGCCGATCACCGTCACAAACGAGGTGATGATCTGGGTCATACTCTGGCTGAGGGTCTGGTTAACCGTATCGACATCGTTGGTGATGCGCGAAAGCACTTCGCCGTGGGTTGTGCCGTCAAAATACTTGAGCGGCATACGGTTCATCTTCTCTGAGATGTCGCGCCGGAAGCGATAAGCGATATTGGTGGAAACATCGGCCATGATCCAGCCCTGGACGTAGGCAAAAAACGCCGAAACGAGATACAAAGCCAGGGTAATCAGGACGATCCGCCCGATATAGTCGAAATCTATCGAACCGGTTCCGGCCAATTGGGCCATCACGCCTTCAAACAGCTTCGTCGTAGCTTCTCCCAAAATCTTGGGGCCGGCAATATTGGCTGCCGTTGAAGCAATCGCAAAGATGAATACGATAATGATCGCGAGCTTGTAGCTGCCCAGATAATCGATCAGTTTGAGCATGGTGCCTTTGAAATCACGCGCTTTGGAAACCGGGGCGCCCATCATGTGACCGCCGCCAGGGCCGCCGCGCATTGGGCCAGCTTGTTGTTGTGCGGGTCTGCCTTGCGTACTCATGCTAATTCCTCCTGGGTGAGTTGCGACGTGGCAATTTCCCGGTAAGTTTTACAGCTTTCCATTAGCTCTTGGTGCGTGCCTTTGCCGACAATCCGGCCTTCATCTAGCACGATGATTTGTTCAGCGTTTTTGACCGTCGAAACGCGCTGGGTCACAATCAGCAGGGTGCTGTTGGCCGCTTTTTCCCTGAAGGCCCGCCGCAGGGCCGCATCGGTTTTGAAATCGAGGGCCGAGAAGCTGTCGTCCAAAATGTAAATCGGTGGCTTCCTGACCAGGGCCCTGGCGATGGAGAGCCGCTGTTTCTGCCCACCTGAGACATTGGCCCCACCCTGGGCAATTTCGGTTGCCAGGCCTTCAGGCTTGGATTTGACAAATTCCGCCGCCTGGGCAATCTCAATCGCCGACTCAAGCATGGCGGGTGTGGCGTTTTTATCCGCATAGAGCAGGTTGCTCTCGATCGTGCCTGAGAACAACGCGCTTTTTTGCGGCACGTAGCCAATCTTTTCGCGCAGGTCGTGCTGGGTAACTTCGCGGATGTCGAGGCCATCGACCAGGATCGCGCCAGCGCTGACATCGTAAAAGCGCGGCAGCAGGCTGATGATCGTCGATTTGCCGGAGCCGGTCGAGCCGATGAAAGCGGTCATCTGGCCGGGACGGGCGGTGAAATTGATGTCGTGCAGCACATCTTCCTCTGCGCCGGGGTAGCGGAAGGATACATTCTGGAATTCAACCGTGCCTTTGAACGGTTCGGGGAATTTCCTGGCGGTTTTGGGGTCGTGAATGTGGGGTTGGGCCTCGATCACTTCGGCGATGCGGTCTGCCGAAACGGACGCGCGCGGCAGAATGATGAACATCATCGAAAGCATCAGGAAGGACATCACAATTTGCATGGCATATTGCATGAAGGCCATCATGTCGCCGACCTGCATGTTTGCCTCGGCGACCTGTTTCGCGCCAAACCAAATGATCGAAAGCATCAAGATGTTCATGATCAGCATCATAAGCGGCATCATAATCACCATCAGGCGGTTGATGAACAGGTTGACGGCAGTCAGGTCTACGTTGGCTTTGTCGAAGCGTTTTTCTTCAAAATCCTGCATGTTGAAAGCGCGGATGACCATCATCCCGGCCAGGTTTTCACGCGCCACCAGGTTGATGCGGTCGGTCAGTTTTTGGATCAGCTTAAATTTGGGGAGCGCAAACGAAACGACGACGATAATCATGCTGACCAGCATCAAAACCGCGACGGCGATCAGCCAGGCCAGCGGAGATTCTTTGGCCATAACCTTGACCACGCCGCCAATGCCGATCAGGGGCGCGTAGAAGACCATCCGTACCATCAGCATCACCACCATCTGAATTTGGGTCACGTCGTTGGTGGTCCGGGTAATCAGCGAAGCGGTCGAAAAATGCTCAAATTCGGAGCTGGAGAAACCTTCGACCTTTTTGAATACATCCCGGCGGATGTCGCGCGCCATGCCGGCGGCGATGCGGGCCGAGATATAACCGACAGAGATCGTACAAACTGCCGAGCCAAGCGTCAGCAAGAGCATCCAGCCGCCCATATTCAAGACGTAGCCGCTCTGAAGTTTCTCGGTATTCAGGCCGAGGGCTTTGTACTCGGCCTTGACCGCGCCGACGGAGGCCTGAACGATCATCTTGTCGCCCAGCGCCTCGAAGCGCGCGTCGATCCCGTCTGTGATTGCCGCCAGTTGTTCGGGCGGCAATTTTCCCAACATCGTGAAAAGGTCCATCCCAGGCGGCAGTTTAGAGATGTCCATCCCCTCAAACGCGCCTCCCATTTCTGCGGCTTTGGCCGGGTCTGCCAGCATCTGTTCGATGCCCGCAACCGCCAGGAGTGGTTTGGCAAAGATTGGGTTGAGGCGTTCGATCTCAGCCTGGTCAAGGGCATTCCGCACATAAATCGGTTGCGTTGCGAGGGCCGGATATTCCGCCAAAAATTTGTCGTAATCGGGGGAGTTCTGGTCGACCAGGGTGTAATTGGCAAGCACCGATTCTTTATCGGCCACGCTCATGAAAATAAGGACGCGTTCCATTTCGCTGACGCGAATCGCCGCCGGGACAGCGTTTTCCACGCCGCCCTGCTGAATGCCCGTGTTGACGATCCGCGAAAGATAGTCCGGCAGGGCCAGGTCGAAGTTTGCCTGGGCAAACAACAACAAAATCGCCAGCAGCAGCATCAGGAGATAAGGCTTTGTATATTTAGCCAGTTTTAGCATAATGATTTGTCCTAAGTTTAGCTTTCAGATTCAATATAGACCGGCGCAAGTTCGGCCACCGGTTGAATGGAGGATACTTTTAAATCGATCATTTCCAGGGGGTGACGCAGCAGCCAGCGCAAACCGGTCTTAAAAATGCGCTTGAGCATGAAGCCAGGGTTCAGAACCCTCACCATCAAGCCCGTTTTGCCATTCGTCGCATCAGAAGCCAGCCAAACGGCGCGCGCCGCCGGCACATCAGCCGGGTTGCCCCACAACAACGTCACAATTCTCAGCGGAGCCAATCGCTTCTCAAAGCCGGCCACCGCTTCAACCTGAGAGATCATCTCGGTTTCCACCAGGCCGGGATTGAAACCAAAAATCCCGATGCCGCTTTCTTTATATTCTGCGGCCAGAGCCTTGGTAAAGTTGCGCACCCAAACCTTGCTTGAGCTATAAGCATTTTGAAAAGTGACCGCACCCGTATCGCCGCGTCCGAGCAGGTTGATAATTTTGCCAGTTTTTTGGGCAGTCATTTTGCGAAGCGCCACCACCGAACCGTTGTAGGTTCCAATGATATTGGTATTAACCACGTTCATAAATATTCGGCTGGGGATGTGGGCCGTCGGCCCATAGGGGCCCGCAAGACCGGCATTATTAACCCAAATGTCAATCCGTCCAAAAGTGCGGATGGCGTGTTCAGCCAAAGCCTCGACCTGGGCGAGATCGGCCACGTCACAAACCAACCCGCTGGCCTGGGCGCCGCTTGCCCTGAGCCTTTCCAACGCCGAATCGACGCTGGGCTGGGTACGCGAGGCAATCACAACCTTTGCTCCCTCGCGCGCATAGGCCTGAGCAATACCGAACCCCAAACCGCGTGAGCCGCCGGTAATCACGGCCACTTTATCCATCAAAATATAAGACATTTTTCTCCAAAAAATGGGAAGGTTACTCTACAGCAGGCTTTTCGGCTTCTTGCATGCCTTGCAGCGCGATCATTAAAATGTTCATGACCTCGGCCACTTTTTCAAGATCAGGCGGGTCGAGGTGGTTCAGCATCACATCTACCCACTGGTGACGCTGGCCCATACTGGTTTCAACCAATTGCTCGCCTTTGGCCGTTAACTTAAGCTGTTTGGCGCGCCGATCATTGGGATCTTCATCCCGTTCCACCAGACCACCCTGAACAAGTTTTTCGACCAGCTGGCTGGCGGCGGCGTTGGAAATATCCATCTGATTGGTAACTTCAGACATGCCGCATTGGGTATGGAAATGGAGCTGCATCAGGATACTGAACTGGGGAATCGAAAGCCCGGCCGCCTTAACAAAACGGCCGTGCTCACGAAAGGTGCGATGGGTGATAACGTCAATCGCCCGTCGGATTGTTTCAACGAATTGGAGTGACTTGGTCATAGTTAAGCCTACTTACTGATTAAGTGGGCTTGAATATATTCAATACTTAACCATTTGTCAAGCCCCCAATTTTGAAAGGTCATTTTGCAAGTTGAAACCAGAAAAACTCATCAGGCGGAAATTAAAAGACTCCAAAAGGCCGTTCTGCTTTTCGGAGTCTTTTAGCTTGCGAGCAGAGTCAGCGCGGTTTGCAGGACGGCTTGCAGCGACGGCAGAATCTCGTCCTCGAGCGATTTGGCGTTGGCAATCGGCAGATCGCGCGCGCCCAAGCGCTGAACGCGGATACCCGGCAGCTGCTCGGCGCTGCGAGCGGCCACCTCCGCGCCCCAGCCGAGGGTCTGCGGGCCTTCTTCGAGGGTCAGCAAATGCCCGCTGCGCGCCAGCGAGTCAAAGAGCGGATTCAGCTCAAAGGGGCTGAGCTGGCTGAACAGGACAATTTCGCTAAAAATCTCGTGGTCGTACAGCAGCTCATGGGCGGCTGCGCGCGCCAGTTCAAAGTTGTAGCCATAGGTGCCGATCGTCATTCGTGGTTGGTAATTGGTTCTTAGGGTAAAGGTGGGATACGCCCCGCCCCAAGAAGAAACTTCCCAATCGATCAGGTCCTGTTCCGTCAGCAGCGGGCGGGTGTAAAGCAATTTATGCTCGACAAACAAAACCGGGTCATCATCGGCAATGGCGGCCAGCAGCAGTTCAGAGGGGCTGCCGAGGCTGTTGGGCGCAACCGTTTTCAGGCCGGGCGCGCCCAGCAGGTGCTTTTCGAGCGATTGGGAATGAGTCGGGCCATAGCCGCGCCGTCCACCCATTGGCAGGCGCAAAACGAGCGGCACGCGCACCTGGTCGTTATACATCCAGCGAAATTTGGCGGCGTGATTGATGAGCTGGTCGGCCATCAGGGTCACAAAATCACCGAACATGGCTTCGGCCACCGGGCGCAGCCCGCGCAGGGCCAGGCCGTTGCAGATGCCCAGGATGGCCGCTTCAGAGATGGGCGTGGTCAGGACGCGCTCCGGGAAGCGGGTCGAAAGCCCACGGGTGACTTTAAATGCGCCGCCATACGGGTCGAGAATATCTTCGCCGAGGAGGTAGACCCGCGGGTCAGTTTCGAGGGCGGTCTGCAAGCCAGCGTTGAGGGATTCGAGAACAGTCGTCATGGGCGTTACAGCGTGGGAAAAGGGTCGTGGGCGGCGCGCGTGAAGGCGTCGTCGATCAGGGAATCGATTTGGGCCTCGACGGCAGCCCGGGCAGCGCAGTCGAGGCGCGCGGCGTGCAAGCGGAGCGGGTCGAACCCGGCCCGGATTTTTGCAATCGCTGCCGGGTCGCGCGGATCGTCGCCTTTGCTATGGGCGGAGAATCGGTAGGTATCCAGGATGCAGGCTGCGGGTCGTCCGCTGCGGACGTGGTCAACCGCTTCGCGCGCAACCGGCAAAAGGGTCAGGACATCGCTTGAAGCGGCCTGCCAGGTTTGGATTCCAAAAGCCTGAAAACGGGCCGGGATTGAACCCGCCAGGCCCAATTCAGTAGGCGTGGTTTGGGCGTAGCGGTTGTTTTCGACGACATACAAAACCGGCAGCTGCCAAAGTGAAGCGATGTTCAGGCTTTCGTAGAGGACACCCTGGCCGAGGGTGCCATCGCCGATAAAAACGACCGAAATTGCGCCGCTCTTTTTTATTTTTTCGGCCAGGCCGATTCCGGTGGCGACCGGGACGATGCCGCCCTGGATGCCGTTGGAGTAGAAGTTGCGCCAGTGGATGTGCTGACTGCCGCCGCGCCCAGCGACGAGTCCCGTGGCGCGCCCCATCAGTTCAGCGGCCAGGCGGTAGGGATCGCCGCCATAGGCCAGGAAATGGCCGTGACAGCGGTGGTTGCTGAAGATAACGTCGTCGGGGCCGAGCGCGGCAAAAATCGCGGCGGCGTCGGCTTCCTGGCCGATGTAGGCGTGGGTGGTGCCGAAGAGTTTCCCGGTCGAAAATTCGGCCAGGGCGCGCTCTTCAAACGTCCTGATTAAGTACATGGTGCGGTAAAGGTCGAGGTTGCAGGCCATAACGGGCTGATTATACTCTCTGTGGGAAAGAAGCGCCGCCCTGAGCGGAGCCGCCTGATCCTGAGGATGGCGGCATGGTCGAAGGATGGCATGGTGCTACCGGAATGTCCTTCGACTGCGGGCGGCATAACTTTCGATAGACTCAGCGGCCTTCGCCCTCCGCTCAGGACAGTGATAAAAAAAGGCCGGGCATTGCTGCCCGACCCGTTTTGAAAGCTGTTCGACTTAAGGCTGCTGGTTCGGGCCGCCACCCTGCCCGCCCCGGCCACCGTGTCTGCCGCCACGCCCGCCAGAACCGGAGCCGTCACAATCCCCGCGGCCCGCGGCGCGGCGCTCGGCCCGCTGAGCAATCAGATCGGCCTGCTCCTGGGTCAAAACCCCGTCTGCGACAGCCGCATCGAGCGTGGCCTGATGGACTTCCTGCATAAAAGCGGGCAAGTCGGCTTGGGCAACCCCATTCGCCAGCGCGATCTCGCGCAGGCGGGTTCCGTCTGTTACCAGGGCCGTGACCTGATCGACGCTCAGACCGATCTTTGCGGCAAAAGCCTCCAGCCTGTAGGTGTGCAAGCTGCCGTCCTTAATCAGGCCGCGCAGTTGGCCGCGCTCAAACAAAGGCGCCGCCGGGGTTTGATCGGCGGGGGGCTGCTCGCTTTGGGCAAAAGCGGCCCCGACGCCCAGAACGCCCAGCCCCAAAACCAACGCCAGCACAACAAATATTGTCTTTTTCATGGTTGTATCTCCTTTTTCTATGTTCCAGGGCCGTTGCCCTGACTGTCTCAAGGATACATCCGCAATGTAAAGGCTTTGTAAAGAAGGGTACAAGGTTGTTCAAAGAATCAACGCGCCAAAAAACATAACCGCAAGATCTTTAACTCGTCATAATTAAGGCGTCCCTCCAACTTGTCAAAAACCGGCTTGAGATAGCCCGCCCCAAGCTCATCAAATACGGCAAAGGCCAGCTGCTGATCGTCAGGGGAGCTGGAGGTCAGCGCCTGGAATTCTTCCCCGTTTCGCAGCCGATTGCCCGCCAGGGCGTAGCGCGTCAAATGGTCGATGATCGTCGCCACCGTCACCTGATACCGTTTCATCAACGCTTCGACGGCCTCCCCGTCATTGTACGCTCCGCCAATCAGGGTGGTGCGCATCCCCAGGCCAGATTCGGCGTCTCTGGCGGGTTTCTCCCTTTTGGGTGGGGCCGGTTCGCGGGCTTTCTCAGCGATTTTATGCTTTTTGCAATAGGGGAGGAGGACTTTCAGGAATAATTCGCCAAACTTCTCCAGCTTAACCTGGCCGACCCCCGAAATTGCCAGCAGCGCCTGGCGCGACTGCGGATAATAGGCCGCCATCTCGACCAGTGTCCGGTCTGAGAAGATGACGTACGGCGGGACGCCATCGGCGTCGGCCAGTTCTTTTCGTTTGGCGCGTAAAAGCGCAAACAGGGCGTGGTTGTATTCCAATTCTTTCAGATTATCTTTTTTCTTCGCCCGTTCTGCGGCTTCCTGCAGCTGACCAAAAATTTTGGCACGCGATTTGAGAACAGCGCGCGCCTTTTCTGTCAGGCTCAAAGTGCGATACTCGCCATTTTGATTGAGATAACCCATCTGGGCCAGTTGGCGGGCCAGGTGCATCCATTGTTTCTGAGTCAGTTCCCGGCCAATCCCATGCGTCGAAAGTGTGTCGTGCTTCAGGCGCAAAATTTTCTCGTTTTTCGAGCCAAGCAAAACATCGGCCACATGCCCGGCCCCAAAGCGTTCGCCGGTCCGCGCGACACACGAGAGAAACTTCTGGGCCGGGATGGTAATCTCATCCAGAATGGGCGCTTCGGCGTTGCAGTTGTCGCAGTTATCGCACTTTTCCGCCGGAAATTTCTCGCCAAAATAAGCCAGGAGCGGCTTGCGGCGGCAGCTGCGCTCGTCCTCAGCGTAGCGGACGATGGCATCCAACTGCTGGACGGCGGCCCGGCGTTCGTCGCCTTCTTTCTGGTCGATGAAATATTTCAACTTGGCGGCATCGCCGTAATTGTAGAGCAGCAGGCAATGGGCGGGCAGGCCGTCCCGTCCGGCGCGGCCAATTTCCTGGTAATAGCCTTCGATGCTTTTGGGCAAATCATAATGGACAACAAAACGCACGTTCGGTTTGTTGATGCCCATTCCAAACGCAATCGTTGCCACCATAATCTGAACATCGTCGCGGATGTAGGCTTCCTGATTGCGGCGGCGGGCCTCGTCATCCAGCCCGGCGTGATAGGGGCGGACGGCGTATCCGCGCCGCTGGAGGTATTCGCTCAGTTCGTCCACCTGGCGGCGTGAGAAACAGTAGATGATGCCCGATTGGTCTTTGAAACGTTCCAGGAAGCGCGTCAGTTGGATTTCAGCGTCCTGTTTTGGGACAACTTCGATAAACAGGTTTTCGCGGTTGAAACTGGCGACAAACTCATTCGAGGCTTTGAAACCCAGGCTGCGGGTGATGTCGGCCCGCACCCGCGGCGTTGCCGTCGCTGTCAGGGCCAGGCAAACCGCCTGCGGGTAGCGCCGGCGCACATCGGCCAGTTGGCGGTATTCAGGCCGAAAGTCGTGTCCCCACTCTGAGATGCAGTGGGCTTCGTCGATGGTCAGACAATCCAATTTGAGTTCGGAGAGCAGGCCGAGAATGCGCGCCGTCAGCAGGGTTTCGGGCGCAACGTAGAGCAGTTTGACCTGTCCGCGCCGGACGTACTCCATGTTTTCGCTGTAGGCTTGGGGCGAAAGCGAGCTGTTCAGGAAGAGGGCCGGAACACCCGCCGCGCGCATCTGTTCGACCTGGTCTTTCATCAGCGCGATCAACGGCGAGACAACGACGGTTAGGCCCTCGAAGATCAGGGCCGGAATCTGGTAGCAGAGCGATTTTCCGCCGCCAGTCGGCATGATCGCCAGGCTGTCGCGCCGGTTTAGCACGTTTTCAATGATCTCGCGCTGGAGCGGGCGAAAGGTATCGTAGCCGAAGGTGTTTTTGAGAATAGTTTCTGGAATCATAGGCAGCCCGTATCCTGTTCAGTGCGCCATATTCAGGCGATTTGTGTACTGAAAAAGTTCATCTTGCGGTGGAGAAGGTTTCTCGCTCGGCGCGGCTGGAGAAAGTGCAGCGCGAGATGGCATCTCGCACCACGCTAGCGGCGCCCAACCGGGATTTGAGCCAGCAGCACAGCCCCAAAAATCAGGCCGCAGCCGAGGGCCTGGATTGGGGAAAGGACTTCGCCCAGCAGCAGCCAGCCGAACAGGACCGCAAAAACCGCTTCAAGGCTGAGCAGAATGGCGGCATCCGTCGGTGGGGTGTGGCGCTGCGCCCAGACCTGGAGAGTGTAGCCGACCGCGACCGAGAAAACCGCGGTGTAAAGCACGCCCCCCACGAAAGGCCAAAACTGGGCCTGCGGAATGGTCTCGCTGAATAGGCCGACGCCCAGGTTGAGCAGCCCGCTCACCAGGAACTGTCCAACCGAGAAGCGCAGGGCATCGTAACGCGAGGCAAATTTTCCCAGCAGCACAACGTGCAAAGCCCAGAACAAAGCCCCAGTCAGCTCGAACAGGTCGCCGGGCCGGATCTGGAACTTCCCGCCGGTGCTGAGTAAATATCCGCCGCCAATCGCCAGAAAAACGGCAATCAGTTGCGTCCAAAAAGGCCGCTCGCGCCAACCGACAAACAGGACAATCGGCACAAGGACGACGTACAGGCTGGTGATGAAACCGGCGTTGCCGGCGCTGGTCGAGAGCAACCCAGCCTGCTGGAGGGCGCTGGCGGCGAACAAAACCGTCCCGGCCCCCAAAACCCACTTCCAACCCGAACGCTCGAGGGCAGGTTTGCCGCGCAGGAAAGGCCACAGCAGAAGCGCGCCCAGCAGAAAGCGCAGCCCGTTAAAGAGGAAGACATTCCCCATTTCGCCGATAATGCGTTGGACGGCAAAGGCGCTGCCCCAAAGCAGGGCAACCAGCAGCAGGGTCAGGTTTGCTTTCAGGCGCATGGGAGTTATTCGATATTGGATATTGGATATTGGATAATTCGATACTCGATCATTCGAACTTCGAGTATCGAATTATTGAGTATCGCTCTTATTCTTCCCAAGCCGAACCCTGGTCGAGGGCGGCTTTTTCTTGCGGGGAGATGCTGATCGCGAGGGCGGCCAGGTTGTCTGTCAGTTGCGCCAGGCTGCGCGGGCCGATGATCGGGCTGCTGATAAGCGGGTCCGCCAGCATCCAGGCCAGGGCAATGGCTGAGACGTTGGTCGATTTCTCAGCAGCCAGCTTTTCGACGGCGGCCAGGGTCGTCCAGCCGCGCTCGTTGAAATAGCGGCGCTGGACGCCATCCGCACGGGCGCTGTCGGCAGGCAAAACACCGTCTTTGCGATATTTGCCGGTTAAAAATCCACCAGCCAGCGGGCTGTAAGGGATGACTCCCACCCCATAAGCCAGGCAGACGGCCCGCAGTTCGCGCTCAAACTCGGCCCGGTTAAGCAGGTTGTAATGCGGCTGGAGGCTGTCGTAGCGGACCAGGCCCAATTTATCGGAGGTCCATAAGGCTTGCATCAGTTCCCAGGCGGCATAATTGGATGCGCCCACATAGCGCACCTTGCCCTGCCGCACCAGGTCATCCAAGGCCCGCAGGGTTTCTTCGATGGGCGTGGCCGAATCCGTCCAGTGGGTCTGGTACAGGTCAATCGTTTCAATTTGCATCCGTTTGAGCGAGGCTTCGACCGCCCGCAGGATATGAACCCGGCTGAGGCCCTCGTCGTTGGGGCCTTCGCCCATTTTGCCGCGCACTTTGGTGGCAATCACCAGATTCTCACGTCGGACTCCGGATTTTTTGATCCACTTGCCGAGGATGGTTTCGGAGACGCCGCCGGGGTTGCCTTCGGCCCAGCGCGAGTAGATATCGGCGGTGTCGAAGAAGTTAATCCCGGCTTCGTAAGCAGCCGACAAAACAGGGTATGAATCTTCTTCAGAAACCGACCAGCCAAATTGCATGGTTCCCATGCAGAGCGGCGAAACTTTCAGGCCCGTCCGGCCCAGGTTGCGGTAGTTCATAATTGACTCCAAGGTTGAGTGTTCAGTTTTGAGTAGTTTGCAGGAAAATGTCCTTCGACTGCGGCCCGCAAAATCGCGCGGGCCTGCGCTCAGGACGAAGTTGATCGAGATACTCGATGTTCGAATTATCGAATATCGCTACTCGACCTTGATATAAATCCGCTTGTTAATCGCGCCCTTCGATTTGTAATCGACTACCCGAATTGCGCCAATCTCAGACGTGTTGTGGACATGGGTGCCGCCGTCGGCCTGCAGATCAAGCCCGACCAGTTCGACGGTCCGAATTTCTGAAATTCCTTCGGGCAGCAGGTTGATTTTGGTGCGGATCAGGTCGGGGATTTGAAAGGCTTCTTCGCGCGGCAGAATTTTGACGCGCACTTCGTGAGCGGCAGCCACTTCGCGATTGACGGCGGCTTCGATCTCGCCGACCAGTTCTGCGCGCAGGGTGGCAAACTCAAAATCCATGCGGCCTTCGAGCGGGTCCATGTTGCCGCCGGTCACTTGCGCGCCGTAATCGCGGAAGACCGTTCCGCACAGGACGTGCAGGGCGGTATGGGTGCGCATCAGTTTGTAGCGGCGTTCCCAGTCGATTGTCCCGCTGATGGTTGCACCAACTGCCGGAAGGGGAACATCACCGCCAAGAAAGTGCAAGACATCAGCCCCGGCTTTTTTAACGGACGTAAGCGGGTAAACAACGCCATCCAGGCTGATTTGACCGTAGTCGCAGGGCTGGCCGCCGCCGCCGGGGTAAAAGGCGGAACGATCCAGGACAATCGCGCGGGCGGCCTCGTCCACGGCCCGCACGACGGCCCTGAATTCTTTGAGATAGGCATCGGTTTGGTAGAGAAGTTCAGTCATGCTTGCTCCTATTGGCGATAAATCATCGCTGCCGTTCACGATTCGATTTCAACCGTCCAGTGAATGCCGCGCCGGGTCAGTTCGTCCATGATTTTTGCGGCAGGCACGTTTTCCATGCGCTGCGCACCGGGGGCAACTTCGCCACGCGCCTGAAATCCCATCATCAAGGCGCAGTGCCAGCCGGTCAGACGTTCCATGCCAGTAAAGCCGGTTTCGGGGTCATACTGGTCGATCAGATCGAGCGTGACGCGGGTTTCGCGGCCATCTTTCAAGCCAAGCCCAACCGCGCGCATCAGGCAGATGTCTTCGACCTGGGGAGCAGTGATTTTGCCTTCGAGTAGTTTGTGGTAAAAGTGGCGCGGAATGACGGTTTGGCCGTCGACCTGAATCGACTCTTCGGAGAACAGGCCCAGGCGTTTAAAGCCTTCAAAAGTGACGAAATGGCCCGGGTAGCGCAAAACCTTGTTCTCGTAACGCTCAAGTTTCCCCAAATGGCTGTCCGCAGTCGTAGACATCGAGCCAGAGATGACGAAGGCTTCCAGTTTGCCAAGCGGGGGAAAGTCGATTTCTTCCAGTTCGGTAAAGCTCGGCACAAGCGTAATTTTGCCATCGCGGATGAAGGTGGCTTCGTGGTCGTATTCGTTGGTCAGGCCATTGAGATGAAAGGTACAGTAATAATTCCAGGGCGGGCTGGGGTCGCGCGGCAGACCGGCATCGTACAGGTAAACTTCGCGGGGGGTATCGAGGGCCTCCATCACATAAACGCCCATATTGTTGATCAGACCCGGCCCCATGCCGCAATCGGGCAGGAGACTGACCCCGGCCTTTTGGGCGGCTTCGTCGAGCTTGAGCTGCTGCCAGACGACATCGGTGTTGCCGCCCAAATCGCACAGGCTGACTCTGGCTTCAATGCAGGCCCGGCTGATATTCAGGTTGTGGTAGTAGGTGACGGCGCTCAGGGCTACGTCCATGCCTTTTAAGCGGGAGAGCAGGGCCGGGGCGTCGGTTACGTCCAGAAAAACGCCCTGGGCCACTTCGCGGCCAATTAAACGGTTAATCCGAGCGGCAGATTGAGTCGCCGTTTCTTCGTTAAAATCCGCCAAAATAATCTGCTGCGCCTCGCCGAATTTGGCGAGGTCGTAGGCCGCGGCAGTGCCCTGACGGCCAGAACCAAGGATGATGTATTTGTAGGACATGGCGACTCCTGTGGCGTGATTTTAGCACAAGTGTTTGCCAGGCAGGCAAAAGCAGATATACTTTAAGGCATGGAAAATGATCAGGCTTTGCACGAATATATCGTCAGTGAACTGGCCGAGCATCGCCGCGAGAGCGATATTGCCCAGGCAATCTGCGAGCGTTCGGGAATGTACTGGTCGGATGCGGAAGCCTGGGTGCGCGAAGTTGCCCTGCTGGAAGCGAAAACGATTCGCAAAAGGCGTTCTCCGGCGCTGGTTGCGCTGGCTGTGGTGACGTTTTTGGGAGGCATGGCTTTACTGATTCTGGCCGCGTCCCTCACCGTAACAGTGATTACTTACTACCGCACTACCCAGCCAGAAATGTTAAGCACACTCAATATTCTGATGCTGATTGCAAATGAGGCGTCGTCTTTGGTTTGGTTAAGTGGGTTGGGGCTGGCAATGATGCTGGGCAGTCTGTGGGGGATGCGGGATGTCTGGTCAGATTGGCTGCCCTAGACCTTTCGGCAAGATTCGGGGCCGGGATTTTTAAGACCGTCTCCCATTAATTTTTGTGGATATAAAAGCGAGCCAGAAAGGCCACAAGTGCCTTTCTGGCTCGCTTCGGTTTCGGCCAAGGGTTGCGGCTACCAGGCTGGGGTCGGCTCTCCCTGGGGGTTGGCGCGGTAGGGAGCCCAGGCAAGCGCAACCAGGCGAACGTCGATATCCGCCTTTTTCGGTTTGATTTGCACAGGTTCAAGAGACTCGGTCGCCGAATCTATTCTTGCGGCAAGATTGTCAGCTTCCTGCTCAAACTCCGTCGTCAGGTCTTGAAGCTGTTTTTTGTAGGTTTCAACCGTTTCCTTGGCTCTTGCCACATCACTCTGCTGTTGAGCAGAACGCCCCACGCCTTTAAGAGCGCTGGCCGCCTTGTTGATGTTGCTGGCACTCGCAATTTTACGGCCTGTAAAAGCGCCCAACAACGTCGAGCCGAAAGAAAGGGCGGTTTGAACCTTGGCCTGGCTGGCCTGGTCCGCTTCACGCTGGACTGCCTGTTCTGCGCGGCGCACCTTTTCCTGGAGGGTGTTGATCCGGCTGGCATATTTTTTACGGAGAGCCTCCACTTGCTGGTCGCGTTGTTCGCGTGAAATTTGCGCCAGACGCACCCGAAAATCTCGTTCATCTTCCTTTGGATCAGAAATCTGGCCCAGGCCCGGGCTGCGAAACAGGCCCAGGGTCTGATGCCCAAAAATCCAGGTCGAAAAATCCCGCTGCCATTCAGCATAGCTTTTCGCTTTGAAAGCAGCCGCGGGCAGGGCTTCAAAAGGCAAACCCGCAGTGGGGGTTTTCTCCAGATCGTTCATGGAAATGTCTGGTTCCTGAGACTCTTCCCAATTAACCGGGATCACCCTGTCCTGGAGCGGGGTCAGCGCCACGAGATCGCGGGACGCATCGACCCGGGTGCGGGTATCGCTAAAACGGACTTTGGCCCCACCGATCAGCATCGGCTTGTAAACCACCCCCGCCGGATTTCCGCGCAAGGGTATAAAAAACTGCGGAATATCCGCCGCGAGCGTCGGCTGCATTCCGGCTGGGACAGCCTCCTGCGCGCTTGGAACGTCTGAAGCCAGAGCAGCCGCAGCAATGGAGGCGGAGGCTGAAGCGGAGAGCGGTTTGGCAGTCGTCTCACGCTGCTTGTAGGAGGCCATTAAATCTTTGATCTGGGTGCGGGTCAGAGGCCCGCGCAAGTAAGACAAGCACCAACGGGTTTGAAAGACAACCGGCTCATCTTCATGGGTATTATTCATAAGGAAGACCCGGCTGCCCAGTCCGGCCAGCAACTGCTCCATTTTCTGACGATTAAACGTGCTGCCTGCACTGACCGATGCGCCTTCCAGGCCTTCCATCACCCGCGCTTTGTCGCGCTCGGTTTGCAATCGTCCAATAAACCAGGTTCCGGTGTTAGACAAACCTTTATAGTCCAGATCAACCGGGTTTTGGGTCGCCAAAACAATCCCGACACCGTAGGCGCGCGCTTGTTTCAGCAATGTCAGAAGTGGCTTTTTCGATGGCGGGTTGGCGGTCGGCGGGAAATATCCAAAAATTTCATCCATATAAACCAATGTCCGCAGGCTGGTGGTACCTGGCAGGGTGCGCATCCAGCCTAAAATCTGGTTCAGTAACATGGAAACAAAGAACATGCGCTCATTGTCTGAAAGATGGGCAATTGAAAAAATCGCAACCCTGGGTTTTCCGTTGGGGGTATAAAGAATTTCTCCAATATCGAGCGCAACGCCTTCCAGCCAGGTACTAAACCCGGGCGAAGCCAACAGGTTATTGAGGGCCATCACCAACCCAAAGCGATCCTTGGACGGGAAAAATGACTCGATATCCAGCACGCCGATCCGGGTAATGGGCGGATTTTGAATATTGGCAATCAAGGCGGCCAGGTCAAGGTCCTGGCCGTTCTGCCAGATTTGCCCCATAATGCTCGAAATCAGAATATGTTCGCGGCTCTGAAGGGGGTCTGCCTCGATATTGAGTAACCCCAACAAGCTGGTAACAGTCGATGAAATCCTTTCCTGAAAGAGTTCAGAATCTTCGATAATTTCAGGCGGCGGCGCGCCAAACGATTTCATGATCGAGACCGGCACCCCGGCGCTGCTGCCAGGCGTGTAAATGACCACTTCGGCAGCGTCGCGCAAGCGTTGAATACGAGCGCCGTCCTGCTGCCAGTCGCTTAAACCTTTTTTCCACATGGCAGCCTGTTGATCTGCAAACTCGTCCGCAGACAGGCCTTTTCGGGTGGCATCTTCAAGATTGACCCAAGGCCTGAAGTCCTCGCCGCGTAATTCGGGAAAAGTCAGCATAAGATTGGTCAAGTCGCCCTTGGGATCAATCAAAATCGATGGGACACCATCAATGGCGGCCTCTTCGACCAGGCCAATGCACAGGCCTGTTTTCCCGCTGCCGGTCATGCCAACCGCCACGGTGTGAGTGGTCAGGTCTCTGGCATCGTAGAGTAGAAGATTTTCCCCTAGTTTGCCAGCGTTAAGGTCATACTCGCGTCCAAGATAAAATGTCCCTAATTTTTCATAATCTTGCATTTGGCTGCTCCTGTCTCTCTCTGAAGTTACATCCCGATTATATAACAAGAATTAAGCAAAGCCCCCTTCATACAAGAAAGCCGGGCAAGGCCGGCTTTTTTGTATGGCATTCTCAAAACAGTTTGTCAGGTTTCTTTATAAGAGCCGCTCGCGAGTAGTCGCAGGGCCGATCTGTCCAAGTCATTTCCTTAACATCGATGGCGCTTATCCAAGAAGGTCGATTAGTATTCGACGACTCTCGCAAGAGACTTGGCCGAGTCAATCCAACCCTGAATCTGATTTTGGGTTGGGAGTTTTCGGACGATTTTTTTCGCTTCATTCATCTCAACCATTTTTTTGTACAAGTTTTCGGCGTTGCGTTGAGCCAATTCAGGAACGGTATCGACTCCGGATGTTTCGAGTAAATCTGAGTATTCCTCACCGATCCCATTTACGCGAAATAAATCCGCCCGATTTACCCATTCCAAAATCAGTTTATCGCTAATGCCAGTTTCCCCGGCCAATTCCTTGCGCCCTTTGGCGGTCGCGCCCGCTTTGAGCAATGCTTCAGTGCTTCCCACGCCGGCTGCCTTCAATTTTGTTGCATAAGCGGAAGCAATACCTTCAATTGCAGTAAGTGCGGTCATGTGTGATCTCCTTAAAAAACTGAATTAGATGTAACAGGCAATTTCGCCCTACGATTTTTATAAGTATAGCCCAAAATAGCTCTTAATAGGCCCTAATCGCAAAAAAAGAAGGCGTAACCCGCGTGATATAATCAAAACCGGACATAAAACATCAGCAAAAAAAGGATAAATTATGGCAGGCCTCCCTTCCCGTCAGACTTCATCAGGTAAAGCAACCCCCGCTTCCTACGTAAAATTCTCAGACCAGTTAACCGGCACCTTGCAAGATATAACAAAAATGATCAATGAACAAAAGGAAACCATTGATTCGATCCAAGAAATGGGTATTCAACTGACCAATACATTTGGCACATTGCATACCGTAACGGTCAAATACGCAGGAGTGGTAAACAACATTTTAGATATGCTTTTACCCTTCCTGAAAAAAATTCCGCTGGTTCCTCCGCAATTATTGGAAATGGCTACAAAAATTGAGCGAGTCACCCAGCAAATTATTGATAATAGCGATAAAACCAGCAAAACCATCGCAGATATCGATACGGGTTTAAAGACGGGTGATGTCAGCCGCTTGCGCGGTTATTCTGGAGAATTACAGAAAATCACCCAGGCTTTTTCAACCATCCTGCCTGAAATAAACAAGTAATTTGCCCATCCTCTGTTATACTCATAAAGAAGTTGCAATCAACTTCTACAAATCCAATCCACTCACTACAAAAAAAGGAGTTAATTATGGGTCTTTTCTCTAAAATTCTCGAAAAAATTGGTATTAAGAAAAAGGCAGAAACTACCGCCAAGCCGGTTCAAACATCTAAGCCGGTTCAAGCCCCCAAGCCGGTCACCACTTCCCACCCCAAGCCTTCTTCCTCTGTTAAACCGGCCGTGCCCGCAGGAATTCCGCCAACCGCTTCCGCTTATATGCAGAACCTCGGCCAGACCGCCAAACCTGAGGCCGTCGAAATGGTGGATGTTGTCAGCAACCTCGAGAAAATGGCTGCTTCGAACCCCCGCAAACTCGACTGGAAAGTTTCGATTGTGGATTTGCTGACCCTGCTCGATATTGACAGCAGCTTCGAGGCCCGCAAAGAACTTGCAGAAGAGCTGGATTGCCCGCCCGAAATGATGAGCGACTCGGCCCGAATGAACACCTGGCTGCACAAAACTGTTCTTCAAAAAATCGCCGAAAATGGCGGGAATGTTCCCCAGGAACTTCTCGACTGACAAAACTTCGCCAAGGTAAAGAATGGCTCGCTAAAAAGCGAGCCATTCTTTTTGTTTAACCTGCAAAAGTCGTATCGCGCTGGTTACAGCCCGGCGGGAAGGCAATGTCCCGAAAGCGCGGGCCGCCGCGCTGCTTTGTGGACGTTCGGTGAGCGACCTATTTTCTCAAAATCGTCAAGTGAACGTTTGACAAATCTCCCATCCCTTGCTATACTGACGGGGTAGAAAATACATTTGCCAGGTTTTGGCAATGTTGCAAAGTGAATCTTGTAATAAAGCGTCCCTCGGCAACACAGACGAGGGATTTTTTCTTTCAAACCTCGAAACTAACCGCACAAGCGGATAATTAAAATACCTTACCCAAGAAAGGGTTACGCACTTTTATGCAAAACAACAAATTAAGAATTATTCCCCTGGGGGGACTGGGGGAAGTAGGCAAAAACATGATGGCCTACGAAATCAACGACCAGATTCTGCTGGTGGATACAGGTTTAATGTTCCCCGACAACGACATGCTGGGCGTGGACTATATCATCCCCGATTTTGAGTACCTGAACGATAAAGGCAATAAAATCGTCGGAATTGTGATTACCCACGGGCATGAAGACCATATCGGCGCAATTCACCACGTCTTGCGCCAGGTGCCTGCGCCCATTTTTGGCACGCCGCTCACCCTGGGGCTGGTCGAAGTCAAACTGGCCCGCAACGGGCTGGCCGGAAAAGCCGAGCTGCGCCAGGTGCAAGCCGGAGAAACCGTCCAGATTGGGCCGTTCAAGGTCGAATTTTTCCACGTCAGCCACTCGATCCCCGACGCTGTCGGACTGGCGATCCAGACCAAAGCCGGGATGGTGGTCCATACCGGCGATTACAAGTTCGATCATACCCCGGTCGACAACTGGCCGACAGATTTCGCCAAGCTGGCAGAACTCTCGACGCGCGGCGTTGACCTGCTCCTGTCCGATTCGACCAATTCCGAACGCCCAGGCTGGACTCCCTCAGAGCGGGTGATCGAACCAGCCCTGAATCAGGTCATCAAGAACGCAGAGGGACGCGTCATCATCGCGACTTTCGCCTCGCTCATCTCACGGATGCAGCAGGTTGCCGACGCCGCCGTGCGCAACAAGCGCAAACTGGCATTCTTCGGAACGAGCATGGTCGATAACGCCAAAATGGCGCGCAAGCTCGGCTACCTGAAAGTGCCGGATGAAACCCTCGTGACCGCAGACAGCGCCTTAAATCTGCCAGACAACCAGGTTATTCTGATGTGCACCGGCTCACAGGGCGAACCCTCCTCCATTATCGGACGGCTCTCCGCTGGCACCAACCGTCAGTTCGATCTTAAAGCCAACGATACGGTGGTTCTCTCCTCGCACCCGATCCCCGGCAACGAAGAGGCGGTCAGCAAAACGATCAACCGCATGTTGCGGGCCGGCGCGGATGTCATCTACGATTCAATTGCGCTCGTGCACGTCTCAGGCCACGCCAGCCAGGAAGAGCAAAAATTGATGCTCAGCCTGGTTAAGCCGAAATATTTCATGCCCATTCACGGCGAGCTGCGCCAACTCAAACGGCACGCCGCCCTGGCAAAAGAAATTGGAATTCCTGAAGACCATATTTTCGTAGCTGAAAACGGCCAGATTATTGAGATGGAAAATGGGATTGTAAAATTGGGAGAACGCATCCCGGGCGGGTATGTCTTCGTCGAAGGCGGCGCGGTCGGCGAGATGGATCGCAGCCTGCTGAAAGAGCGCGAGCAATTATCCCGCTCCGGGATTTTACTGGTCAACCTGGGCATCGACAAATACTCCAACCGTCTGCTCGAAGACCCAGAAATTCTGACGCGCGGATTTATCACTTCTGAAGAAGCGGAAACACTTGTCCCCGCGGTCAGCAAACGGGTCGCAGAGGTGATCCACAGCGGCGGATTTAATGTTGAAAAAGATATCGTCAATGTGGTGCGTTCCTTCGTGTTTAACGAAACCAAACGCCGGCCACAGGTCTTTGTGACGATGACCAAAGTCTAAACTTTGGCGATAATTTTACAAAACGAACACAGCCCATCTCCTGAGGTGGGCTGTTTGCATTGCGGGCAAACGGTCAGCACAAAATCTTTTTCGGTGGCTGGGCTGAGCATTCCATTCTTTTTGGCTTCAAGGAATTTAACGTAAAAAGCCAGTTTCGCGCCGGGGCGTTCGCTTTCAAGCTGATTGAGCAGTTCCTTGTAATAAATCGAGGTCGAACCGAGCGAGAAAGGGCATTCTTCATAGATGTATTCAATGCCCCGTAACAGGGCGTAAGCCGCCATCTCTTTTTCGTAAAAGCGGCAGAGCGGCTTAACCTTGCGGGCCAGGCCATCCGCCGCGGGCAGGACAGGTTCCTGCCGGCGCAATAAATCGGCAGACCAGGATAAGGTATTGGCAAACAGCACCGCGGCTTCGTCGTCCAGGTTATGGCCGGTTGCCAGCACGTCGTAGCCCAGATCGCGCGCAATCCGGTTCATTTCATGGCGTTTGACCAGGCCGCAAACTGAGCAGGGCCGGCCCTGCCCGCGCCGCGATTTTTCGGCCAGCGTCGGAATCGAAGCGCCGTATTGTTTTTCGATATCGACCACGTGCAATTTCAGGCCGCGTTCTGCGGCGAATTTCTCGGTCAGGCGCTGCGATTCGCGCGAGTAACCAAGCCCCTCGTCGATGCCGAGACCGAGATAAAGGCCGTCGGCCTGATAGCCCAAGCGCTGAAGAATATCCCAGAGGGAGAGCGAATCTTTTCCACCCGAAACCGCTACAAGCAGGCGTTCGTCCGGGCCAAACATCCAATACTTTTTGATAAAGCGGGCGGTTTGCTGGGGGACCCAATCCAGATAATGCGGGCCGCAGAGGGCCAGTTTGTGCTGGCGCATGTTGACGGCGGCCTTTTCGCCGCAGGTTTTACATTTCATGGCGCGCTACCCACCTGAGATGACGGTCACCAGCTTGACGACATCGCCATCTTTCAGGATTTCATCCTCAAGAATCATTTCTCCGTTGCGCACGGCCAGTACCGCCTCGGGCAGGACGTTGATCAGCTTCAAAGCGGAGAGCAACGTCATCCCCGGACGAATTTCGTGTTCGTGCGCGCGTAAAATAAGTTTGACCATTGGGCTTCCTTTCCAGTTGGAGTGAATTGCAATTATATCCTGAAGAAAAGTGCGCGCTCATGGGGCCGCGTTTGGGCTGACAGGGTTTCTCAAAGTCAGGAAGCCCCGGTCAAACTCTCAGAATCGAACCGCAAAGAGCGCGAAGTTTTTATGCTTTTCCGGGCGTTCTTTGCGCACTTTACGGTAAAAATCGCAAAATCGTTTCAGCCGAAAAATTGTCTGACAAGACTTTAAGCAAGCCTGGTTTGGGCTTATTAAAAACGATCGCCAAGCAAGCGATTGGTAAAGTAATAACCCAGGTTGACGACGAGAATAGCCGGGGCAACGATCCCGACCGTGCCGGGCAGGTTTTTCTCGAAGAGCAGGGCCAGGATCATGGCGGTGATGCCGTTTTGTTGGGCAAAAGCCAGGTAGAGGCGTTCATTTTTCGGCAAGCCACGGGTTAGCAATAACCCAACGATGATTTGCGAAAGGATGGCCGCCAGGCCGAGCACAAGGCCCGTCTTCCAGACAATGCCTTCGACCAGCAGAAAGCCCAGGAGCAAGAGCGTACTATAAAAAGCGGCAGCGATAATTTGGGGCAGTCTTTTAATCTGCGGGCGCAGGAAAAGACCAATCAGCGCAACCCCAAGCATCCATTTAAAAGCGACCGCCACCCCAAAACAGACGATCAAAAGCAGCAGCAACGCCGGTTCTTTTTTCTTCAGCCAGCGCGTCAGGAAAAAGACCAGCCCCGCAAAGAGCAGGTTTTGGGCCAGGCTGATCACGAAAGGCAAACCCAGTTGCAAGAGACTGGCAGAGGTTTCGTGCGGCAAAAACAGATAGAGGGCATAAATGGAGAGCAGAACCGTCATCGGGTCATCGAAAGAGGACCAGGCTCCCAGGATGGTCTGGGCGCGTTCTGATAATTTATGGCGTTCGCCTCGCACCAGGTTGGCGACCGAGAGCGGATCGATCTGCGCGACGGTCAGTCCCAACAAAAAAGCGCTGGCCTGGCGGGTAAAAAGAAAGAGCGCGCCTCCGATAATGAGCGTCTTTAACAAGACGCCAATCGTTACGGCGCGCAGAACAATTTCACGGTGGTGGCCCAACTCGGCCTGCTGAATGCCATACACGCTGCCATACAACCCAATTGCCAACAGCGTATACGTAAAAGGTTCGTACCAGGGCTGGTTGGAGAGATGGGGGGCGTCAACCAGTGAGGCCAATCCAAAACCGAGCAGCGCCACGATCAGGGGAAAAAGTAATTGTTTCCGAAAAGAAAGACTCATTGATTTTCGAGGCGGGCGATGTGCTGCTCGACGGTTTTGACGAGCGAACGCATCTCAAGGTCGGCTGTATTGTCATCCATGCTGTTCTGATCGAGGGTGGCGCTGACAACATAACAACGGTCGCTGATTAACGTATAGAACATACCGCCTTTTTCGACATCATAAACCGTGCGAAATAAGAGACCCTGATCGAGGGTTTTCATCCGTTCTCCGGCGATTTGAGCCAGTTGGTGGACTTCGCGCGTCAGGCTTTCGAAATAATGAGACTGTTCTTCCGCGCCGCGCCGCACGCGATAGTGCA
This sequence comes from Anaerolineales bacterium, assembly GCA_034004515.1. Lineage (GTDB taxonomy): Bacteria > Chloroflexota > Anaerolineae > Anaerolineales > Villigracilaceae > UBA8950. Next base: position 631 of record JAVEWN010000001.1, on the reverse strand, counting down.
GCAGACGGCGTGAAAGTTGCTCATCGCTGGTGGTCTGGTAAAGTATGTCTTTATACAAGCAAGCCGCAAAATCGAGGCCACCCGACAGGTTGACATAGGCCTGCAAAATCTCACGGATCGTGGCGTATTTGCGAATTTCGAGCAAATCTGTTTCTCTGGATTTCTGCTCCTGCGGGCTGGGGCGGTCAAATATCTGGAACAAAGCCGAGGCGGTAATCAGCGCAATCCCCAAGCCGAGCATAAACACGCCAAATTGATTGACCCGCAGCAGGTTTGTCCCGTCGGGCAGGCGGATTTCAACCGCTTCAACCACAATCAGGGCCGCGCCCAGCAAAAAAAATAAAACCGGTATGGGGCTGGAAAAGCGTTTCGTGACCCAATTCCCAATAGTTTCCCACATCATGACTGCTCCTAAGCAAAAGATAGGCGAATTATACGCCCATTGCAGCCAATTTCTGTCTATGATTACATACGCGCCCAGGGCGATTGCATCTAATTTTACGGCTGTTTTTGTCTAAAAACGGCAACTTTTGCGGGTATCGGCGCGGCTAAAGCCGCTACTCATGGCATGAAAGTCCTTCGGACTGGCGATTTTAGCCCCGCAGGGGCTTCCATGTAATGAGTCAGGGCT
>JAVEWN010000040.1:0-26326 GCA_034004515.1 Anaerolineales bacterium | reverse complement strand
GGGGCAACATCTGGGGAAGTTCAAAAGACGAAATGCCATCCCGCGCGAAGCCCAAGATGCTTAAATTTGCCGAATTTCTGTTTCTCACTTTATCTTACTATGTGGCGCGAAATGCCATCCCGCGCGAAGCCAAAAGCAGGGTAACATCTGGCAAAGCTCAAAAGACGGAATGCCATCCCGCGCGAAGCCCAAAAGCGGTGTAACATCTGGCAAAGTTCAAAAGACGGAATGCCATCCCGCGCGAAGCCCAAAAGCGGGGCAATAGCTTGGGGAGAGCAAAAGGCGGGATAGCATCCCGCCCTACTTTTTGATACCGGCCAGGACACCCAGCGGGACTTCGACAAACAGCGGGCGGACTGTGCCTTCGGTCACTTCGGCGATTGGCACGTCCAGCTCACGAAAAGCGCGCTTGATCAGGCTGGCGCAGGTCTTGCCGCCGCACGCGCCCATTCCGGCGCGGGTAATGGCTTTAATTTCGTTGATGTCGCGCACGCCGCTCTGGATGATGGTTTTGATGTCGGCCAGGCTGACCCGTTCGCAGCGGCAGACAATCAGGTCGTCGCTCAGGCGTTCGACCCAGGCTTCGAGCGGGGCTGATACCTCCCGGTTCTGGACTTCGATCCCGGCGATTTTTTGGGCAATGGCCTGCGGCGCGCGCACTTTTACCAGCATGGTGCGGTCGGTCGTTTTTGCAATCCGCGTCCGCACGACCTCGACCTGGCCGAGGGCGTTGCCGCCCGTATCGGTAACGGTCACAAAGTCTCCGGCGTGGAGCGCATCACGGCCAAATTCGTAGGGAATCGTCACCAGCGCGGTGTCATCCGCCTGCTTGCGGGTGTCGACGAGCGTAATCGCCAATCCCGGGCAAATGGTGACACATTTTTCGCAGGCAATGCACTCCACGCCGAGGGCCCTGGCGATGTAATCCGGCACGCCGCGGATGTCGTGTTCGTCAATAAAGATCGCGCCCTGCGAGCAAACCGAAGTGCAGGGATTACAGGGGATTTCCTGGCTGCAATGGATGACCGGGTAAACGGCTTCATCGTCATCCGGGAGGCTCTCGTGGGTGAGCGCGCCGGGGCGGGATTTGAGAATTTCGGAGGTGCGGAACCACTCTGCGGGAATTTCCGGCACGTCGCAGCCCAGGGCGCGGGCGATTTCGAGGCCGCGAATCTTGCCAGAGAACATGGCGGCCGAGGCTTCGGCCACCTCGTCGGCGTCTCCGGCAGCGAAGGCGTTTAGACCGAACTCACGCGCTTTGCGGTAGAACTCATCGACCGGGTCGAGACCGACCGCAATCAGCAGGGTATCGCAGGGGAAAGTTTTTTCAGTGCCGGGGATGGGTTTCCAATCCTTGTCGATGGCTGCGATGGTGACAGATTCGACCGAGTCTGTGCCGTTGGCACTCAGGACGGTATGGGAGGTGTAGATCGGCACGCCCATGCGAGCCAGTTTGTCTTTGTGGACTTTATAGCCGCCGCATTCGGGCAGGGCTTCGACCAGCCCGGCGACTTCAATCCCGGCTTGCAGGGCGTGATACCCGGCAATCAGGCCAACATTGCCGCCGCCAATGATGAAAAGTTTCTCAGAACAGCGGATCAGGTCGCGGTTGACGAGGGTCTGGAAAGCGCCCGCGCCATACACACCCGGCAAGGTATTGCCATTGAAGGCCAGCGATTTTTCGCGCGCGCCGGCGGCCACCAGGAGAACCTGCGGTTCGACCAGCAAATACTGCCCGTCACGCACCACGCCGACTTTTTTGTCGCTAAAAACGGCGACGGCGGTGCTGTTGAGCCAGCTTTCGATGGAAGGGTACTGTTCGATATCGCCCGCGAGCTTGGTGGCAATATCGATGCCGCGCGTGCCGGCATAGCAGGCATTGATTGAGCCAAAGAAACGATGGGTTTGCAAGACAAGTTTGCCGCCCAGGCGATGTTTGTCGTCGATCAGCAAAACCTGAATTCCGCGCTGACCCAATTCAATCGCCGCCGAGAGTCCCGCCGGGCCGCCGCCGATAATCAGGCAGTCGACCGGGAGCGTCTCAACCGGCTGGAAGGTCTTGACTGGTTTCGACTCTGGCAATTCGGGCAGGGTGATAAGCGGCTCGACGGCCATGCCCGGCCTGACCAGCGTCATGCAAGATTTGAGCGGCACGCCATCGGCAATCACCGTGCATTGGGCGCATTGCCCGTTGGCACAGAAAATGCCCTGGGGTGAGCCGTCTTTGGGATGATACCCAAAAGTACGAATACCGTTTGCAAAAAGGGCTGTGGCAATCGTTTCGCCTGCGCGAGCCTGAAGAATGTGGCCCTGCCAGGTAAAATCAAAAATATCCCGCTCTTCAATTGCAAGAATGGGGTGGGACTGAATGCGATAATCTGTCATCTGGGGGTTCCTCGTATTTGAACAGGGTCTCTTGGATAGCATAGCAAAACCCGGCGAGGGACGCCAGTGACGATTATCACGATGTTTATAAAGCAAATAATAAATTTAAAAAGTCAAATGTTAGGATTGACAAACAAGCCCCCTTTGACGATTCATTGTACAACAAATACAATCTTTTTTTGTCCAGACAAGCATTTACAGATATGCAATAAAACTTTAAGGAACAAAACGGGCGCGGATGTTGTATGATGAGTGTAGAAACACTTCCGTTCAAACGAAAGGAGGTTGCAATCGAAAAGATCGAACCGTACAACTTAAGGGGAAAGGTCGGGACGTAGTTCTTAGCCTGGCAAGACTGTAAAAGTCTACTCCCAGATGTCCACCTCGACACGAAGAAGGTTTTTCCGCTCTTTCCTCGAACAAACTGTTTTTGCTGGTAAGCACGTTGCAAGTTAAGATTTTGATCGTGTAAGAGAAAGTAAGCGCAACTGCACGGGTAAAAACAACTGAAAATAACACGTAACAAAGCCGATGGATGACCTCCATCGGCTTCTTTTTTTCTTTGACAGGCGTGCTATAGATGTTAAGAAAATGAATTTTACATATCCGCCCTGCGGCTACGCTCAAAGACGCTCCGCTCGCCTGTGCCGGCGGCACTGGCGCAGGCAGGGCCTGCCCATCGGAATATTTATCGCCAAAAATTGGGACGAAATCGGGAGTCCACTAACGGCGGGCCGTTACGACGATGAAATCTTCGGGGCTTTCGCTGGCTTGGCCGGTTAGGGATGGGTGGAATTCGAGGCCGGTGAAGCCGGATTCTGTCAGCAGCGCGGCGATCTCTTCTTCTGTGTAGGCCAGGGTGGTGGAGGCGTAGCGCGCTATCGGGGCGTTTTCTTCAAGGATGAGATAACGCTCGGTGGCGGCGGCCTGTTCTTCGTCCCAGAAGGATTCCATCAGGCAGATGTGCGGGTTGGCGCTAAACAGGCCGCCCAGCGAGCTGTACCAGGAAGGCAGCTGGTTGCCCATTTGCTCGACGGTATCAAAACTCTGCATTTCGAGCAGGAGGCTTCCGCCGGGGGTCAGGGCGGCCCGGATTTTTTGGAGAATTTGACGGGCATCGGCGGGTTTGAAGTGGTTGAATTCGCTAAAGATAAGCTGAACCAGGTCAAAGCCGGGGGGCAGCGTTGCGCTGCGCAGGTCGCCGAGGGCATAGGTGCAGTTTTCAGGGGCGTTTTTAACGGCGTAGGCAATGGAGGCGGGAGAAAAGTCGATTCCGTGGCAGACATGCCCGAGCGCGGCCAGTTCCACGCAGTACAGGCCGGGGCCGCAGCCGAGGTCGAGGATGCGGGAGGCTTTCTTCGCCAAGACAAGGTTATGAATCCACTTTACCTGCTTTTTAATGATGCGGGTGCGGTGGCTGGCGGCGTCATGCTTTTGGCTGAGGTGTTCGCGCAAGATGCGCTGGCTGAAGGCGGGGTCATCCCAGGGGATGTTTTCGCCTTCGGCCCAGGGTTGGGCGGGGATGGGACGCGCGTGCAGGTTTTTAAGGTTCATTTTAGATGTCCAGGCTGCGGCCATTTTGTTTGAGCCAGGCCAGGTGGGTTTTGTAATCAGGGGAGAGGGATTCGACCAAGCGCCAAAAAGTTTGCGAGTGATTTTTAATTTTCAGGTGGGCCAATTCGTGGACGATGACGTAATCGATGACCTCGGGCGGGGCCATGACCAGCCGCCAGGTGAGCGAGATGGTTCCGCTGCTGCTGCACGAGCCCCAGCGGGTGCGGGCAGAGGTAATACGGATTTTCTGGGGCTGGAGGTTATGCTTTTTTGCGAGGCTCTCAACCCGGCCAGGCAGCAAAATAGCGGCCGTCTTTTTATACCAAAGCGCAAATAGCGCGCGGGCGCTCGGCTGAAATTTCTCGGCCAAAAGAAATGTTCCGGCTTCAAAGGTCAGGCCGGGGCGCTGTTTTTTGACAATTTTGAGCGGGTGGGGCTGGCCCAGCAGGAGAAATTTTTCGCCCTCAGAAAATTGAGGTTCGGCAGGCAGGTTCTGGCACATTTGGGCCTGGCCGCGAGCGATCCAGGCGGATTTCTGTTCCACCAGTTCCAGGATGCGCTTTTCAGAAGTGCCCAGGGGTGCGCGCACAATCAAGGCACCATCGCGCTGGATCACCAACGCGATGGTTTTGCGGTTGCTGCGAATAATCTGGTCAATTGTGGGCATTACTTATTTTCGTCAGAACCTTGCGGCAAAACTTCCTGAACACGTTTATAGTCTGCGGGCAGCATCGGCTCAGATTTGGCGTTTTTGCGGAAAAATTCTTTGAGTGCGCCTAATTTTAGGGCGGGATGGGGCGCGCCTTCGGTCTGCAACTGGGCGCGCTCGTCGCTAAAGACCAGCACAGCCTTGATCGGGGGAAGTTGATCGCCGAGTTGTTTTTGGAGGGATTTCTTAAGGTTTTCGATGTCTGTTTCAATTTCAACATCGGGCCGCCCCAAGCCTTCCTGGGCAAAGATTTTTAGGTAGGAGAGCAAGATTCCGCCGCCCTTTTGACGCCAGCGTCCCTTTTCATAAGTAATTGTTCCGCGCTGGTAGTAAGGCTCGATCACCCAAGCGCCGGCGGGGCCAACCAACAAATGTGAAACGGGGGCGGTGTAGTGGTAAAGCGTGTACTCTTTGGTCAGGCCTTTCAGGGCAGCCGTCAGGCGTTCGTCGACCCGCGGGTGACGACCCCAGCGATTGCCAAAATAAATGCCAAACTGTGAGAGCAGAAAGCCGACCAGCAGCGCCCCAAAAGAAATGGTGACTTGGTTGGGGTATGCAAAGGTGACATACATGCCGCCGCCCAAAATAAGCAGGGCAACCAGGCTGGCATAACGTCCGATGGCGGTGTTACGTTTGATGATTTTTTCGTCCAGTACAATTTTCATGTTTCTTCCTTGTCAGAATCAGGCTACTCCGCAAATTTCGGAGATTGTAAAATCCAAGAGATGTGTTTGCAAAATACTATCCCGCAACGAAGCGTTTCAAGACGATGCAAGCATTTTGCCCGCCCAGGCCAAAAGAATTGGAGAGGATCACTTCGACTTGCTGTTTGCGGGCCAGATTGGGGATGTAATCCAGATCAAGCTCAGGGTCGGGGGTTTCGTAGTTGATGGTGGGGGTCAGGATGCCTTCGCTGAGCATCTTGGCGCAGGCAATTGCTTCCAGCGCGCCCGAAGCGCCCATGGCGTGGCCGATCATGGATTTGATCGAAGAAATCGACAGTTTGTAGGCGTGTTCGCCAAAAACCGCTTTGATGGCGCGGGTTTCGGTTGGGTCGTTAAGCGGGGTGGATGTGCCGTGGGCGTTGATGTAGTCCACATCTTCGGGCTGCAGGCCGGCATCGGCAATCGCCCATTTCATCGCGCGGATCGGGCCGGCGGCTTCGGGGTCGGGCGCGGCCATGTGGAAGCCGTCTGAGGAGGAGGCCTGTCCGGCCAGTTCAGCATAAATGCGGGCCCCACGCGCCTGGGCATGTTCGAGTGATTCGAGCACCAGGGCTGCCGCGCCTTCAGAAAAAATGAAGCCTTCGCGGTTTTTGTCGAAGGGGCGCGAGGCTTTTTCAGGGCAATCGTTGTAGTTGGTCGGCAAAGCGCGCATGGCGCAAAAGCCGCCAATTGAAAAGTCCTGAATAATGCCTTCAGTGCCGCCCACAATCGCCACGTCCACTGCGCCGCGCCGGATCAGCTCCAGGCCTTCGCCGACCGTCTGGGTGCCGGTGGCGCAGGCCGTGCCGATCGTGATGCTGGGGCCGAGGCACTGAAATTCCTGTGAGATCAGATAAGCGGATGCGTTCGGCAGTGAGGTTGGAGCGGTGAAAGGGTTCAAGCGGGCATAGCCCTGCTCGCGGATGATGCGAACGCCCTCATCGAAACGATCCATGCCGCCAATTGCCGTCCCGAAAACGATCCCGGAACGTTCCGGTTCCGGCAACGGCGTGGGCAGGCCGGAATCTGCGACCGCAAGTTTTGCTGCCGCAAAACCCATTTGGGCTGAACGCGGCACGCGCCGGGCTTCTTTACGATCCATAAAATTCTCTGGCACAAAATCCGGCACTTCTCCGGCGATTTGGCAGGGGTAGGGACTGGGGTCAAACTGGGTAATCCGGCGAATACCGGAACGTCCGTTCACGAGACCGTCCCAAAAGGCCGGTAAACCCGTCCCCAAGGCGCTCACTACACCCATGCCCGTAATGACAACGCGTTTTTTATCCATATAAAAATTTCTCCTGGCAAACTTTAGTTCAATCGTTCCGCAATTCCGGCCCGCATGGCAGAGAGCACGTCGGCCTCAGCGGCGTTTTTGGCAACCCGGATGGCGTTCTTGATGGCGAACGCGTCTGAGCGGCCATGGCCGACAAAGACAAGCCCATTGACGCCAAGCAGCGGGGCTGCGCCTTCTTCGGCAGGGTCAAGCAGTTTCTTGATTTTTCCGAGGGCCGGTTTGACCAAAATCCCGCCGAGGATTGCCAACGGCCCGCCGGCCTTGATCGCTTCCTTGATTTTATCGACAATCAACTTGGCGACCGCTTCGGACGATTTGAGCATGATGTTGCCGCTAAAACCGTCTGTGACCGCTACGTCGACCGCGCCGCCGATGACTTCCTTGCCTTCAACATTGCCAAAGAAATTCAGGCCGGCAGCCTTTAAGAGCGGGAGGCTTTCGCGCACCAGGGCATTGCCTTTGCCTTCTTCTTCGCCATTGGAGAGCAAACCGACGGAGGGATTCTTGATTCCGCGCACTTTTTCAGCGTAAATGCTGCCCATAATGGCAAACTGGCGCAAATTATCGGGCTTGACATCCGGGTTTGCGCCAATATCCAGGACAACACAAGAACCTTTCGCCGTCGGGAAAACGGGGGCCAGAGCAGGCAGGTCAACGCCTTCGATCATTCCAAGCCGGAAATAAGCCGTCGCCAGGGCTGCGCCGGTGTTACCGGCGGTCACAAAAGCCTGGGCCTGGCCGTTCTTAACCAGGTCGATTCCGACTGCCATCGAATTTTTGGCATTCGGACGGCGGGCCTTGAGGGCCAAAGCCACGCCTTTGTCTTCCATCGTCAGCATTTCTGGGGCGTGGACAATTCGCACCGCTAAATTGGCGGGATTGAGCCCGTCCAGCAGCGGCTGAATTTTGGCCTGATCGCCCACCAGGATAACTTCCACGCCGTATTCGCGGGCAGCATCCACGGCGCCGGTCACGTCCGGGATCGGGTGTTCGTCACTCCCCATCGCATCGAGGGCAATAATGGTCATCTTGAGACTCCTGTGGATAGAATTTCTAAAAACAATTTAGCAAGCAGGCCTTACAACCCTCCCGCTGCGGGCTGAGCCTGTTGAGAAGCGGAGGAACATTTTCAGGTCAGTTTTGAGGACTTTCGCAAGAGTTCAAGTATACCTGTTCCCGCCTGATCTGATGCGTTTATGGCGCGGTTGGCGCAAGGGCATCGGCGTACAAAGCACAATTGGCGCTGGTAAGCACATTAACTTCGAGCATTTGCTGGCTAAAACTGGCGACCCAGGCATCCCAAAAATCGCCGGGCATATTGCGGTACAAAACCACCAGCACGCGCGGATCGGCGTCGAGCGGCTCGGCGTACCAGGCTGAGGTCAGCACAGCCGGCCAGGCTCCATTTTTGGCCGCCAGGGTTTTGAAAGTTTTGGCATTGCCAGGGTTAAGCCGCATCGGCCATTCGAGATATTGGCGCATAATTGAGCGGGTAGAGGCTGAAAGCGCAGAATCCGGCCCGTAGATGGCGGTCATCAGCCGCGACAGGTCGTTTGCGCTGGAACGGACCCCGAAATTAGCCGTGACATCCTTCTGGACATCCAGACCGGCCTGGTTCGTAAAGTTGGCAGCATAGCTCAATTCAGCCTCACGCCAGGCGGGGTCTTCAACAAACAAGCGCGCCAGGCGCTCTTGTTCAGCGAGAGTCGCTTGAGGGCCAAGAGAAGTCAGGTCGTAAGCGCCGCTCTCATGGTTGGTGATGTAGAGGTATAGACCGAGGTACGAATGCGGCTGGCTGGTCTGTTGCAGCCCAAGGCGCTGATAAAGCTCGTCCCAATCGACCCCGCCCAGCCGGGAAAGGATGTAATCTGCCGCCGCGTTGGAGCTGTAGGTCATCATCCCGCCGACTACTTCAGCGAGAGTCATGTTCGTGCGGCCCTCGCCGAGTGTCTTAAGAAATTCGGGATGTGCGCCGCCATCTGTGCCGGGCAGATAATAACGATCCAACGCTTCAAACGGGACAATTTCTGCCGGATCGAGCGCGCCCGCCGAAACCTGTTCGGCGTACCCGCTCAGGAGTACGATCTTGAAGGTAGAGGCGAGCGGGTAAGGCTGGTCGGCATTATGATAAAAGCCTGCCGCCGGGTTGGCCGGGTCAAAACAGGCCACCGCCACGTCCGCCGGGTGCTGGCTGATGTATCTCACGACCGCATTTTGCGAGGTATAGCGGATGTTGGAATAGCCGAGAAAAGCCGTGCCAAGCAGGCACACCACCAGCAAGATAAACAAACCTGAGACAATCAGCTTAAATTTCACCAGGACTCCCTATTTGCGCGCGGCGCGGCGGGTATTGTCTTCGATATCAAGCAAAATCAAGACCGCGCTGGCGAGAAGCTGTAAAAACATCAATATCATTGCCCCCTGAAAAGGCTGGCTCAGGTTGAAGACAAGATAAAGCCAATCGATGGGGTAGCCATTGATAAAAGAATTGTACAAGTTGATGCCGGTTTCATAAACATACTGAAGGACGTAAACAGCAAAGCCGGCCCAGGCAACGACTCGCGTCCAGCGCGTCCAGCGTAAAACAGAGTCGCGGTCAAAATAAGTTCCAAAAAAGGCTGGTTTTTCAGGCATTTTCCTCATCGGTGGCTCCTAAGAGAATTGGGCAGGGGTTGCGATTTCATTCGAATTGCAAGCGAATATTCTGCCCAGGAAGGGCAATTATACGCTTAAGAATTGAGGATAGGGCTTGGTTCTTCTCTGGGGGCAGGGTTTTCTTAAAGTCAGTGAGGCCTGGTGAAACGCTGGGAATCGAACCGCGAAGGTTGCCAAGTGCGCTAAAAAAAACTAACTCGGACAAGCCGGACTCTACCGAAAATCTTTAACCACGACGGCAACAACCGGACTCTACGGAAAATCTTAAATGCTCTTACTTCGTGTTCCATCGTTGCCGCGTGGCCCGCGTATTTTGTGGGGTCGTGGTAAATTCCTTGCTTTTTGTGCAAGAATTTCACGAATAAGAGATTAAAGTCCTGCCGCTGGGGGTGTTTAAGTTGAGCAGGCGCGGTTCTGAAGATGAAGGGCAGGCCGCCGCCTAACCTTCGGCGGCGGGCAGCGGGGCGCTGAAGGTTAGGCCGCCCTGCCCGCGATCCACCTGGATGGTATCGCCTTCCTTGAAATCGCCGCTTAAAATCTTGAGCGCAAGCGGATCTTGTAGTTCACGTTGGATTGCGCGCTTCAAAGGTCGCGCCCCAAAAGCGGGATCGTTGCCCACTTCAGCCAGGAATTCACGGGCGGCGGCGTTCACTTCAAGATGGTAGCCTTTGTCAGTCAGAAATTTCTCGACGCGGCGCAACTGGATATCCACGATTTGAGCAAGATGTTCTTTGCCCAGCGAGTGGAAAATGACAATTTCATCGATTCGGTTGAGGAACTCGGGCCGAAAATGGTTCTGCAAAACACGTGTGATTTCATCGCGTGTGACTACCCGGCCGCCTTCCCAAAGTTGATTGCCCAAGTTGGAAGTCATGATAACCACGGTATTGCGGAAATCGACCGTGCGCCCCTGACCATCTGTCAGGCGGCCATCGTCGAGCAGTTGCAGCAGCACGTTAAAAACTTCGGGGTGAGCTTTTTCGATTTCGTCGAACAGAACCACGCTGTAAGGCCGGCGGCGAACCGACTCGGTCAGCTGCCCCCCTTCCTCGTAGCCGATATATCCTGGCGGCGCACCGATCAGGCGCGAGACCGTATGCTTTTCCTGATATTCGCTCATGTCGATCCGAATCATGGCGCGCTCATCGTCAAACATAAACTCTGCCAAAGCGCGCGCCAATTCGGTCTTACCAACACCGGTTGGCCCAAGAAAAATGAAGGAACCAATTGGACGGTTCGGATCCTGCAAACCCGCGCGCGTGCGGCGGACCGCATTGGCAACCACCCGCACCGCATCATCCTGCCCAACGACCCGTTGATGCAGGCCGGCTTCCATGTGGATTAATTTTTGGGTTTCGCCTTCGAGCAGTTTGGAGATCGGGATGCCCGTCCAACGCGCGACGATGGAAGCAATTTCTTCGGCATCGACCTCCTCTTTGAGCAGAACCCCTTCGGCTTGCATCGTCTTGAGCCGTTTTTCAGCCTGGGCCAGTTTATTCTCCAACTCAGGCAGGCTGCCATACTGCAAACGGGCCGCCTTTTCCAGGTCAGATTGTCTTTCAGCGCGATCGATCTCGGTGCGCGTCTGTTCAATTTGTTCCTTGATCTGGCGCAAGTCGGCAATCGCTTGTTTCTCATTTTGCCAGCGCACTGTAATTTGGCGTGAGTTTTCCTTCAAGTCCGCGAGTTCTTGCATCAATTTCTCAAGACGTTCTTTGGATGGCTTGTCCTTTTCTTTTTTGAGGGCTTCGCGCTCGATCTCCAATTGCATGATCTGACGATCAACTTGATCCAATTTTTGGGGCTTGGAATCGATCTCGGTCCGCAGCCGGGCGGCGGCTTCATCGATCAGGTCGATGGCTTTATCCGGCAGCTGGCGGCCAGTGATGTAACGATGGCTGAGGGTTGCCGCAGCGATCACGGCCGGGTCGGTAATCCGGACGCCATGATGGATTTCATAGCGTTCCTTCAACCCGCGCAAAATCGAGATGGTATCTTCCACACTCGGCTCGTCGACCATGACCGGTTGGAAACGGCGTTCGAGGGCCGGGTCTTTCTCGATGTACAAGCGATATTCATCGAGGGTGGTGGCCCCAATCATGTGCAATTCGCCGCGCGCCAGCATCGGCTTGAGCATATTGCCGGCATCCATGGAACCTTCGGCCTTGCCCGCGCCGACAACGGTGTGCATTTCATCCACAAACAGGATGATTTCGCCCTCAGAATCGGCAATTTCCTTCAAAACGGCCTTGAGGCGTTCTTCGAACTCGCCGCGGAATTTTGCGCCCGCAACCAGGGCGCTCATATCCAACTGGATCAGGCGCTTCTTTTTCAAGCCCTCCGGCACGTCGCCGTTAACAATTCGCTGGGCCAGGCCTTCAGCAATAGCGGTTTTGCCAACGCCGGGTTCGCCGATGATGGCCGGGTTGTTTTTGGTGCGGCGCGAGAGGATTTGGACAACCCGCCGAATCTCCTCGTCGCGCCCGATGACCGGGTCGAGTTTGCCTTTGCGGGCCATATCCGTCAGATCGCGGCCGTATTTTTCGAGGGACTGGTAGGTCGATTCCGGTTCGGAGGTGGTGACACGCTGAGAGCCGCGCACCGATTTGAGGGCGGTTAGAACGGCGTCCTTGGTCAAGCCGTAAGAGGCCAGGCGTTTCCCTTCGCTTGAATCAATCAGCCCGAGCAGGATGTGTTCGGTCGAAACATAGTCATCCTGCATGCCTTTGGCATAACGTTCGGCGGCATTCAGCGCGTCGCTGGCGGCCTGCGACAAGCCGACTTCCATGTTGCCGCCCTGAATTTTGGAGCGTTTGTTTAAGTCCTCTTGCACCTCTTCGCGCAAGGCCTGGACGCTGCCCGCTACTTTGGTGACGATGACCGGAACAATGCCATCTTCCTGGCGGATTAAGGCCAGCAGCAAGTGGGCCGGTTCGATGGCCTGGTGATTGAAGTCGCTGGCAATTTGCTGGGCCTGAACAATTGCCTCTTGAGATTTTTGAGTAAATTTATCGAGCTTCATGGTACTCTCCGTAAGAAATAAGGTAGAAAATAGTGATAAGCAGCCTGGCAAACCTGGGGCTATTTACTGACTGCGGCCTGGCTGTGAGCGCGCAACTCAGACAGAGTCTGGCGTAGTGCGGCGAGCGTGGCTTCAGAGGTGTCGATGCGCTCGCGTTCACTGCGGACGTAGCGGGTGTAGGGAGCGATGCCCTCCTTCAGGCGGGCAATCGCGTTTTCGCTCTCGTTCGTGAACTGGGTGGTAAGAGCGTTCAGCAATTTCGTGCGCAAACTGAGCATTTTTTCTTTGAAGCTGTCTTTGGCCTGTTTGCGTTTGAAGGGGATTACGAAAAAGCCCAGAACCGCCAGTGTGCCTGCCGCCAGGATGCCGGTGATGTCCATTGCGGAAGAGAGCACCGCCACCGACACGAGTGCGCCCAGGCCAACCGCGCCCGCTTCCAGCAGAGCGGTCTGGGCTACGGCGGCTTCGACGCTGGCGGCCAGTTCGCTGGCTTCCTGGTTGCGATTGTAGGTCTCGACAATCGTCTGGACACTCTTGCCAACGGTATCGATCAGTTCGCGGCGGCGGGTCTCGCGCGGGCCGCTGTTTTCGCCAACCAGGTGATCCAGGTTCTGTGCCCGGCGGCGTTGGATGTAGCTCATGATTTGCTGCCATTCGTGCAAGTCTTTTTGCACCAGCCAGTCGATCAGATGTTGGACCTGGTCTTCGATTTGCTGGGGCACATCGGCCAGGACCTGCTTTTCAAAGTCCGCCCGGACTCTATCGCCGCGCACCAGGTTTTGGATGTTGGTCAGGCGCATGGTGCTGTCGAAGAAATCCAGTCCGCGCTGTTCGAGGCGGTGGAGGATATTTTCGACTTCGGCCAGGCGCGGAGGCAGTTCGCTGCGCAGCTCACGGGTGTATTCCGTGATGACCGTTTCCAGCGCGGCGGCCGTCAATTTATCTTCATTAATGGCTTCAGCCTGGGCCGACAGGTTTTGCCCAGCCTGCGTGAGCAGGTTATCGGCCACACCCAGCGGGTTGTTGAACTTGAGCTGCAAGCGGAGGCTGTCGTCCAGCGTGGCGCTGATGTACTGTTCCAAGTCATCGAGGCGGCTGAGGCTTCGCAGGCGGGTGCGCTCTGCGGCATCCGGCTCAGAGAGCGCACGTTGGGCCAATTTAGCGGAAACCGGGTAGAGTTGGGGAGGATCGCCCAGAATTGCGGTAGCGTGTTTCAAGACGAAGTCGCGGACTTCCTGCAAGGCCGGGTCATCTTCAAAAATATCGATTTTATTGAGGACAAAGACGATTTTCTTGCCCCACGTCAGGATGCGTTCCAAAAATTGGCGTTCGCTTTCGGTCAGGGGGTGATCGGCAGAGGTCACGAACAGAACCAGGTCGCTGCGCGGAACAAACTCATCCGTTAAACGTTCGTGGTAGCGGATGATGGCATTCGTGCCGGGGGTGTCGACGATATTCAGTTCTTTCAGGAGCGGCAGAGGGTAGGTATAGATCGCAAAGTTTTCGTTGACCACTTCTTCCGCGGCCCGTTCGCCCCACTTGACGAGCATCACGCGCGAGGTGGTGGGGGTGCTGCCTTCCGCCAGCACTTTTTCTCCGAGCAGAGCGTTGATCAGGGCGCTCTTGCCAGCATTGAACTCCCCCGCGATCACAATCAGGAAAATCTCGTCCAGCTGCAAAATGGCTTTTTGGAGGGTGTCCAGGGCGGCGCGTGGCAGATCGAGTTCGGCCAGGGCGAGCTGCATCCCGGCCAGGGCTTGCTTCTCTTCGCGCAGGAAACGGGCTTGCTGATCGGTAAGTACAGACTGGCGCATGAGCTTCTCCTTATCCCTTCTGACGGGTTATTCGCGTTCCTGAATTTCGAATTCGATCCAGACAGCTTCAGAATAGACTTGGCGATAACGGGCCAGCCGCATGTTTTCGTTGGCAAGTTGAGCGTCCAACTCGGCTTGCAGCTGGCGCATCTGCGACTGCAATTCGATCACCTGTCTGCGCAGCCGCAAAACGGTCTCAGCGGCAGCCTGGTTTAATCCCAGATCATTTTGTATGCGCCGCCGGCAGCGCAGCTCTTCGTCTTGATGCGGCCCATACCAATATTTATTTTTGGATCTATCTTCGTGCATCATAAATCACCTCACTTGGTTTTGGCCTGAGAATCTTTTTTGCGGGCAGAAGCCAGGCTGCGGATGCTGTCCACTTCCTGCTCGGTTAGGGCATCGGGCAGAACCAGCTGGACGTGAACAAACATATCGCCGCGTTTCTCTGGCTGGCGCATGGCAGGCATGCCCTTGCCGCGGATACGGAATGTCTGCTTGGAATTGGTGCGGGGGGGGATGGTGAGAGTCAGCGGACGTTCCATGGCGGGGATGCGAATTTCGCCGCCCGTAATTGCCGTGAAGATATCCAGCGGCGCTTCCAGGTGCAGGTCGTCCCCTTCACGCTCGAAGGTCTGGTTGGGCAGGAGCTTGATGAGCAGATACAGGTCTCCGGCGGGGCCGCCACTCTGACCCGGCTCGCCCTGCTGCGCCAGGCGCACGCGTGAGCCCGTCCGCACACCCACCGGAATGCCGGCGGTGATGCGGCGCCCATCAATATCCAACAGGCGTTCTGCGCCATGAAAAGCCTCTTCAAGGGTTAGCTCAATTTCATATTCCACATCGCGTCCACGGCGTGGGCCGGCTGGGGCCGCTCTTGCGCTTCTGCCCCTCCCGCCAAAAATATTGGTAAAGAAGTCGGAATAGGGTGATCCGCTTCCGAAGAGGTCTTCCAAATCTTCGGCAGTGGCGTATTGGGCGCGCGCCTGTGGGCCAGCTTGCTCTGACCAGTTCTGCCAATCGAAATCCTGTTGTCCGCGCCCGCCCGTCTTTTGCCACTGTTGGTATTGAGCGCGCAAATCATCATACTTTTTGCGCTTTTTGGCATCCGACAAAACCTGATAGGCTTCATTAATTGTTTTGAATTTCTCTTCCGCCTCTTTGTCACCCGGATTAACATCAGGATGATGCTTACGGGCCAACTCGCGATAGGTCTTCTTGATGACCTTACTATCAGCGTTTGGCGCGACGCCCAATATTTCATAATAGTCTTTATAGTCCATTGCGTACCCCTTTGTTTCCTTCCTGTAGTGCACCAGGCTGCTCTCACACGGAGCAAGCCAGCCAGGTGAATTGCGGCATGATTCTCGCCCGCTAAAGTGATTCCGTCCAGGTGGTTTTTGCTATTTTAAATAGTATAGCACTTTTTAGCGGGCATCTTTTTTATGCCCGGCAGGGACAAAACATTTCATACCCATTTTACCCAATTAATCCGCAATCCAAACTGGCAGGTCATTCTGAGCAGCCTGACAACGTCACATTCAACAAATATTCTATCAACTTTGTCCTGAGTGGAGGCCCGCACGATTCCGCGGGCCGCAGTCGAAGGACATTTTCCTGCAAATCACCCTGCCGCTACGCTGAGAAACGCTCCGCTCCCTTCGACTACGCTCAGGGCGAAAAATCTTAAAATATGACATGGTCAAAGTAGTATAATAAGAACTTCGTTGCCTAAAATTATACGCGTCTCGACAATAAGAAATGGAGCACAAGCTGTGGGCATTTGTGCTCCATTTGTAAATACAGGCGTTCTCGAAGCAAAAAGGATATTGAACATGGAAAATGACGAAACCAAAAGCCGCATCCCGACCTTCATCCGCGAAGCTGTTGCCGAAGACCTGAAAAACGGACGGTTTAATTACGTCCGCACCCGCCTGCCGCCCGAACCCAATGGCTACCTGCACATTGGGCACGTCAAGGCCTTCTTGATTGACTATTTCACCGCCAGCGAGTTTGGCGGCGAGTTATACCTGCGTTTCGACGATACCAACCCCTCCAAAGAAGGCACCGAATTTGTCGACGCGATTGAAGATGACGCCGCCTGGCTGGGAATCAAATGGACCAAAGTGACATTTGCGTCCGACTATTTCGACACGCTCTACGCCTGGGCTGTGCGCCTCGTCAAAGTGGGACTGGCCTACGTCGACGACCAGAGCCAGGAAGAGATGAGCGCCAGCCGCGGCACGCTCCCCAAGGGAACGAAGTGGGGCGATTCAGAATCGGCGATCAAGCCCGGGGTCGATTCGCCCTGGCGCAGCCGCTCGGTCGAAGAAAATCTCGATTTGCTGGAACGGATGAAGAACGGCGAATTTCCCGAGGGCAGCCGCGTCCTGCGCGCCAAAATCGACATGGCCCATCCCAATATCCTGCTGCGCGACCCGGTTATGTATCGGATTATGAATGCTCATCATCACCGCACCGGCGATAAATGGCATATTTACCCGATGTACGATTGGTCGCACGGACAAAACGACTCGATGGAAGGCATTACCCATTCGCTGTGTTCGAACGAGTACATCATTCACCGACCGCTTTACGAGTGGTTTCTTGAAAAATTGGAGGCCTTTCCCAGCCGCCAGATCGAATTCTCACGCCTGAACCTGACCTACGCCATGATGAGCAAGCGCAAATTGCGTAAATTGGTCGAAGAGGGCACCGTCAGCGGCTGGGACGACCCGCGCCTGACCACCCTGCGCGGAATGCGCCGGCGCGGCGTAACCCCCGAAGCGATCATCAACTTTATCACCGGCCTGGGCGAAACCAAAAACGATAGCTGGGTCGAGATGGCCCAGTTCGAAGCCGTCATCCGCGACGATTTGAACAAACGCGCCCTGCGGCGCATGGCCGTCCTCAACCCGCTCAAGCTGGTCATCGATAACTACCCGGAAGGCCAAAGCGAAGAAATGGAGGCCGTCAACAACCCTGAAGACGCCGCCGCCGGGACGCGCAAAGTGCCGTTCTCGAAGGTGCTCTACATCGAGCAGGACGACTTCCGCGAAAGCCCGCCGCCAAAATACTTCCGTCTGTTCCCCGGCAACGAAGTCCGCCTGCGTTACGCCTACCTGGTGACGTGCACCAGCCTCGTCAAGGACGAAGCCGGCAACGTGATCGAAGTTCACGCCAACTACGACCCGGCCACGCGCGGCGGCGATGCCCCGGATGGCCGCCGGGTCAAATCCACCATTCACTGGGTCTCGGCCCAGCACGCCCTGCCGGCCGAAGTGCGCCTCTACGAGCAGTTGTTCAGCGTCGAACGCCCGGACGACGGCGAAGATATCGAAAGCATCCTCAACCCCAAGTCGCTCGAAGTGCTGCCGCACTGTTGCGTTGAACCGGCGCTGGGCGAAGCCAAAGCGGGCGATAAGATCCAGTTCGAGCGCACCGGCTATTTCTGCCTCGACCCGGACAGCAAACCCGGCCAGCTGGTTTTCAATCGCACGGTGACGCTCAGAGATAGTTGGGCGAAATTTGAAGGCAAATAAAATTACCGGGCAAGAGAAACTCTTGTCCGGCAACCTGTAATATGGCCGCCCTCATCGCCATCGTCGGCACCAGCGGCGTCGGCAAGACCAGCCTGGCGCGCGCCCTGGCCGCGGCCATGCCTCTCAACCTGGGTCTTGAGCAGCACGCCGAACGGCCTTTTCAGGCCCTCTTCAAAACCGATCTACGCTACGGCCTGGCGAACCAGATCGACTACCTTTTGCTGCGGGCCGAACAAGAGCGCGGATTGCGTTCCGGGGAATGCACGGGGCTGCTGGATGGCGGCCTCGACCAGGACTTTTACGGTTTCACGCGCCTTTTCCACGCAAAAGGCTACTTGAGCGACCTCGAATTTGACCTGTGCCACCGTTTTTATACGTTTACGCGCGCCACGCTTGCGCTGCCCGACCTGATCATTTACCTGCACGCCCCGGCCAAGCTGGTCCGGGCCAGGCTGGCGCAGCGTGAACGGATCAACATTGCCACCGCCGACGATATCAGCGCGATTGACAAGTATCTAGCAGATTGGCTACACGCCGAGAGCGGGCTAAAAAGCCTGCGGTTCGATGCGGGGCCGCTTTCCGCGGACTATCATCAAATCCTGCCCGAAATCCGGCAAGCCATCGCCGCGCTTTAAAATAAAACCCCGCCAGAGCATACCGGCGGGGTTTTGTGCACGAAAAGGCAAGAAGTTAATCGTTGGCGCTGTAGCCGGGGCCTTTGGTGAAGTAATCCGCGTTGAGTTGAATATCATCGGTTAAATCGACTACTTCGCCAGCTTCCAGTTTGCGGGCGGTCTCCAGAGCGACATCTTCGCCATGATGGTTGATGCCTTCGTAATGGCCCACCAGGCCCAGCCGGCTGATAAACTCGCCGCCTTTGGCGGTATAGGCCGCAGGCACTTCATCTTCAGGGAAGATAGCCGCATACGGGCATTCTGGCACGCAGGCCCCACAATCAATACAGGTGTCGGGGTCAATGTAGAAAATCGGCCATTCCTCAAGAGGCTTGCCAGGTACGATGCACTCTACCGGACAAACTTCGACACAAGCGCTATCGCGTAAACAAAGACTGGTGATGACATGGGTCATAGTGTTTTCTCCTTTATGAATTGCCAAATATTGATAAACTTATTATAGCCGCCCTGGCGCGGGTCTGCAATGGGTTTGGCCCACAAGGATGGTTTTGAAAAGAAAAACAGCCGGATCAGGATCGATGCGGCTGTTTCGGGTAAAAAATTAGCCCAGGCGGCGGGCGACTTCGTCCCAGTTGACGACGTTCCACCAGTTCGTCACGTATTCGGGACGGCGATTCTGATATTTCAGGTAATAGGCATGTTCCCAAACATCAAGCCCCAAAAGCGGAGTCAGGCCATCGGTCAGGGGGTTGTCCTGGTTGGCAGTCGAAACCACCACCAGTTTGCCGCCCTTTTTGGCGAGCCAGGCCCAGCCGGAGCCAAAGCGTCCAACAGCAGCCTTCTCAAATTCGTCCTTGAAGTTGGCAAAAGCGCCAAAATCTGATTCGATGGCTTTGGCTAACGCGCCGCTCGGTTCGCCGCCAGCCTGAGGGGCCATCACTTTCCAAAAAATATTGTGGTTGAGCGTGCCGCCGCCATGATTGCGGACGGCCTCGCGCACGCCTTCAGGGACTTCGTTCAGCCGGGAAAGCAGATCTTCAAGCGACCAGGAAGCCAGTTCGGGAGTTTTGTCCACGGCCTCATTCAACTTGTTAATATAAGCCTGGTGATGCTTGGTGTGGTGAATGGTCATGGTCTGGGCGTCGATAAAAGGCTCAAGGGCCTCATAAGCATACGGAAGTTTCGGTAGTTCAAAAGTCATCTGGATACTCCTTTTTGGGTAAGGGTTGACGATTAATTAGGGGTGATTTAATATGTTACTCTGTCATTCTAGCCCGGCCTTAAGCCCCGGTCAATTGACAAATCGGACGATTTTAGTCATCTAAAAGGGTGATAGCCGCTCACCACCGGAGGCAACTTTGCAAGATTCGCGCCCCAGCCCAGCCTTTCTTTACACTGCCATTGCAGGCGGGATTTTGGCGGTTTCGACCGCTGCCATCTTTATCCGTTATGCGCAACAAGACATGCCCTCGCTGGTGATTGCCGCGATGCGCCTGAGTCTGGCGAGTGTCATTCTCGCCCCGCTTGCCTGGTTCCGCCATCGCAGCGAACTGCGCACCCTGACGCGCTCCGTGCTCGGGCTGGGGCTGCTCTCCGGCTTTTTCCTGGCCCTGCACTTCGCGACCTGGATTTCGTCGCTGGAATTGACCTCGGTTGCCAGCTCGGTTGTCCTGGTCAGCACGACGCCCTTGTGGGTGGCCCTGCTTTCGCCGCTGGTCTTAAAAGAATCGCCCTCCAAAGCGACCCTGGCCGGGCTGGGGCTGGCCCTGCTGGGCGGGACGGTCGTCGGCTTGAGCGAGGCCTGCCGCTGGAAAAATGGCCTGGTCTGCCCGCCGCTCTCAGAATTTACGCGCGGCGAGGCCTTTCTGGGCAATTTCCTGGCTTTGTGCGGGGCCTGGATGGGGGCCGGATACCTGCTGATTGGCCGCCGCCTGCGCGAGAAGATGTCGCTGATCCCTTATATTTTTGTAGTTTATGGCATGGCGGCGATTGTGTTGATCGTGATCATGCTCGCATTCAAGCAAACCCCGTTCGGATACCCGCCGCTGGCTTATCTCTGGCTGCTGGCGCTGGCGGTGGTGCCGCAGCTGCTCGGCCATTCGACTTTCAACTGGGCCTTGCGCTACCTGCCGGCTTCGTTTGTTTCTGTGACGCTCCTCGGAGAGCCGATCGGCTCAACCATTTTGGCGCTGCTGATTTTAAAAGAAAGCCCCTCCGCGCTGGAAATTGGCGGAGGGCTGTTGATTCTGGCAGGGATTTATGTCGCCAGCCGGGTGGAGGGCGCGTAAGACAGGCCCATCCCGCCTTTAGTGGTGAAACAAACGGACACCGCTGAAGGCCATCGTCATGCCGTAATCGTCGGCAGCCTCGATTACCTCGCCATCGCGGGTGGAGCCGCCCGGTTCGAAAACATATTTGACGCCGGAGGCGGCGGCGCGGTGGATGCTGTCGGAGAAGGGGAAGAAGGCATCGGAGCCGAGGCTGAGGCCGCTCAGGCGGTCGAGCCAGGCCCGCTTTTCTTCGGGCAGGAGCGGGCGCGGGAGTTCGGTAAACAGTTCAGGCCAGGCGGTTTTTTCACGCGGGGTAATATCGTCGCGCAGGAATTGGTCGATGGCGTTGTCACGCTCAGGACGTTTGAGAGCGGGCTTGAAAGGCAAGTTGAGCACGGCGGGATGCTGGCGCAAGTGCCACAGGTCGGCTTTTTGGCCGGCCAGGCGCACGCAATGGATGCGCGATTGCTGGCCGGCTCCGATCCCAACTGCCTGGCCTTCTTTGACGAAGCAAACGGAGTTTGATTGGGTGTATTTGAGCGTGATCCAGGCCACCATCAGGTCGCGCAGGGCGGCAGCGGGCAGATCCCGGTTTTGGGTGACGATGTTGCTGAAATCACCCAGGGTAACGAGCCGGTCGTGACGGCGCTGTTCGAAGCTCAGGCCGGCCACGTCGCGGGTTTCGAGGTCAGCCGGTTGATAGGCCGGGTCGATCTGGATGACAACGTACTTCCCGCCTTTTTTGGCTTTAAGCAGCGTCAGCGCTTCGCGTTCATAGCCGGGGGCGATAATGCCATCTGAAACTTCACGAGCGATAAGGCGGGCAGTGGATTCGTCCACCACGTCCGAGAGGGCGATCAAGTCGCCAAAAGAGCAAAGACGGTCTGAACCACGGGCGCGGGCGTAGGCTGTTGCGAGTGGGCTAAGCTCGAAATCCGGCTCGATAAAGTAGATTTTGCGCAGGATCTCAGTCAGCGGCGCGGCGACAGCGGCCCCGGCAGGGCTGACGTGCTTGAAGGAGGCCGCCGCCGGCAGGTTGGCAGCCTGGCGCAGCTCCCGCACGAGCAGCCAGGCGTTCAGGCCGTCGAGCAGGTTGATATAGCCGGGCAAACCGCTCAGGATGGTGATTGGCAGTTCGGAGCCATCGCGCATGAAGACGCGGGCCGGGGTTTGCTGAGGATTGATTCCGTAGCGGAGGGGCAGACTGTTCATTGGGGGGTTCCTGGACGGGCAAATGGAAATCGGATGGAATCAGCGGGGTTTCAGACCTGAATGAGGCGGGCGGGCGATTTTCCGAGTCAGGAAAACTCGCGGGTAAATTCCGTCCCCATCATACCAAATTTATCGCAGCTACAAGATTTTTTGCCCTGAGCGGAGCGTTTCTCAGCGTAGTTGCAGGCTGATTTGTAGGAAAATGTCCTTCGACTGCGGCCCGCAGAATCGGGCGGACCTGCGCTCAGGACGAAGTTGATAGAACATCTGAGGAGTTTGACAATTAATCTATACAAATCTGCCCCAAATTCAAACGCAATTATTCCTGCGCGCCAGTTTCCACGCGCAGCGGACGCCCAACGCTCAGGCCGGCCCCAATCGCTGTGGCAGCGGCAGCTGAGCGGGTGTGGACATCCAGTTTCTCAAAGATGGATTTCAAATGACGTTTAACCGTATTGGTGGTAACAAACAAGCTCTCGCCAATTTCCTTATTGGTCATGCCCTGCGCCAAGAGGGCCAGCGTCTCGCGCTCGCGCTCGGTCAGCGCGTCCAGGGCCGAAGAAGTGCCGCGCGCGAGACACGCGCGGCGCGCCTCGCCGACCGCGCGCCGGAATGCAGCCCGGTCAAAGGTTTGTTTTTCCAGATAGGCCACAATCGCTTGCTGGTCGTAAGCGCGTTGAATTCCGTCAATCGACGCCACGCCGCTGACTACAATTGTGGCGATCTGGGCGGCCTTGGTGCTGGTCAGGAGTTGAAAACCCTCCAGCGAACTGTCTGCCCGCAAGGTTGAACCCGACAAAGACAAATCGACGACCGCCAGCTGGTATTTCTCGCGCCGCAAGCAGCCGCTCGCCTCGCCAAAACTGTTACAGGGCCGCACCTGGTAGCCCAGGTCGATCAGGAGTTCAGAAAGAATGGCGCGCCAACCGGCGTCATCTTCAACCAATAAAGCCCGCGCCGCGCCCGAAAGCGGAGCATCCGCAGCTTCCCCCAAACGCGCCCACGCAACCGCAGCCGATTCTGCCTCCGAAGCCGGCCCTGGGGGCGCACTTGCCAAGATTCGCTGAACCATTTCGCGGAATTGGGCGCGCTGAAAATTTTCCTTGCGCATGAAATGATAAGCGCCATACTCCGTTAACGCGCTGACAGCCAACTCAACCGTCGCGTAGCCCGTCAGCAAAATAGCGCGGCAGACCGGGTCGCGCCGCTGAAGCGACTCAAGAATCTGCAAGCCATCCTGGTTGCGATGGTCGCTGCCCGCCAGCGATAAATCAACCACCGCCAATCGATGTGAGTTCTCTTTCAGCAAAGCGTTGGCCTGTTCAAAATTACCCGCCAGATCAACCGTTAAGCCGGCATCGCTCAGCAATTCGGTCAAAATCGACTGCCAGGAAAGATCGTCTTCCACCAGCAGCGCCCGCAAAGAGGAGGCGTTCATCCCTGATCCCGTTCCTGCGCTTCGGCGCACGGCAAGCGCAAGCGGAAAACCGTCCCGCGCAGCCCGTCACTCTCAACCGTCACCGAACCCCCCAGGCGGGTCATCAAAGTTTTGACCCACCACAAGCCAAAGCCGAGCTTGCCCGGCCGGGATGCGCCGCGCCCGGAGAAATCCAGCTCAAAAATATGCTCGTGGAAACGCGGCGGGATGCCCGGGCCGTCGTCGCTGACGCTGATTTCGACCCATTTTCCGTCCACCTTGCCCTTGATCTCAATTTTACCGGGGCCGCCGAGCGCATTTGCGGCATTTTCGAAGAGATTGGTGAACAAAAGCACCAGGGTACTGCCGCCCGCCATCACCAAAGGCAGGCCGTCGAGCGCCTCGCAATTGACAAGAAGACCCGGCGGCAGCTGGCTGGCATTAATAGCCTCCTGAATGTGTGAGGCAACTTGAAGCGGCTCCAAGCGGATTGGGCGCAGGTGAAGCAGGTTATCACGCACACTTTGCATGGCTTCGGCGGCGCAGCGCTCGATTTCATCCAAATTATGGGCGAGATAAGGGTTGGCGGCCAAAACAGGCTCGCATTTATCCGCAATTCCTTGAATACGGACAGGGATTGTGCCAACTTTATTATTCAAATGATGTAAAAGATTGGAAGCAATATCGCCCACCGCCGCAAAAGTTTCAGCAATTGCGCGCTGCTCCTGGGCTGCTAAAAGAGCTTCCTGGCGGGCGGCATTCTGATAAGCCAGGACGGCATAATCTGCCAGGCAGACCAAAACCTTCTTGTCCCATTCCGACTCTCCAAAATGGCCGGTTAGCGCGTTCGAGCCGTAGACGCTGAAGGCCCCCAAAGGTGGGCCGCCATCCCCGGCCAGCAGCGGGACAATCAGCGCCTGCGACCAGTTCTGAGATTGGGGCAGCTCCAGCGGATGAAAACGCTCCTCGGCGCATAGATCATGCGTCAGCAGGGCCTGGCCGCTGCGCACCACCTCGCCTGTCAGGCTGCCAGTAAGCGGAATCCGCTCTCCGGGCTGGCAACCGCCAAAAGAGACATCCGGCACTAAATCTTGGCCGCGCAGCGACCAAATCGAGCTGGCAGAAGCGCCCAGCAGGTCGCAGGCCAGTTTCGCAAGGTGTTGCAGCACTTTTTGGCAAGGCTGGCTTAAAAGCAGGCGGGCCACTTCCTGCAAGGCGTCCAGCAAGCGCACTTCCTGAATGGCAATCACGGCCTGGGTTGCCAGGGCTTGCAGCAGGTGACTGTCATCCTCGCCGAAACCAGCGACCAGTGGACTTTCGAGATTGAGGACGCCCTCGAGCCGGGCGCTGGCCCCAATCAGCGGAACGGCCAATTCGGAGCGCATTTGCAGCCCGGCATCCAGTGGATAGTAAATCTGCGACCAGGGTTCTTGTTCCAGATCGGCGATGCAAATCGGCTGGCGATTGCGCGCCACCCAAGACATGACACTATTGGCAGTCAGCGGGAGGGCCTCGACCAGCGGGCGGTTGAGCTGCTCTCCGGCCAGCGCGCGCATATTTAAGAACTCGCCGCTCGGGTCGAGCAGGCGAAAAATGCCATACTGGGCCCCGGTCACTTCCAGGGCCATCTGCAAAATGGCCGTGAGGGTGTCGTCCAGCCGCAAACGGGACGAAATTAGCAGTCCCGCGCGGCGCAAGCGGTTTAACTCATCTTCTTTGCGTGAGAGGTTTTTCTGCATCCGCGCCAGGTGGTGGGCGTGGTAAATTGCCATCGCAGCCAGGTTGACGAAGTTATCGAGCATCAAAAGCTCCAACTGGCTGAAAGGACGTTCATCAAGCAGATAGACGTACAGGACTCCGACCGGTTCCGCGGCCACGATCAGCGGGAAAGCGCACATCGACTTTGCGCCGGCCTGCGCGCGGACAGGGTGAATCGCAGCCCCGGCATCCTCCTGCGACAACACCCGCCGGCGCTGACGAATGGCCTGCGCCCCCAAACCCGCCGGGCGCGGCTGGTCGCCGGTTGCAGACTGATCCCACTCCCCCGCCGAGACCCGCGAATCGAGGTCAAAGCCTGCCGCGCGAGCGTCATAACTGTAGATGACCGCCGAAGCGCCCGGTACAACCCGTGTGGCGCTCTCGACAATCATCTTGAGGGCCGTTTCAACACTGACTGCGCCGTCCTGCCCGATATGATTCATCGCCTCGCCAATCTGGTTCAGGCTGGCGAGGGCATCCAACAATCTCTGGTCGAGTTCCACAAAAGGCATCCGGGCGTCCATCCCAAGAATTGTATCATCGGCAAATAGAGTTGCTGCAAAAATGGAAAACTTTTAACCACGAAGGCGACAACGTAATTCCTTGCTTTTTGTGCCAGAATTTCACGAATAAGATACTGACAGGATATTAAACGTCGAAGTACAGGCTGAATTCGTAAGGAGTCGGGCGCAAGCGGACCGGGTCGACTTCGACCTGGCGTTTGTAGGCAATGTAGGCCTCCAGCAGGTCGCTGGTGAAGACATCGCCTTTAAGCAAAAATTCGTGATCCGCTTCAAGCGCGCTCAGCACAGCTTCGAGCGAAGCGGGAACCTGTTTAATCAGCCGGGCTTCTTCGGCAGGCAATTCATACAAATCCTTGTCTGAAGGATCGCCCGGGTCAATCCGATTCTGAATACCGTCCAGGCCAGCCATCAGAAGGGCGGCAAAACACAAATAGGGGTTGGAGGAAGCGTCTGGCGCGCGAAACTCGACGCGCTTGGCTTTACTGCCCTTGGTGACCGGGATGCGGCAGATGGCCGAGCGGTTGCGCTGAGAGTAAGCCAGGTTGACAGGCGCTTCGTACCCCGGAACCAGGCGGCGAAACGAGTTAGTGGTCGGCGAGGTGAGGGCCAAGAGGGCCGGCGCATGTTTGAGCAGGCCGCCAATATAATATTTGGCCGTCTCCGAGAGTCCGGCATAGCCGCTGGCGTCAAAGAAGAGATTATTCTCATTCTTCCAAAGCGAGGCGTGGACGTGCATGCCGGAACCGTTATCGCCAAAAAGTGGCTTGGGCATGAAAGTAACGGTTTTTCCGTTTTGGCGGGCAATGTTCTTGGCAATATATTTGTAGA
>JAVEWN010000152.1:0-5443 GCA_034004515.1 Anaerolineales bacterium | reverse complement strand
GGTTGTTCCGCTGGGCTACTTCTCGATGCTGGTACAGCAGGTATTCATGCACCCCGTTTCCCTGACCGCTCCGATGTCCACCCCGCAAGGGATGTTACAGACGCTGCGAAGCAGGGGAGGGAAATAATGGAAAGAGAACCCAGCCATGCCTAGAACTCATCCACCAACCCCAAGCCCGCTATCTGTTGTGGCCCGGCTGTTATCCATCCAGCCGCCGCAGGCGAATGTCCTGCCCATCACCCGCGCCAACGATCTGCTGACGCGCATATTGGGCGACGATGCGGGTCTGGCCGTCCTGGCAGCAGATGCCGCGGACGATGAAATCTTTTTTGACCTGGACAATATGCAGCTTCACTTTATCCAGGGAGGCTCTCCAGAAGATGACTGTTACCGGGTCTCTCTGTTCTGCGCTCCTGCACCTTTTGGCATCCGCACTCCGCAGGGACTGGCCTATGCTTTGAGCAGCATCCTGGAAGCAATCCGTATTCAGGGAGAATACATGGCCGAAAACATACCCGCGTAGAACCGATTATCCGCCCCGGCCAGTCGTCTCTGACCTGGGTCAATAATCTGTCCTGCCCTGTGCTGACAGACCCTACCCTACCCCACGTTTAAAAGCACCACCCCGTCTGCTTAATATTTCATCGTTCTGCACCTTCAACAACTGAATAGCACCACCACAAAGTTTTGCAAAAGGCTTCCGGCTGGCAGATGGGCCAGTTTCCGGGCCTGCCTATTGCGCCCAAACACAAGAGCTTTTGCAACACCTGCCTGAACCAACCCTGTAACGCCCACCTGAGCAATACCCACAAGCACTGGAAAAACATCCAGTACAGGCAAACCCACAACGAGAAGGGATGCGGCCACGCTGCAACCCTTTTTCGCATTTAACCCACAAGGAGAAAAACGCATGAACACACTTGTTGCCTTGCTCGCCATCGCGGTCATCAGCTTCTTTGTCTGGTACGCAGTTGCCGCTGCCCGGTACGTCCGCTCCGGCGAGTACGAAACAGACTGCCGCCTTCGCAAGCTGCGCTAACCCACCCTTTCACCCACCCACAAGGAGAAAAACAATGTCCATCCGCCTTTACCCGATAGCCAAGTCGACCCGCGACCAGGAAATCCTGGCAAACGTGCCCGCTGGCACTTCTGATGCCCTGCGCAAGATCGATCAACGCCACCCCAACCGTTACAAAACGGACGAAGCCTTTGCTGCCTGGTGGCAGGAACTCGATCCCGACGCGCGCCGCTTCGAAACCTTCCTCTCGGAAGGTTGGGGCGGGGTCAGTCAAGAATTTGCCAGCGTTGTGTTTGCCGCCAAGCTCAACCCCTTTTGGGGAACACTCTTGACGAGCGATGCTGCCGAACTCGTTGCCAAGCTCCTGTCCATCCAGTCCGTCCCGAACAAGGTGCTCCCGCACATCAAGGGAATTGTCTGGTACTAGACCCCAAATAGCGGGAGAAGACCGGGCGGTCTTCTCCCGCTGACACCTAAACACTTCACCCACCAGGAGAAAACAGATGAACGCAACTCGCTTCGAAGAATACAAAGACTTTCGCAAGGCGCGCGCCGCGCGCAAGGCTCACCAGAAAGCCGCCCTGCGCGCAGAAGTCAAAGCCGCCCGCAAGGCTGGCGGCCTGCCGAGCATGGCGAAAAAGAAACCGCTCAAAGAAATTGTCAGCGACTTCGCCTACGAGTTCTAAACCGGACAAGGAGCCATACCATGCCTGAAACTTTTGACGCCATCTTTATGGTGATCGCCCCCGCTTTTCTGATCCTGGTCGTTGTCGCCTTTCCTTTCAGCATCGCGCTGAAGGTGATCACGATGACGGCATCTGCAAAAGCTGGACGCCCATCACCGTTGGCCGCCCTGTTCATGGCCCGGCAAGAGAAAGAAATCGAAGGGCCTGCTGCGCCCGACCTTCTTATGCAAGCCCCGAACAATCCCCTGCCGCCGATGGAGTTCTAAAAAACCTCCTGAGGCAATCGCATCAGCGATTGCCTCAGGAAACTTCAGGCCTTACGAAACCAGGACAGCAAATCCATCTTGCCCATCCCGATGAGCGCGATCAATTTGCTTTTCTGCTTCTGTGCTGAGCTGGCAAAGAAATACCACGCCCGCAAGCACGATACTCTCCCGCTTCACCCCATTCAAGGAGGTTCCCATGCGCAACATCCCAACCCGCCGCCATCGGCCTGCCCCGCACGCACATCTGGTAAGTGCCGGAGGAACAAAATGGTAGTCACTGCGCCCATCGAATTTATCTCGCTCAGCAACGCCAGGAAATTGCGCGGCAGCCTGCGTCCGCTGGTGGAACAACCCAAAGCGCCACCCGAACCAGAGGATAACTACAGCGGACGCTTTCATGCCCGCATGCAGGCTTACGCCCGCGCTTTGCCGCCTGCGCCGAGTTACGCCTCGGAACACATGCGGATGAAGCCGGTCATGGACAAGGTGCGCGCCGACCCGCAAGGATTGTTAAGGCCGATCAGCGCCGGTTTCAAGGTTTTTTGCAGCCCGGAAGACCACCCAGACGGCGAATACGCGCCCAAGCCTCCCGCCCTGGTCGCCACTGTCCACTGGCGCTGGGCGGACGAGACCATCACCGGCCTGGACATCCGCCTGGACAACCCGGCGGACATTGGCTGGGTAAACGCCAAGATACGCAAGCTGTTTGCCCAGGCCGATATGGACATGCCAGCCTACTACATCAACCCGTAGCAGCTCGAATCCTGCCCGCGAGAAATCGTGAGCAGGCTTGGAGAAGCTATGATTTCAAAAATCAGAAACCTGGTTCCAAAATGGCTGACCGATAAAAAAGCCAGCCTGCCACCGGATGACCTGACCATTCACACCGGCGAACTCGTGCCCGTAAACGGCAAACCGCTCACAGATTACATCTGGCTGCAGGTTACCGAGCGCGAGAACGGCAGTGAATATGAAGGCTATCGGGTTGTTCGTCTTTTGCAAATCCGGGGCATCCCGGTCGAGGCCCGTTCCGACGCTGGCCTGCTGCAAAAGATGAGAACCGTCCTGCGCGGCATGTCCGGCGCGCAGGTCAATTTGGCATACCTGGTGGCTGGCATTTTCGATGATCCCCCGCTGGGGATCGTGCAATGCTACGGGACGGTCTCCTCAGCCAAAAACCTGGAAGAAGCCGTAAAGAAGTCCGAGCGTGACATTGCGGTCATGGAAGCTGGCCTGAAGGCCCAATACCGCCAACTGCGCCTGGAGCCGCTCTCAGAGCGGGTCGGGGGCTGGATCTACCGCTCCCTGGAAGACTTCCCGTATGCCCTGGTCGCGGTCGGCCATCCTGACCCGCGTGAAAATATCCGCTCCCAGCGCGACATGGTCAACCCGTTGATCGGGATGGAAGCCACCCAAAGCTACTCTCTCCAGCAGAACGAAATCCTGTATCGGGGCATGTCTGCCCTGCGCGAAGAGTTCATGCTGATGGTTTTGGGGTATGCCGTGCCCTTGGAACGAATCGCCGAGATGCTGGCCGGGTACGCCCAGGAAGTTTCGATCTGGGCCAGCCAGCAAACCGGCGTGCGCTCTGCCAGCTTTGGTGTCAGCCTGCCTGCGATTCTTTCGGGCGCAATGGCCGATACCGCCTCGCGCGGCTATGGCGTTTCAAGCGGAACCGCCGATAACGACGGCACGGCCCAAACGGAAGGCGTCGCCAATACCGCTGGCCGGGCCAACACGATCGGGCGCACCACCACTGATGGCTGGTCACATACCGTCTCGGAGGGCGTTACCGAAGGGGTCTCGACCACGAATACGGAGGGCAGCGCTCACAGCAGCGGGTTGGCCCACAGCCGAACCTCCTCGTCCACCGAAGGCTCGTCAGCAACCACCAGCGGCGCAAGCTCGCACACCGAGTCGCGCTCAATCACCGGCAGCGCCAGCATCGCGCCCGCCGGGGTTGGCCTGTCCGCGTCCTACATGCACGGCTGGTCGGACAGCACGATGGCCGGTTGGTCTGAAAGCAGCATGTCATCGTCCACCAGTGGCAGCGGGACAACCAACTCCGAATCGGATACCACCTCGGCGAGCGTCGCCCAGGGCGTTACATCATCCGTCTCGCGCTCCGAATCATTTGGCACGTCACACTCGGTCAGCAACTCGGTTGCCAACACTGAAAGCGAATCGGAAACCGTCTCTGCCTCGGGCACAAAGAGCAACTCTCATACCCAATCGCAGGGCAACTCGCTCAACACTGGCCTGGCGCGCTCGGCCTCCTCCGGGCTGGCGGTGGGGGTTGCGCCGTCCTTCTCGATTGGCAATTCGGCCCAATGGCAGAACGACCCGGCCATGATCGTCACCAATATCATGCGTATCCAGGAAAAGCTGCTCAACACTGCCAGCATTGAGGGCGCTTACTACTCAGACGTGTATGCGATTGCCAAGACCCAGCGCGGCCTGCAGGCCATGATGGGCTTGATCCCTGAAGCCTTTCAGGGGACTGAGGAAGTCGTGACCGGCGTCCAGTGCCGCACCCTCAACCCGGCAGAAGAAGCCTACATCCGCCATCATGCCCGGGCCTGGACACCATCAACCCGCGTGGAAACCGTGCCGGGCGTAATGAGCGGCTACATGGACTCGACCCTCCTGACGATGCTGCAGCTGGCAGCCTATACCGCGCCGGGCGTTTTCGAGCAGGGGATTGCCCTGACCACCCAGGAGGAAACCCCGGCCTTTGCGTATTACCCGCAAATCGAGGGGGATGTCATTCTCGGCAGGCAGTGGTCTGTGGAAACCGGCGAACTGACCGACGCCCCCCTGCGCCTGTCACAGGAAAGGCACTTCCACACGGCCATCATTGGCGACACCGGCTTCGGGAAAACCGTTGCCGCAGAAGACCTGGCGCTTGGCACAACCGTTGCCTGGCACTACCGCACCATTGTCCTGGATTTCGGTCAGGGCTGGCGGCGGGCGATCAATTTTCACGGGCTTGCCGGTCGGGTCGATGTCCGCCAACTGTTTCCCGGAGCCAGGCGGCCGCTGCGCTGGAACTTCCTGCAGCTGCCGAAACGCACAGATGCAATCCAGCACAGCACGAACGTGGCGACCCTGTTTGCCAACGCGGGCCGGATGGGGGAGCGCCAGGTCGGTTTCATGCGGCGCGCCCTGGTCGAGTTGTACGGCCTGAATGGAGTCATGCTGGGCGAGATTGAAGAAGTCTTCGCCCGCAAGATGGATCCGCTCGGCTTCCAGATAAGTAAGCTGCGGCGTGAGATTGATGGGGCGGCAAGTAAAACAGGCGACCCGAAGAGCGAAGACCTGAGCCTGGTCGATAAACGCCGGAAGCTGAAACGCCTGCAAACGGAACTGGACTCTCTGCGGGAACGCCAGAAACAGGTGGTCGTGGTAAACGCCATCGAAGCGGCCTCGCTGGGCGTGAAAGTTGGCCTGTCGGTCTACGAACTGCGCCCTGA
>JAVEWN010000151.1:0-5499 GCA_034004515.1 Anaerolineales bacterium | reverse complement strand
GCACCGCGACCGTTTCAAAATGCACACCCGTTCTCAAAAACAATCCGGTCATCAACTCAAAAAACTGGAACTGCGTTGGGCCAATCTTTTACCCAACTCTTCATAGCAAGTTTTGCGGTACTGCGAAAAAATAATAGTCGTAATTGCCAGGGCCCCCACCCAAACGTCATGCACAAAGCGCCAGCGCAGCGGCAAAACGGTACGCCGATAAAAGGTCAGGACTGCCATCAAGCCGGCCAGCACGCCCCAGGCCAGGTATAACTCCCAATAGCCGCTAAAAATATAGGGCGCAATCAGGTTGATAAAAATGCCGCCCAAAGCGCCGCCGATCGAAACCAGCAGGTAAAAGCGAGTCAGGTGGGCGGGTTTGGGCCGCAAACGATACAATTCGCCGTGGGCCACCATGCAAACGATGAACAAGAAGAAAGCATAGACCGCCACTTGCCAGGCAATTGGGGTGGTTTGATAAAAAAGGATATAAGCCAGGCTGGCGGAGGCCAACCCAAATAAAAGGCTAAAGAGCGGGCGGGAATAAAGGCCCTCCCCTGAAAAAGCCAGCACAAAGGAGAGCAAATAAATCGTCAGAGGCAGCACCCACAGAAACGGAATCGCCGCCACTTCCTGGGTAATCTGGCTGGTAACGGCCAGCAGCATGACGGAGGCCGTTGCGCTGAGGGCCAGCCACAGAAATTGGAGCGCAGCGCTGGGGGCGGGCACCGCAACCGGTTTTTCGACCTGCGTGGTTTCGGTATGGATCGCGCGCCAGGCCCCGTAACCGGTCAGCAGCGCGAAAAGCAGGTAGCCAATCGACCAGAACCAACCCTGCTGCTTCAAGGTAAGCCAGGGTTCAATCAAAACCGGGTAGGTCAGAAGCGCCAAAAGGGAGCCAACGTTCGAGAGCGAATACAGCCAGTAGGGCGATTTGCCCGGGTTGGCGCGCCCAAACCAGGCCTGCTGAATCGGGCTGTTGGTCGCAAGCATAAAATATGGCAAGCCGACCGAAACCGCCAACAGGAGGAAAATACGCAAGACGGGCAGTTCCATCCCGTTTGGTTTCCATCCCGGCCCGGGCGTGATTGGCGAAGGCCAGAAAGCCGCCAGCGCGAGCAAAATCGCACTGGAAAGGGCCAGCAAGACCAGGTGCAGGCGTCCCTGCCGGACGCGGCCCATCAGCCAGTAGGCGTAGGCATAACCACCGGTCAGCAAGACCTGGAAAAACAACATGACGGTCGACCAAACCGCGGGCGTCCCGCCAAACCAGGGCAGGATGTAACGCGCGATCATCGGTTGGATCTGAAAAATCAGAAATGCGGAGAGAAAAATGCTGAGGATATAGAGAATCATGGCTGGCTCCTTTTCTCAAATTATACTTTACCGCCGCTTTTGGCTCTCCGCCAACTGGCAGCAGAAAGCCCCATTTCGGATGAAAAATCATCGGAAATGGGGCTTTGTCTGTTTCCCAGGTTGTGGTTAAGGACAGGCATCCAGGTTCTGGATGGCGTTCTGGATTTTGGCGATCCGGTTTTCGGGGTTGGGATGGGTGCTAAAGAATTCGGGCGGGGACTGCCCCTGGCGCGAATCCTCCAAAATCTGCATGACCCCGACCAATTCGTTCGGATCATAGCCGGCTTCGTGAATAAAACAGACGCCCAGGAAGTCGGATTCCAATTCGTCCTCCCGCCCAAATTTCATGTTGACGAGCTGCCCAATCAGCAGAGCAAAAGCCGAGTTGCGTTGATAGGGATCGCTCGGGTCATAAGAGGCGATTACCACCGCCCCGGTTAAGCCTTCTGTCAGCTTGGCTTTGGCGATTTGTTGTGCGCCGTGGCGCCCGACCACGTGCCCGATCTCATGCCCCAAGACGCCGGCCAATTGGCCTTCGGTCTGGAGACGGTCGAGCAAGGCGCGCGTGATGAAGACCTGCCCGCCCGGCAAGGCAAAGGCGTTGATCGTGTTGGCATCGTCCAAAACGTGGAATTCGTACTGATAGGGCGAGGCCTGGGCAGCCGAACGCTGGACAATGCGCCCGCCGACCTGGTCAACCAGGGCTTGCGCATTCGGATCGGGGTCAAGGCCGCCAAACTGGGCTGCCATTTCAGGAGCGGCCTGCAGGCCCATCGCAATCTCCTGATCGACGGAGATATTGACGTGCTGGCTTTCGCCGGTGACAGGGTTATCTTCTTGCGTGCCAAAATAGGAAATGAGCGAAGCGGCTGCCAGAATGACGGCAATCACAATCTGCCCAAGCGGCAGGCCGCGTCTGCGGCGGGAGGGTTGCATTCTATACATGAGTCGGTTCTCCTTCGTCCAGTTGGTTCAACGAACGGTTAACCCCAACTTCGACTTGTTTCACTTTGACGGCATCCGGGTCCGGGACAATTTTCGAGCCGAGCCGGTTGGCATAGACCTT
Organism: Anaerolineales bacterium; assembly: GCA_034004515.1. Classification (GTDB taxonomy): domain Bacteria; phylum Chloroflexota; class Anaerolineae; order Anaerolineales; family Villigracilaceae; genus UBA8950. The sequence goes on along the minus strand of JAVEWN010000151.1, from coordinate 3,089 downwards.
GGTAAATTCGGCCCCGAAGAACAAAATTTGGGCGGAGTAATAGATCCAGACCATGATAATCGCCAGGGTGCTGGCGCCTCCAAAACTTGAGCTGACGTTACTGCGCCCCAAATAGAAGCCGATTGCAAATTTGCCGAGATTAAATAGCAGGGCCGTAATGCCCGCGCCCAACCAGACATCGTCCCAGGCAATTTGGGCATCCGGCAGATACTTGAAGATCATCGCAAACAACGCGGTAATCAGCATCAGCGACAGCAGGAAATTGATTACCATCAGCGCGAAATCCGGTAAAAAGGGCAGGCTCGAGATCATCTCGCCCAGCGCGGAAAGCAGCGCGCTGATCAGGAGCGAAACCAGTAATAAGAAGACAATGCCCAAAAGCATTGAAAACGAGAGCACTTTTTTCAATATAAAACGGCTGATCGTTTCCCGCAGGTTCCCGGCGGGCTTGACTTTAATGTTCCAGATTGTATTCATCGAGTTTTGGAGTTCGACGAAGAAGCCGATCGCGCCCAGAACCAGGACGACGGTTCCGATGACGCTCGCAATCAGGCTGCCGGTTTTTTCCTGGCTGGCCGTTATCAGCGCTTCCTGAATGAATTCGCGCCCGTTTGCGCCCACCAAATCTTCGACCTGGGTCATCACCAGGTTATTGGCAGCATCCTGTCCGCCGAACAGCCCGGCCAGGGTGATGATCACAATCAGAAACGGAACCATGGAGAAGGTCGTGTAATAAGACAGTGAAGCCGCCAATTGGGCGGAATTATCCGTCTTCCATTCCGTGAAAGTTTCTTTGACAAGGGCCAGCAAGGGAAGTTTTTTCATCAGCAGCCTCTATTCTATTTCCGGTTTACGCACGATCCAGACCAGGGCCAGCCCAACGACTGCGCCGGCCACAAAACCGGTCAGGGTTAGGCTGAGCAGGGAGGCCAGAAAGGCGGAACCTGCCAGGGCCGCGGAAAGTGAGTTTGTGACCCACAGCGAAAGTAAAAAACCGAGGGACCAGCCCAACACGTTGGCAAGCAGCCACGGGACGATTTGCGGAATCTCGCGGCGCAGCAGCGGCCATTGCAGCCCGCCCGCCACCAGCCCAAAAAGGATGACGCCCAACAGGCCATATTCCAGGCCGGGCGGAAAGATCTGAAAAATATAGATGCCAACCGCGTAGCCAATTGCCCAGGCCGCGCCCGCCGCCGGAATCCATTGTGAGCAATCGCTCAGATAATTGCGCAAGATCAGCCACTGGCCCATCCCAATCAGGATGCCCGCCAAAAGCGGAGAGAGGACGCGCGCCAGCCCCAGCCCGAAGGCTTGCGCCAGAAAGCCGGACGGCAAAAAGCCGATCAGCAGCCCGAGGCCGGTTGTCAGCGTCCAGCCCAACCATAATTTCCATTCGTTGCGGATTAATTTGCTCTCAGCAATATCGATCGTCATGGTTTCTCCTGTTGATGCAACATCGAGCGGGTAAGTCTTTCTACCCGCTCGATGTCTTTAGAGCGCATGAGCGCAGAACTTTTGTTTATGCCCGGCGGAGCGCATTGACCAGCAGGAGCAGGACAATTGCGCCGCCAACGGCGACGGCCAGGCTGTAGAAGTTGAAGCCGGTTACGCCAGCCCCACCCAGGGCCTGCATGATGAAGCCACCGATCATCGCGCCCAAAATGCCGACGATGATATTCGCCAGCGCGCCCATCGAGGCGTCTTTTTTCATAATCATGCTCGCAATCCAGCCAGCCAGCGCTCCGAACAAAATCCAAACGATGAAGTTAATCATTTTCTGCTCCTTATAATTTTGATTGTCTCGTTTCGGGCAGGTTGACCCCGCGAAACGTTTGATAATTGATAATCAAGATTATAAGCAGAGCCTATTCGGATGGATAGGAAGGGTTTGCCTACTTTGGCGTAGGAATTACCCCGCTTTCAGGTAGGGGATTCCCTAAATAGCGTTTACGTTGCCCCTCACCCCCTGAGCGGAGCGTTTCTCAGCCCAGTCGCAGGGCCGATCTATAAAATTTATTTCCTTACCTGACTTTAGAATTCGTTTTTACGAGTCTGGAGAAACAGGAAAGCTGGTTTCAAAGGCGCTTAAAAACCAAATCTGGACACGGATTTCGCAGATTAAACGGATTTACGCGGATTTTTTAAGAAAAATCCGTGAGATTCCGCGTAATCCGTGCAATCCGTGTACGAAGCAGTTGCAGGGCGCCCAGTCGCAGGGTGGTTTGCAGGAGAATGTCCTTCGACTGCGGCCCGCAGGAGCGGGCGGGCCGGCCGGGTTACGGCGCAGGGCTTGCGCGAGCGGGCTATGCCTCCGGCTTCATCCTTTGCGCCAGCCGCTGCCAGCCTTCCAGCCCGGGCGGCAGGCCGAGGCTTGGAGCCAGGCTTGCCAGGGCCTGCAAAACCTGGGCATAGCCAATGGCTTTGGCAATTTGATACGAAGCAACCCAAGAATCCATCGCCGCCTGCTTTTTTCCAGCCTGGTGATAGAGATGCGCCAGATTGAACAGGGTCACACATAACCCGGCTTTGTCGCCGATTTTTTGACAGATTGCCAAATCTTTTTTGCTGTATTCAAGGGCCAATTCATAATTCCCCTGGGCCTTGAAGATTTGCGAAATATTGTTGAGCGTAACACTCTCACCCTGAATGTCGCCGATTTGCTGCCTGATTTGGAGCGATTGTTTCAGGTAGGCCAGGGCCGTCTCGTAATCGCCCTGGGCATGGTAACTTGTGCCAATGTTGCCGAGTGTCGCTGCTTCGCCGGCTTTGTCGCCGATTTGCTGCCTGATTTGGAGCGATTGTTTCAGGTAGGCCAGGGCCGTCTCGTAATCGCCCTGGGCCTGGAAGATTTGGGAAATATTGTTGAGCGTCGTCCCTTCGCCGGCTTTGTCGCCGATTTGCTGCCTGATTTGGAGCGATTGTTTCAGGTAGGCCAGGGCCGTCTCGTAATCGCCCCGGGCCTTGAAGATTTGGGAGATATTGTTGAGCGTCGTCCCTTCGCCGGCTTTGTCGCCGATTTGCTGCCTGATTTGGAGCGATTGTTTCAGGTAGGCCAGGGCCGTCTCGTAATCGCCCTGGGCAGCATAAAT
>JAVEWN010000150.1:0-5596 GCA_034004515.1 Anaerolineales bacterium | reverse complement strand
GCGTGCAGGTAGGCCGTCGAAGGCCCGTAGCGGCAGTGGGCCTGCTTGTTGACCGTCACCAGCGGGAAAGCAAAAGTAGCCGTGGGCGTGAGCGTCGGCGTTTCGGTTTCGGTCGGCGTCAGGCTAATCGTTGGGGTCAGGGTAAAGGTGGAAGTCGGGGCGGGGGTTGGCGTGGCGCTTTCCGTCAAAGTGGCGGACGGGGCCGGCAGGGCGCTTTCCGTTTCGGGAGCGCCCCGCGTCTCGTCCGCTGCCGGAAGCGGGTTGCCGTCAAGCGGCAGGGTACAGGCCGAAAGCAGCAAAACCGTCGTCAGCAGCAGCAAGCGTCGCATCGCTTTAGCGCCGCCCCAGCACTTCCAGCAGCAGATCTGGCCGGTCGGTGATGATTCCATCCACGCCCCACTCGATGTATAACTTCATCTGCTGCGGGTCGTCAATCGTCCAGGGTTCGACCTTCAAGTTGCGGGCGTGGGCCGCGCGCACGAATCCGGGCGTCATGACCGTGATTCCGCTCGATTTTTCAGGCACTTGCAAACTGTGAAACTGGGGCGGGAACAGGCCGCCCAGCCAGAGCTTGCTCAACAAAACAAAAGTGGTCGTTTCCTGGCGGGCCGCAGACGTGGCGATTTCGGGGCATTCGGCCCGGAATTCGGCCATGCGCTGATCGTGGAAGGAGGCCACCAGCACCCGCTCTTGCATCTGGTACTGCCGAATCAGGGCGCAGAAGGGCGCGGCCAGCGAGCGTTCGGTCTTTTTGATTTCGATCACCATCCGGTAGCCGGGAAAAGCCTCGAAAATTTCCTCAAGGGTCGGGATCGTCAGGCCCTGCCCGCGATACGGGAAGGTTGCGCCGCCATCCGCTGTCCAGTAGTAGCCGGCGTCGAGGGCTTTCAACTCGTCCAAGGTCATTTCTTCGACGCTGCCGCTGCCGTCGGTGGTGCGCTCCACCGTTTCGTCATGAATCAGGACCAGGACATCGTCCTGGGTGATGTGTAAATCCATTTCGAGGACATCCACCCCCAGTTGGGCGGCACCCTTGAAGCTGAAAAGCGTCTCGCTCGGCCAGAGTCTTTCGCCGCCCTGATGGGCGATGACCGCCACCTGCGGCAGACCTGCGTAGAAGGGATGGGCAGGCGCGGGTTTGGCAAGCAGCGCCCAGCCGGCCAGGGCCGCCAGCACAAGCGCCAACGTCAGCCCCGCAACCCGAAGAATCTTATTTTTCATGAAAAGCCTCCATCCAAAAAACCCAACCATTCAGGCCGGAATGGTTTTCTCATAGTCGCTTGACTGTTGGGTACAAATATGACATCAATCGCTTGGTTATTTGGCCTTCTGGATGAACTCGGCCAGGTCGTTCTTGAGGGCGGCCAGGGCCGGCAGCAGGGCGTACATCATGTGGCCGGCTTCGTAGTAGCTCATGCTGACGTTTTTACGCAGGCTTTCATGCAGGCCCATGTGGTTGAAGGTGTATTCGGTGGCGAAGAAGGGCGTCGCCAGGTCGTAGTAGCCGTTGCCGACGAAGACCTGCATGTGCGGGTTTTGGGTCAGGGCCTGGCGCAGATTTTCGTAAACGCGCACATATTCGTTTTCGTGCTCGGCATAGCTCCATGGCCAGACCTGGAAGTTAAGGATGTGATAGGGCAGGTCGCTCTCAAAGTTCAGCTCGGCCCGGATGTAGTGGTTGAAGGCAGCCGTGTACGGCCCGGCGACGTTGGCGTAGGACGGGTCGTAATCGGGATGTTCGCCAACGCTGTCGCGGTCGAGGCCGGTCAGGCGGCTGTCGAAGCGTCCGATGGTTTTGGCCTCGCCCCGCAGAAATTCCTTGAAGAAGCGCCGATCGCTGATCCGCAGGTTGCTGCGTTCGATGTAATCCGCCGAAAGCCCGGTGTAGCGCGCGAGCTTCTCGACCACGGCCGCCCGCTCACGGGCCGGCAGAGCGTCGCCTTTCATCAGGGCGCTGGCGTATTCGCTGACGGCAAATTCACGCACTTCTGCGAGCAGGTTTTGGAGGGTGCGGCGCAGGCGCAGTTTGCGGTGGTACCAGGCGCTGGCGGCGTAGGAGGGCAGGAACAGGATGTAAGGCAGGTCGTGGCCGGGCGGGAAGTCGAGGGTCGAGAAATCGAGCACAGCCGAGAGCAGCATGATCCCGTTCAGGTACAATCCGTGGCGCTCGATCAGGTGGCTCGCAAGGGCCGAGGCCCGGGTGGTGCCGTAACTTTCACCGATCAGGAATTTGGGCGAGAGCCAGCGCTGGTAGCGGGTGGTGTACAAACGGATAAATTCGGCCACGCTCTCGATGTCTTTTTTGAAGCCGTGGAACTGTTTGGCTTTTTCGCCCTCGACCGGGCGGCTGAAACCGGTGCTGATCGGGTCGATGAAGACCAGGTCGGTTTCGTCGAGCAGGGAATATTCGTTATCGGTCAGTTGGAAGGGCGGCTTGGGCAGGTTGCCGTCAAATTCCATCACGACCCGGCGCGGGCCAAGCACGCCCATGTGCAGCCAGATCGACGAGGAGCCGGGCCCGCCGTTAAACGAGAAGGTCAGCGGACGTTTGGCTTTTTCATCGACGCCCTCCAGCGTGTAGGCGGTGAAGAACATGGCCGCTTTGGGTTTGTGGCCCTCAGACTCTTTCTCGCGCTCGCCCTCCTCCTTTAATACAATCGTGCCGGTGGTGACGGTGTAAGCCAATTCCTTGCCGCCAATTGTGACGGTATGTTTGCTTTCGACCAGCACATCCTTGGCCTCCACTTTCGGGCTTTCAGGTTTCTTTTCTTCCTGTTTTTCGTCTTTTTCTACACTCATGGTGGAAACTCCTGTGGGGAATGAACTTTTTTCAGGCGCTGACCGGAATAGTATACCCGTTTCGGCAGAAAATGCGCAACAGGCGCTTTGCATTTTCTGCCGCGGGCACCCGCCAGCATCTTTTTATGCCCCCGCTTTTGGTTTGGCGACAATTTCTGTCAGGGCGATTGCATCTAATTTTACGGCTGTTTTTGCCTAAAAATGGCAACTTGTGCTGGTATCGGTGCGGCGAAAGCCGCTACTGATAGCATGAAAGTCCTTCGGACTTTCCGACTTTGAAACAGCCAAGTGTAAATATAACCCGGTCTTGTTTACAGATAGGCGCTTATAGGTTATTATAACTCGCGGCTGTTGACTGCCCCCGAAAATAACATGAATCCGAATGACTTTCGTTCTCCTGAAACCGGCCAGATTATCCTGGCGCAACCGGGCTATTATGCCTTTCTGCCCGCGCCCCTGCCGCCTGTCATAAACTGGACGCTGGCCTTGGTTTCGGCTCTCTCAGAAGCAGAGCGCGATTTAAGCCGCCTGGCAACCCTTTCAGAAGCCTTCCGCTTTCCTGGCTTACTCACTCAGGCCTTTATCCGGCGCGAAGCGGTGCTCTCCTCCCGGATTGAAGGCACCCGCGCCAGCCTGGCAGAACTTTACGCTTATGAATCCACCCAGCTGACGTTCCTGGAATCGGATCAGGATGTGCATGAAGTCCACAACTACGTCGCAGCCCTGGATTATGGATTGGAGCGTTTAAGAGAATTTCCGATTAGCCTGCGATTTGTGCGCGAGATTCACGAAAAGCTGACCCAAGCAGTGCGGGGCGGGAATTTAACCCCTGGAGAATTTCGCCACACGCAAAACTGGATTGGCGCGGCGGGCAGCACGCTCGCAACTGCCGCCTACGTTCCCCCGCCGGTCGCGGAAATGGATGCAGCCCTGGCAGACTTGGAAAAATTCATCCATGCCGGCTCAGAGATTCCTGCCGTGGTGCGGGCAGCCCTGATTCATTACCGGTTCGAAGCCATCCATCCCTTTCTGGATGGCAATGGGCGCGTGGGACGCTTGCTGATAGCGTTCCTGTTTGCAGAATGGCGGGTTCTCCCGCACCCTTTCCTGAACCTGAGCGTCTACTTTGAACGCTACCGCCAGGAGTATTACGATCACCTGCTGGCCGTCTCCCAGCGCGGAGAATGGGAAGCCTGGCTGCGCTTTTTCTTGCGCGGGGTGAGCGCCCAGGCCACGGATAGTGTCGTCCGCATGGAGCGCCTTGCCGCAATCCGCGCAAGCTATCAACCGGTCGCGGCTGGAGAGAAAAACGCCAAGCGGATGGATGCTGTCCTGGACTTCCTGTTTGGCCGCCCGATCTTCACCGCAAAACAACTGGCTGAAGGCCTGAAGATACCCTTCAAAACTGCGCGCCAGTATATTGAGAAACTCGTCCAGGCCGGCATTGTCCGTGAAGTGACTGGCTACGCCCGCAATCAGATTTACCGGGCCGAAGAAATCTTCAAAGCGTTCGATAATATCGAAGCCTGATGCCAAAAAAATGGCTTCGGGGCCTCACCTGACCCGCGTTGCCACCCTAAAAACCGGCGGCTGCCTCTCCGAAAGCCGTTTTGGAGTCTAAAAAAATATGCAAACTTTAACCGCCAGCGCCCAGGCCTCGCCCAACATTGCCTTTATAAAATATTGGGGCAATCGGGATGCTGCTTTGCGGCTGCCCGTCAATGGATCCATTTCAATGAACCTGGAGGGCCTTTTGACGCGCACCACGGTCAGTTTTCGGCCCGGGCTGGGCCTGGATGAATTGACGATCAATGGCCGCCCGGTGACGGGCAAAGGCCTCGAGCGCGTCTCGCTCATTTTGGATCTGGTCCGCCAAAGCGCGGGAGTCACTTTTCGGGCCGAAGTCGCCTCAGAAAACAACTTCCCGACCGGGGCCGGGATCGCGTCCTCGGCGGCGGCGTTTGCGGCCCTGGCTTTGGCCGCCACCACGGCCGCCGGTTTGGCCTGGCCCGAATCGGCCATTTCGCGCCTGGCGCGTTTGGGGTCAGGCTCGGCCTCGCGCAGCGTCCCGTCCGGTTTCGTCGAATGGAAAATGGGCACGGGCGACCAGGATTCTTACGCCGTTTCGATTGCAGCCCCCGCAGATTGGGATTTGGCCGATTGCGTCGCGATTGTCGCCGCCGGACACAAGACCACCGGTTCGACGGAGGGTCATGGCCTGGCCCCCACCAGTCCGCTCCAGGCCGGGCGGGTGGCCGATGCGCCGCGCCGGTTGGAGGTCTGCCGCCGGGCGATTGTGGCGCGTGATTTTACGGCCCTGGCCGAGATCATCGAACTCGATTCTGACATCATGCACGCCGTCATGATGACCAGCCAGCCGCAGTTGTTTTACTGGAAACCCGCCACGCTGGCGGTGATGGAAACTGTCCGCTCCTGGCGGCGGGACGGGTTGCAGGTGGCCTATACCATTGACGCCGGGCCAAACGTGCATGTCATCTGCCCGCAAACCGAATCGGGCCAGGTGGCGGCCTTGCTGCGCGAGATTCCGGGCGTCCTGGATGTTTTACAGGCGCGGGTCGGCGGCCCGGCCCGGCTGCTGACTTCCGGGAACGCCGCCCAATAACCGGCTGAGGGTTTTCACCACGCCCGCGGGCATGGGATGGAGTGCTTCGCGAAAGCCGTGAAAAAAAACAGTATCGTTTTCTCAAAGTCGCTTGACTGTTGGGTACAAATAGGGCCTGTCATTGCGAACCCGGCGTTCTTCAGCCGGGTGAAGCAATCTCCTATCCTGTCAGGG
>JAVEWN010000039.1:0-27436 GCA_034004515.1 Anaerolineales bacterium | reverse complement strand
GCGCCGTGGGCTTTGCCGAAGGTGTGGCCGCCTGCGATCAGCGCGACCGTCTCTTCGTCATTCATCGCCATCCGGGCGAAGGTCTCGCGCACATCGCGGCCTGAGGCGGTTGGGTCTGGAGAGCCGTTTGGGCCTTCAGGGTTGACGTAAATCAGCCCCATCTGGACGGCAGCCAGGGGATTTTCGAGTTGACGTTCGCCGCTGTAACGTTTGTCGCCGCCGAGCCAGGTCTCTTCGTTGCCCCAGTAGATGTCTTCTTCGGGCTGCCAGATGTCGGCCCGCCCGCCGCCGAAGCCAAGCGGCTTAAAACCCATCGATTCGAGGGCCACGTTTCCGGTCAGGATGATCAGGTCGGCCCAGGAGAGCTGGTTGCCATATTTTTTCTTGATCGGCCAGAGCAGGCGGCGGGCCTTATCGAGGCCGACGTTGTCCGGCCAGCTGCTGACCGGTGCAAAACGCTGATTGCCCGTCCCGCCCCCGCCGCGTCCATCGGCGGTGCGATAGGTGCCGGCGCTGTGCCAGGCCATGCGCACAAACAGTCCGCCGTAGTGACCCCAGTCGGCGGGCCACCAGTCCTGCGAGTCGGTCATCAGGACGGTCAGGTCTTGCTTGACGGCAGCCAGGTCGAGCTTTTGGAATTCTTCGGCGTAGTTGAAATCGGGGCCGAGCGGGTTGGAGGCTGGCGCGTGCTGGTGCAGGATGCCCAGGTTGAGTTGGTTGGGCCACCATTTGCGGTTGGATGTGCCCCGGCTGGCACTGGTGCTGCCGGCTCTGCCGGTTACCGGGCATTTACTTTCTTCGGTCATTTTGGTCTCCTCGTTTGAAGTCATTTGAATGGGAATAAAAAACTAAAAAGCATTGCGCGTGCAGCTGCTCTTCAGATTGTTCTTTTAAAAAATATTATGCGCTTTGCTGGCAATTTGGGCAAAGGCCATAAAAAGTGATTTGCGGGCGGGTAATTTGGTATCCCGAAGCCTCCTCCATTTTTTTCAGGAGGGCCGGCGTCAGTTCCAACTCTCCGTCCACAATTTGGTTGCATTGGGTGCAAATGAGATGCGGATGGACGCCAGGCCGGTTGCCATCGTAGTGGCTGTCACCGCGCAGGTCAATCTCCAGGACCTGATTCATTTCCTTGAGCAGGGCCAGAGTCTTGTAGACGGTCGCGTGACTCATGGTTGGGAATTTTTCCTTGATTTTGGCGTAAAGCTGGGCCGCGCTGGGATGTCCCTCGCTGGCGGCAATCAAACGCACCAACTCGACGCGCTGCGGCGTCAGCCGGAAATTACGCTCTTTGAGGAGAGCCAGCATTTCTTTGAAACGGGATTCAGGATCAGGCATGGGGCGTGTTTCTCTCTTCTGGATAATGATTATCTACAAGTATATATTATCCTGTAGAGAAATCAAATAGCAAAACGGGTGATTTTTGTAATCATTGTGACTACCTCGACCAGGTCACGTTAAACAAATTTTCTATCAACTTCTTCCTGAGCGCAGGCCCGCACGATTCTGCGGGCCGCAGCCGAAGGACATTTTCCTGTAAACCTCCCTGCGACTACGCTCAGGGCAAAAAATCTTAATCTGACATTTTCAAGGTAGTTGCTAATCATTTACGATTGCCTCACCCGCCCGGCGCAATCTAAAATAAATCCGCAGTTTGGGCAATCGATACGGATTGCCCAAACTGCGGATTATCTTTCTCTGTAAATTTTGCTTATTTTGTAAAACCATCGCTGGCCTGATCGAGCGCATTCACCTGCTCTTCGCTCAATCGCCAGCCGGCAGCGCCGGCATTCATTTCGGCCTGACGCGTATTTTTTGCGCCAGGGATGGGCAGCGCGCCTTTGCAAATCAGCCAGTTAATCGCAATTTGAGCCGGGCTTTTGCCGCCCAGGTCTTGTCCAATTTCGGTCATCAGCTTGATTAAGGGCTGCATCTCGCGCAGTTTGTTGGTGTATCGCCCGCCGCGCACGCCCGGAGGCGGATTTTCCGGGGTGTATTTGCCCGTCAACAGTCCCATTGCCAGCGGAGAATAGGCAATCAGGCGGATGCCCAGTTCCTGGCAGCGCGCCAGCAGACCGTTCTTCTCCACGCTGCGGTTGAGCAGGTGATATTCGACCTGATTCGAGGCCAAGGGAATTTCATATTTTGCCAGGACGGTGACGGCGCGCTGCATCTGATTTTTGTCGTAATTCGAGACACCCACCGCCCGCGCCAGCCCCGCCTGCTGGACATCGGCCAGCCCGCTCGCGTAGGTTTCGATCGGGATTAACGGACTGGGCCAGTGGATTTGGTATAAGTCCACTTTTTTGAGATCGAGCCGTTCCAGGCTGGCTTTGAGGGCATTGACCACGCTTTTTCTGGTAAAACGCCAGGGTAACGGGAAAAATTTGGTCGCCACGAGCACCGGCGTTTCTGTATTTTTCAGGAACTGACCTAGCAGCCGCTCGGAACGCCCGTTGCCGTAGACCTCGGCCGTATCGACCAGCGTGACCCCGTTTTCAAGCGAAATGCGGAATCCTTCTTCGATGTCCGCGTCCGAATAACCTTTTCCATAGTTCCATACGATTTTATCGCCCCAGGCCCATGCCCCCAGGCCAAGCTCTGCTTCGTGCAGGAATTTTGTTGAAGCGGGGATATCTCCCATCTTTGAACTCCGTATCACTGGATTTTTCTTGGATTCTATCACAGCCAGGAAAAAGAGCGTCTAAAGCGGGATTATTTTGGACGCTCTTTGGGCCGGTCTGCCATTTTCGATCTCAACTTAAATTTTGAAACTGGCAAAAAATCCGCCTGGCGGATGGCTGCTGTCTTTGAACAGGCCCGCTGAGCAGTTTTTTTATTCGTATTTGAGCGCCAGGACCGGGATCATCGTCGCGGCCCGCAGGGCGGGGTACAGTCCCGATAGCAGACCAATCACGGTCGAGAAAGTCAGCGCGAAGACCGGCAGCCAGATCGGGGTATAGACGGCGATGCTGGGCGGCGGGCCGCCCTGTTGAGCGGTTTGACCAGCCAGGTAGACGATTGCAATCACATTCAGGCCCTGCCCGGCCAGCCAGCCGATGGCTACGCCGCCCAAGCCGCCCAGAAAACCGATTCCGGCGGCCTCCCCCAGGAAGAGGCCCAACACGTCGCGGTTGGTTGCGCCGACGGCTTTCATCAGGCCGATCTCGCGCGTGCGCTCCAGAATAGCCATTGCCATTGTATTGGCGATCCCGATTGCGGCGACCAGCAGGGCAATTGCTCCGACCCCGCCGAAGATGATTTGCAGAATCATATAGAAGTTGTTAATTCCCTGCACAAACGATTGCGGTGTGAAGGCCTGGAAGCCGATTGCGACGATCTGTTCGTTGACGGCCAGGACATTTTCGACCTTATCGACTTTGACGATGGCCTGGGCATAACCGGTCTGGTTGTTGTTGATCCGTTTGCCCAGGGCCCATTCGTTGATGACCTTGACGTCGTCCAGCCCCATGTAGATCGACCAGTCTGATTCACCACGCGTTTCTTTGATTACGCCTACAACCCGGTAGGTGACTGTTTTGCGGATTTCGTTGCCGTCTTTATCGGCCTTGCTGTAGGTGAATTTTAGATTTTTGTCGTACAGATCGGGGGGCGGAGGCGGCTCCTGGCCCGGGCGCAAGCGCGGATCGTAAAAATTTTTAGGGATTTCAGAGCCAATGATGATCGTGCCTTTGAGCAGCTCGGTTGTCCCTTGTTTGGCTTCCAGGCTCAGGTTTGCCAGGTTATTGGTTCCAATGCCGATCACATTGCCCCAACTTTCCAAACGCTCGTACTTGATCATTGCGCCGGCGTTCATGAAATCACGCGGGATGACCTCCTGGACATTTGGCAGGGCCAGCAATTCCTTGAGCGCGGAATTGGTCAGTTGTTTTGGCTGTGAGGCAGGCCCGCTTTTGCTGTCGGCCACCCCCATGCCGCCCCCTCCGCCGCCCATATACATGCCTTCATCGTAGGCCGGGTAAACCTGGATTTGAGTCAGGTCGCCGATTCCGTAAAGCTGCTCGTTGGCGTTGCGCTGCAAGCCGATCGCGAGCGAGACGAGAATCACAACCGCCGCCGTGCCGATCACCACGCCGATGGCGGTTAGCGCCACCCGCGCTTTGCGGCGGTTGAGATTTCCGAAGATGAGACGCAGCAGGTCAAAGAATTTCATTCAAAACCTTTCAGCCACCTTTGGGGCTGCCCATTCCCGGTTCCGCAGGGATGATTTCTTCCTCGTAGATCGGGGCGGGCTGTTCGAGCGGCTGGCCGCTGTCCAGGCCAAACAAGCCCAGTACAAAACGCCAGGCTTTTTGCCAGAAGGTTTCCGGTTGTTCAACGGGCGGGAAACCTTCTCCACCACCACCGCCGCCTTCAGGGAAGTTGGGGTCGACCGGCATTTCTTCCATCTCGATCACGTCCAGCGTCAGGGTTTGGGAGATGGTGCGGGCCTGGTTGAAATCGTCGGTGTAGTCGATGGTTACGTTCAGGTCGAGCGGGCCGGCCGCATCCGGGTAGAGGATGGCGTCCAGGGTAAAATAGCCGCCCGATTCAATCGAACCGACCAGCGTTTGAGCGTTTTCCAACATCCCGCCCGTGGTTGTGATTTTCAGGCTGCCGAGCACAGACATCTTTTTGCCCAAATTAACCACTTGCAGCGGCAGGGAGTTTGGCTGGCCGGCGAATAAGGCCGTCACAGGTTGGTAGAAGCTGACGTCGACATTCGGCAGGCTGTAGACCAGCAGGGTGATGACTTGATCGTCGTTGATCGTGTTGCCGTTTTCGTCGAGGTAAGAGAACGTGATTTTCATCGGGTAGGCCCCCGGGTTGGTGGAGACGTTCACGATTAATTTTTGACTGGCAATCAGCGAAGCGCCGGGCGCAAAATCGCCCAGGGATTGGATGTTGGAGGCCCCCACCGGGGCGAAGTTGGTAAATTCGCCGCTGCCGCCCGAGACGCCGCCCGGTTGGGGAGTGCCGCTTGCGCCGGAGCCGCCGGAGGTCCCGCCGCCGATGATCATCGTCACGTTGCGCGCGCTGGCGTTGCCCAGGTTCTGTACGCCGATCTCTAGCGCGAACAGGCTGCCGGGCTGCAAGATCTCCACGTCCGACTCGTAGGTGGTGATTACCAGTTGCGAGCGTTTCATCCCGGTGGGGGTGGCGCTGGCCGCAGCTGCGTAATTGACTGTCTTGACAGGCACATTCAGGGTGAATTTTTCGGTGTAGGGTGCGCCTTTATCGTCGTAATAGCTGACATTTAAATCGCCCTGAACGTTTGCCTTGCCATAGAGCGAGGTGGTGGCGCGCATTTTCTGGCTAATTTCCACCCGGCCATCTGGATCGATGCTGGCAACCGCCGAAACGCCGCCGGTTTTGGTTGGGGTCAGGTCTGGCGAAGAGAAAACGGCCTGGATGTTGTTGGCGCGCACCTGGCCGGCGTTGTACAGGCGCACCACCAGGTTGAATTCTTCGTTGTAGATAATCTCGCCAACATTGGTGCGGTAGGAGTCGATCACGATCTGCGGGCGGCCCGATGGGGTAGCGGCAGAAACTGTGAAAGTGCCTGCATCATCTACGCAGACATCGTTACAGACACTCAATTTGTATTTCCCGGCGCTCATCCCGGCTGGGACGATGACAACTAGGCTGGTTTCTGACCAGGAAAACGGGGTTAATTCTTGGAGAGTGCCTCCAGCTTGCGGGGTCAGGGTTGCGGTGGTAGTTTCCTCGAAACCAGTGCCAGAAATGGTGACATCTGTATTGGTGTTGTTATACCCAATAAGTGTGCTTACGCCTGTAATTGTAGGCGCAGCGGCGGCTGCCGGGCTGGTTTGAATGGCCGACAACAAGAGGCTGAGCAGGATTGCAAAAGAAAATATTTTTAATTTAATAGACATGGCAAGCTCCAAATTTTTTTAATTCATCATTCCAAACTCGCGCTGCGATATTCGGCCTCGCTTACGATTTGACCATCCAGCAGGAAGATCTTATGGCTGGCAAAATGGGTCATGCGCGGGTCATGCGTGACCACCAGCACCGTCCGCCCGGCCTGCTGCAGTTCGGAAAGCACTTGCATCACACTCCCGCCGCTGGTCGTATCCAGGTTGCCGGTCGGCTCATCCGCCAGAATCAGGGCCGGTTGATTGACCAAAGAACGCGCAATCGCCACGCGCTGCTGCTGCCCGCCTGAAAGTTCGTTGGGCTTATGCTGGCTGCGATCTGCCAGCCCAACCCGTTCGAGCAATTCCAACGAGCGCGCCTCACGCTGTTTTAACGGAACCCCGGCAAACTGCATCGGGAAGGCCACGTTTTGCTGGGCGGTCATACTCTGGATCAGGTTGAACGACTGGAAAATAAACCCGACCGTTTTGCGCCGAAAGAGGGCCAGCTGGTTTTCATCCATCGCATCCAGCCGCTGGTCGTTGACCAAGATCTCGCCTGCGCTGGGTCTGTCCAGTCCGCCCAACAAGTAGAGCAGGGTGCTTTTGCCAGAGCCGGAAGGCCCCATCACGACCGTGAACGACCCGGCGGGAATATCCAAATCGACTCCGTCCAGGGCGCGCACGGTCGTGCCGCCCATCTCGAAGTGCTTTTTGAGATGACGAATGCGGATAAAGGGGGATTCACTCATGGTTTAGAAAAATGGACGGGAGATCAACATCCCACTCAGGTTTTGCCCCAGCATTCCCAGCCCGGCCTGGGCCAGCAGGATCAGGAGCAGGACGCCAACCACGCCCAGAGCGGCCTTGCCGTTGGTCAGGTTGTCTTTGACGCGAAAACCAATCACCGTCAAAACAACATGCCAGACGAAGAACAGATCCAGCAGCCCGAGCAGTTGACTGACGAAGAGCATCCCCGCTTCGCCCCCGCTGATGAATCCCGACAAACCGGGGCTGGCGATGGCCCGGCCAACCGCCAGCATAAAGATCACCCGCAGAATGTCTCGCACGGCAAACGGCAGGCTGGCCCAGGCGACGATGCTCATTGCCGTACCCATGCTGCCGCGCCCGCCCAACAGGGTGGAGGCCAGGTGCAGCAAACCGCTCACCAGCAGCCAGCCCAGCCAAAGACTGCTCAGCGCGCCCACCAGCGGAATGATGTAAACAAAAACTGCTCCCTGGGTAGCCTGTTGGGCTTGCATGTAATTGTTCTGCATTTCGGGCGTCCACCACTGCCAATCTTGCGGAAGCGGCATCTCGCCCAGCGCGGCGGCTTTTGCGCGCAGAAAGCCGGCCACAACGGTTTGCAGGGTTAGGGTCAGGCTTAAAACCAGCATCGGGAAACGCCAGCTGCCCGGGTCGAGCGCAAAAAACTGCCGGGGACGAATCAGCAGGCCAATGATGCGCTTGAAGAAATGGGATTTTTCGTTTTGTGAAGGGGAGGTGATTTCGCTCATGATTTGTACTTTTTTGAACAAATTTACGTGATTCTATCATGTATTTGAAAGAGACGAATCCGGCCCGGGTTTGGTTCCCCAAAATAAATAGCGGGCTGCCATTCCAGAAAATGGCAGCCCGCTATTGTGTTTTGCGCTTTCTTGAACGCTATTCTTCCTTCTTGGCTTCCAATTCTCTTTTGTGAGCTTCGATGATGGGCTGCGCCAGATGGGTCGGGACGATATCGTAGTGGTCAAATTCCATGGTGAAGTAGCCGCGCCCGGCAGTCATCGAACGCAATTCGGTCGTGTATCTGAGCATTTCGGCCAGCGGCACGTGGGCATTGACAATCGTCTGCCCGCGCTCTGATTCTGTGCCTTGCACCCGACCGCGGCGCGAGTTCATGTCGCCCATCACATCGCCCAAATTGAAGTCCGGCACGATGATACGGACGCTCATAATCGGCTCGAACAAAACTGGGCCGGCATCGTGAACGGCAATTTTGAAGGCTTCGCGTCCGGCGGTTTCAAAAGCGATGGGTTTGGAGTCAACCGGGTGCTCTTTGCCGTCAAAAACAATCACCTTGACGTTGCTGAGTGGATATCCAGCGAAAACGCCCTGCTCGAGCGCCGCGCGGATGCCTTTTTCAATGGGCGGCAAGTAAGACTTTGACAGATTCATGCCGACCAGTTCATCGGTAAACTCGAAATCGCTCTCGGGCAGGGGTTCAATCCGCAGGTGGACTTCGCCGAACTGGCCCGAACCACCGCTTTGTTTCTTGTGGCGATACTGGGCGGAGGCTTTGTGGGTAATCCCTTCGCGATACGGGACTTTTGGTTCGTTGGTCAAGATTCCGACCTGGAATTTGGTCTGAGCGCGGTTGACGGCTGCGTCGATATGCTGGTCGCCCATCCCTTGCAGGATGGTCTGGCGGGTGGAGGCTTCGTTGTACCAGGAAAGCGTCATGTCTTCTTCGCACAGACGGGTTAACACCGACGAAATCTTGGCGGCGTCGCCCTGGGTTTTGGGTGATATTGCGACGCGGTAGAGGGCTGCCGGGTATTGCGGGGCCGGGATGTTGAGCGGTTTGTTTTTCTCAGAGAGCGAATCGCCGGTAACGGTTGCGTTCAGCTTGGAGACCACCGCGATGTCGCCGGCATGAGCGGTTTTAATCGCGATTTGTTCCTTGCCGCGCTGCAGGTGCAGGCCAGCCATGCGCTCGTCTACATTCTTTTCCTGATTCCATAAGTGGCTGTCTGCGGTAACAGTCCCTGAAACAACCTTGAAATAAGTCATTTTTCCGACAAACGGGTCGGCAGTCGTTTTCCAGACATAAATTGCGACCGGGCCGTTGTCGCTGGCTTGCAATTCCTGATCGCCAGATTTGGCGTGCGCCACAATAGCTGGTCTCTGAGCAGGGCTTGGCATCAAATCCACGATTGCGGAGAGCAAAGGTCCAACACCTTTTTCATGCCCGGCAGCCGCGACAAAGACCGGCACGTAGGTTCCGTCCTGGACAACCTTCTTCAGTCCGCGCAGCAGTTCATCCTGGGTCAGCTCGCCGGTTTCAAGATATTTCTCGAGCAGGGCGTCTTCGCCCTCAGCGGCGGCTTCAATCAGCACCATCCGGGTTTCTTCAGCTTCGTTTTTTAGTTCTGCGGGAATGTCCTGGGCAGATTTGCCGTCTCCGCTGTAGGCTTTCATCGAGATCAGGTCAATCACGCCTTTGAATTCCAGTTTTTCGCCCCAGGGTAACTGCACTTTGATCAGGCGCGCATCATTGGCCTGCGCAAACTGCTCAACCGCCTGGTAGGTTTTGGCAAAATCAGCGTTTTCGCGATCCATTTTATTGATCACCACGAAGCGGGGCAGTTTGAAGGCGTCGCAATAGCGCCAGGCCGTCTCCGTGCCAACTTCCACCCCGGCGACAGAGTCGATCAGCACGATGGCTCCGTCTGAAACGCTCAAGGCTGAAATCATTTCACCGACAAAATCGGTAAATCCGGGAGCATCCAACAAATTTATTTTGTGGTCACGATATTCAACGGGAACAACGCTGGTGTAGAGGGAAATTTTGCGTCTGATTTCTTCTTCATCATAGTCCGAAACCGTCGTTCCATCTTCCATTTTTCCCAAGCGGGTGGTTGCGCCAGTGAAATACAAAAAAGCCTCCGCCATCATTGTTTTCCCGGCGCCGCCATGGGCGACAACGGCAATGTTGCGAAGGTACTCGGTGGTATACTCTTTCATGGAGGTTATACCTTTCTAAAATGAATTTTGATGACGTTCCGCGCCAGGGCAGTGATGCAATTTGGCGCGGATTTCCGTTTTTGGAGAATAAACAAGCCCGTGAATTTTAAGAGAAGTCTGTATAATTGTCAAAGTGTGATTTGTCACTTCCTGTGTCACTTTGAGCGGATTTTGTATGAGATTGCAGTAAAAAAAGACGAAAGGGATTTTTCATGTTTGCAAATTTAAATTATTATTCGGTAATCTGGCTTTTGTTGATTTTAGCTCTGGCGGTTGGTCTGGCCTTGTTTTGGCGCAAGCCGCGCCTGCCTGAACTGCTCGCCTTTGGCGGCATTTTTGCGGCCATACTTGGGCTGTATTTTTATCTGCGACCTGTCCAAAGCGATCTGATGGGTGAAGCGGCCAATGTCCAGGCGATGATCGGCCAGGGTACGCCCGTTTTGCTTGAATTTCAGTCACCGTACTGCGTGGCTTGTGTTGCGCTCAAGCCCGCCATCGATTCTATCGAATCTGAGTTTGACGGCAAGCTGATTGTTTTGCGCATCAACGTTCAGGAGCAGGTTGGGATGCAACTGGCCCCCATTTATCGATTTCAGTATACCCCAACTTTTATCTATTTTGATGGCGGGGGCGTAGAACGCTGGCGGACAGTTGGTTCGTTTGATGAGAATCTCTTGCGTCTGAACCTTGCCCGGCCTTAAGCGATGAGCTTTTTCCGCCGTTTGACTTTTAATTTCTGGTATCTTTTTCGCCGCCCGCCCTGGGACAGCGGCATTACGCCCCCAGAACTCTGGCAGTTTATCAGAGAGAATCCGCCGGGCCGCGCCATCGACTTGGGATGTGGAACAGGCACCAACGCGATTACGCTTGCCAAAAACGGCTGGCATCTGACCGGGGTCGATTTTGCCCACCCCGCGATTGAGCGCGCCCGCCAAAAAGCCCGAGAAGAAGGCCTGCAGATTGATTTTCTGGCCGGGGACGTAACCCGCCTTTCAAACGTGATCGGCCCTTTTGACCTGGCGCTGGACATTGGCTGCTTCCACGGAATCGACCCCCGGCTGCGGCCTGTTTACCTGAAAACAATTTGCCGTATCCTTATCCCTGGCGGAACCTGGCTGCTCTACACCATGCGCCGCGCTTCCAACCAGGCCGGAACTGGCCTTTCGGAAGCGGGGATTGCCGAACTTGGGACTTGTCTCAGCCTGCGCCGCCGCGAAGATGGCAAAGACCCTGGGGGACGTCAATCGGCCTGGCTCTGGTTTGTGCGCAAATAGATCGAAATTCTGCGAATGGTTTATATTAGATAAAAAATATCCGTAATGGTAAAATTGGGCCATTCAAGGAGAGAGACAATGCACCGTATCATTTTTCCCGCGGCGCTGGCTTTGCTGCTGGCCGCCTGCGCTGCGCCGCAAACGGTTCCAACCGCCCTGGCTTCACCGCCTGCGGCCACCAATCCGCCGCTTGTGCAAACCGAAACCCCGCCGACAGCCGCGACTGAAATGGCTCCGGCTGAAGCAACCGCCCTCGAAGCCCAACCCATTCCCACCTATCGCGGGGATGCGCTGTCAGCCAGCGATCCGGCTCAGGTCAACCTGAGTGCTGGACGCCCGGCGCTGGTCGAATTTTTTCGCTTTACCTGAGGCACCTGCCGCGCAATGGCGCCCGTCGTGCACGGGCTTGAAGTAGACTATTTCGGAAAAATTGATTTTTATTACCTGGACGCCGATGACCCGGCTACACAAGGTTTTCAGCGCGATTTCGGCTTTCGCTACCAGCCAGAGTTTTATTTACTGGATAGCGCTGGCAATCTGGTCAAGAAGTGGGTAGGGTCTGTTCGCCCGGAAGATTTTAAGGCTGAATTTGAGAGCCTGCTCGCTCAAAACTAAAAAATAACCGGCGAATATTCGCCGGTTATTTTTTAGTACACTACTTTGATGGCTTTCAGGCGCACGCTGAAGGTGCTGCCTTTGCCGGGCTGGCTTTGAACAGTCAGTTTTCCGCTGTGCTGTTTGATGACCTGATTGGTGATGGCCAACCCCAGCCCGATCCCGCCAAACAATTCATCGCCAGAACGCTCCAGTTGATAGAAGCGGTCGAAGATTTTGGGAATTTGAGCGGTCTCGATCCCGATGCCTTCGTCCACGACCTCCATGATGACAAAATGCTCCTCTTCGTGCAGGCGGATGATTACCTCGCCGCCATGCGGGCTGAATTTAATGGCATTCTCCAGCAGTGCAGACAAGGCCCGTTCGAGCGATTTCGGGTCGCCGGAGGCCATTGCCAGGCTCTCAGGTGATTCGATTCTGATGGTAATCAGGTTGGCGGCGGCCTGGTTTTGATATTTTTCCAGCACATCTTCGGCCATTAATTGCAAATTTACGGGTTGGAATTTTGGCAGAATCAAATCCATTTCTTGCAGGAACAGGATGTCGTTGACCAGGGTTGTGATTTGCTGAATATTGCGGGAAATGGTCTCGATGGTTGCCGGGTATTTTTCCTGGAGGATCAGCCCTTTTTGCATCAATTGCAGAAAACCACTGGCCGCCATTAGCGGGGTGCGCAGTTCATGGGCAATATTGGTCAGAAATTCACGGCGGGTCAGTTCTTGTTCGGCAAGTTTTTGGTAGGCTTCGGCCAGTTCGGACGCACGCATTTTAAGATCTTCAATCGCCATCTCGTCATTTTCGCGCAGACGATTGGAGATTTCTCTGACCATTGCCATGGAGACGCTGTTTGAGCGCTGCAATACCCGGTCAAAATTTTCCTTATCAATTTCCATGACCGTCGCCAGGCCAGCGGTTGTGACCGTCGCTGCGCGAGGCGCATTGTGGATGATTGCCATTTCGCCGAAGAAGTCTCCGGCCTCAAGCGTTTTTAACAATTTTTGCTCAATGTTATTGATGGTTTTTGTGACCTGCACCTGGCCGTCCAACAAAATATAGAACTTGCTTTCGGTCTGGCCCTCGTGACAAAGGATCGTTCCAGCAGGGTAATTGTTTACCTTGCTGCGCGTGACCAACTCGTCAATTTCAAGTTGAGAGATGCCAGGGAAAGCCTTGGGGATAATTTCTTTTGGAGCCGGCAGGTTTTTGCGTGGAAGGTTGAGTTTATACATGACGCGCCTCGTTCGTAACTCGATCAAGCGTTAGCTTTAACGTTGTTCGTTTATCCAATCATTTTAGGACAGGTTTGCAAGAAAATCATCGCAGGTTTTCCTGCATTTGTAAGGCCTTCTTGATTTCAGGGTGGGTTTGCCATTCTCCGTCGATATAAACCTGATCGTCCCATGGAAAGATGATCAGCGCGTCGCTTTCCACCGCGAAAAAATCGGGCCTGGGGGCCGACCAGGAGTGCGTAGCAAGGGTCGCAGTCAGGATGCGCGGGACGCCGCGCCGGCTGACGAGCTGCACCGCGCGAGTCAACGTCTGACCGGTATCGGCGATTTCATCGACAACGACCGCGCATTTGCGGTTGGCAACCTGAATGGCGACATCCAGCAAGACGACCGGCATCGAGTGGACAACCTTGTCGTGCATGCGGCGCGTCAGACGAATGGGGAACATTTCACAGCGCAGCGCGGCTGCGATAGCGGTGGCAGGAATCAGTCCGCCGCGCGCAATTCCGATCACTAAATCCACTTTTTCCTGGGCCAATTGCTCGACGAGTTGGCGGGTCATCTCTCCAAATCCTTCCCAACTGATTCGTTGAACCCCTTGCCGGTTTGCATAATCATAGCTTTTCATGGGAGCCTCACTTGATTGCTTCAACCAGGAATTCGATGATGTTCCTTCCAAAATCCGCTTCCATCTTGCGCGGGACGAAAAAGGTCATGCCATGTTTGATGCCGGGATAGGCAAAAATTTTGTAGAGGTCGTTCGGCGCGCGGCTCCAACAGGTGGCCGGGGATGGGCCATCGTTGACGGCGTACATGCAGCGGACTGGTTTGCCTGCTTCGAGCAGTGTTTGGGTGCTCTGGCTATATTCTACGCCCAGCCAACTGCCCGGTGAAATGGCAAATGCGCCCCGGCAATAAGCCTGTTCGCAGGCGTTGATGACCGCATCGGCCCCGATGCTGGTCCCAATCCCGACGATGCGATTGGCGTCCACCTGGGGCAGGCTGCGGGCGGCCTGGTAGGCGGCTTTGGCATCTTCCAGATAAACGCTGAAATCCTGCGGTTTCTCTCCGTCGCTTTCGCCGTGGCCACGAAAATCGAAAGTCATGATATTAAACGTCAGCTCGGGGGTCAGTCCCGGCAGGGCTCCGGCTGCGCTGGGGGTCGCTAAACTGCCATCGCTGGGAGGCCAATTTTGCAGCCAGGCAATAAAACCGGAATTTTCCTGGTTCCACAAGCTCTGATTGCCCTGATATTGGTGCATCATGACCACCACCGGGGCATTTTTGTGAGCGGCGGGATAGAAGTAGCCGCGCAGCGTGATTCCATCAGAGGTTTGGAAGCTGATTTTCATCGCTGCCGGGCTGATGATGGCGGGCATTTCAATGATGGGGACGGTGGTGGCGCTGGGCGCGATCGTGATGGTTGGGCGGGCCGTCTTGGGAGTGATCCGCGTTTGGGTGGGGCGCGCGGTTCGGGTCAGCGGCGGCAGGCTGGCAGCGCTGGAGGCTGGCGGTTCGGGTTTTTGGGCGGCACAGGCCGTCAGCAAGGCGATTGCCAACCAAGATGTGGTGAGTATTCTTCGCATAGCACTATTATAGTTGCATCGTCCCATTTAGAGCTTGTAGCCGATTGTGCGCAGGAAAGATTTTCGCCACTCTTTTTCTGGCTGGTCCTCGATGCCGTTTGGAGACGAGCCGTCGATGACGCCCAAAATACCGCGTCCCTGCTCGCTTTGGGCAATCAAGACCTGGGTTGGGTTGGCGGTCGCGCAGAAGATGCGCGCCACTTCAGGGACGTTTTTGAGCGCGTTGAGTATATTAATCGGGTAGAAGCCATCGCCCAGAAATAGAATGAATGAATGCCCAGCCCCGATTGCCAGGGCGTTTTTTGTCGCCAGGTCGATCATGGCTTGATCTGTGCCGCTAAAACGCACCAGGCATTTGCCCGAAGCCTCGCAAAAAGCCAGGCCGAATTTTATGCCCGGCACGCTGCAGACCAGGACTTCGTGAATGTCTTCGACTGTTTTGATGAAATGCGATTGACCGAGGATAAAGTTGATTGGTTCGGGTTTTTCGATTTGAACGAGTTGAATATCCATGAAAACTCCGCGAGATGTTCTTTGCTATGGTTATAGCATGTTTTGCCGGTTAGAGTACCAGGATTAGCCCGAGCACAACTTCCACACCCAGGCTGACCCAGTTGGATTGAGTGGCCGATTTATCGAGAAAAATCGACACCAGCCGGGCGACTGCAATGGCCAGGTAGGCCCAGCCGAGCATGGCATAGCCCGCCGGGCTGGCGGCCACGATCGGGTACAAACCCAGCCCGATGAACAAACCCCCAAAAATTGAGCGGATTTCGGTGATCCCACGTCCGCCGACCGGCTGCAAGCCGGTAAAGCCTGGCACAGATTTGGGCGAAAAGAGCGCCAACCCTCCGGTGGCGATGGTCAAGAGCGCGCCAATTAATTTCAGGATTTCGAGCATATTTTCCTCCAATGAAATGTTGGGTTACGAGGCTTCCAATTTTTCGTAAAAAATCAGCAGGGTGCTGCCGTATTTGCGTTGATCAAATTTTTCAAAGTTTTTGAGTTCAACTTCCTGGGCTTCAACCGGGTTAATTTGGACGATGATCCATCCGCCATCGCTCCACCAGGCGGGCTGCTGGTCGGCCAGTTGCAGGGCTTTGATCCACATTTCCTTGTATTGGGGCGGGGCAATGTACAGATAATCAAATTCTTTGTCTGGTCTGCCCGCCAGCATGGCGAAGGCATCGCCGTGCCGGATTTCGGCCTGTTTGCTAAAGCCGGTTGTTTCGAGATTGGTTTTGATGGTTTCGATTGGCAGGCGGTTCAAATCGCTGAAGCGGACAAATTCCGCCCCGCGGCTGAGGGCCTCGATCCCGATTGCGCCGGTTCCGCCGAAAAGGTCCCACCAGCGCGAATCTTCCACGTCGTGGGCCAGGATGTTGAACAAGGCCTCTTTAACGCGATCGGTGACGGGCCGGGTGGTATCGCCGGGCACATCTTTTAGTTTACGGCTCTTGGCCGCGCCTGCTATCACTCGTAAGGGCATCTTACTTTCTGCTTTCCATTTTTCCTACTTCAATCAAATTGCCATGCGGCGCGATGGTCTCAACCACACAGCCGGTTCCCAGTAAAAAGCGCTTGCCGTTGGTTTGGGCCAGGGCATCTTCGATTTCAGCCCGGATTTGGGCCGGGCTGCCCAACCCCAGGGTTTCGCGCCGCAGTCCGCCGCAGACGATGCCGGGGAAGCGTTTTTTTCCCTCCGCCAGGCTGGGGGCGGTATCACGGTCGTGCCAGTTGAGAACCTGGACCGGGTAATCGGCGACAGCCTCGAAGTAGACGTTTTCGCCGTGCAGGTGGGCCATGTTGAACCAGAGCGGTTTGGCGGCTTCGAGGACTGGCAGATCGTAGGCGCGGCCAAAAGCGGCAAATTCGTCTTTGGTCAGCAGGCCGGCCTGGGCATGCTGAATGGCGTAGAAAATGCCGTCGATGCCGGTTGCGAGGGCGGCGGTGATGAAGCGGCGGGTCGTTTCGGCGATGACCTCCAACCCGCGCTGGAGCAGTTCGGGGTGCTGGCGCAGGTGCAGGATCAGCCGTTCGCCGCCCGCCAGGTTTTTGGCTTGGGACATGGGGCTGAAAATGGTCTGGATCAAAGGTTCAGCCGCCGGCAGCCGCTCACGCAGCAGGCACAGGCACTTTAATTGGGCCGCAAGCTGCGGGGCGTCCGCGTCCAGCACTTTCAGCTTGAGCCAGTCTCCTGGTACGGCGATTGCTCTTTTCGTGTAGCGACGATTTCCTTCGGCGAGACCTTCCCAGACATCTTCTGCGCCCCAATCTTTCAGGCAGAACGAGGAAGCCGGGCTGACCTTGACCAGATCCCACTGGTAAACTGACTGCCAGTGCAGGCTGGCCGCGGCCAGGCTTTGAGGGTCTTGGTCGTCGACGGGGAAGTGCCGCCAGAGTGCAACCGGCGGGCGGTCGATGATTTCGCCGCGCAGGGCGGCCTCCAAGCGTTGGCGATGCAGGTTCATATCTCCATTATAATAGGCCCGATGAATTTTTCGACTCCAACCTTTCTTTTCCTCTTTCTGCCGCTTTTTCTGACGATTTTTCTGCTCAGCCAGCGCCGCTGGCGGGTGTATATCCTGGCGGCGGCCAGCCTGATTTTTCTGGTTTGGGGCCAGCCGGTTGCGTTGATCTGGCTGGGGGCGGCCTTTGCCGCAACCTATGGTTTTGGTCTTTTGGCGGAATGGGGACGCGGCCGCCGGCTGTGGCTGTGGGCCGGAATTTTGACGAATCTGGCGCTTTTGGTTTTCTTCAAATGGGTTCCGCTCTACGGTTTGGCCTGGCTGCCGTTAAGCTGGTCTGAAGCGGCCCGCGGCCTGGCTGTACCGCTCGGGCTTTCGTACTTTGCTTTTCAGGCGGTTTCGTATCTGGTGGATACCTGGCGCGGGACGATCCCGGCTGAGCGCAACCCGGCCCGGTTGGCGCTTTACCTGCTTTTCTTCCCCAAATTAGTTTCTGGGCCGCTGGTACGCTTTAAGCCGTTTAACAGCCAGCTCGACGATCTCAACCCCGGCCCGGAGCAGATCGCGGGCGGGATCCGGCGTTTGCTGGCGGGCTTTGTGAAACGGGCCTTGATTGCCAACCAACTGGCGATTTTTGTCGATGCGGCTTTTAACCAGCCAACCGCCAACCTCGAGCCGCGTTTTGCGTGGCTGGCGCTTTTGGCATACGCCTTGCAAATTTATTTTGATTTTTCAGGCTACACCGATATGGCGCTTGGCCTGGCCGAAATGGTTGGGATTAAGCTGCCCGAGAACTTTAACCTGCCCTACATGGCCGAGAGCATCAGTGACTTTTGGCGGCGCTGGCACATCTCGCTTGCGAACTGGTTCCGCGAGTATGTCTTTTTCCCGTTTGAACGGCGGCGTTTGCCGTTTTTTGGGCAGCAGATCAACATCCTGATCGTGTTTGCGTTGACTGGGCTGTGGCATGGTTTCAAACCGACTTTTTTGGCCTGGGGCCTGCTGCACGGCCTGGCGATTGCGCTTGAGTCGCGCGGCTTTGGACGCTGGCTGAAGTCGGCCTGGCGGCCGCTGCGTCATCTTTACACGCTGACGATTGTCCTGGCGGGCTGGGTCTTTTTTCGGGCTGGCAATTTTCCATTCGCGCTGGAGTTTTTTCGCCGCTTAATCGGTGATACGAGCGGGTTGGCGTTTCGGTCGTTTCAGGATTCCAGCCCGCTGCCCTTTGTCGAACCGTCTTTTGTGATCGCGCTTTTGGCCGGGCTGCTGTTCTGCCTGCCGCTCGGCCCTGGCTGGCGCGGGTTGCGCAGCCGGTTGGAGGCAAGCCGCCCGGGCTTGTTTTTTGTCTTTCAGCCGCTTGAAGACGGCTTGCTGGCGGCCTTGTTCATCCTGGGCCTGGCGGCCCTGCTGGCAAGTGGGTTTTCGCCCAATATTTACGCGACTTTCTGATGATGAATCTCTCCGCATTTCGGACTTGGTACACCCGCTTATTTGTGGCGCTCTTTTTGGGCGCGTCATTCTTTCTGCTTGTCCGCAGCTCGGAGGCCGGCCTGGCCGCTTTTGACTCGTCCTTTTGGGGACAGCGCAAGCTGATTGCCTTTGTCGCAGACCTGCGCCTGGTGCTCGGCGACCGGGTTTTTCCGAATGTGCTGGTTGGCGAAGATGGCTGGCTGATTTTCACCGGCGAGGGCAGCCTGGAGGATTACCAGAACGCTTTTGAGTTTTCTGATGAGCAGCTGACCAGCATTACCCAAAAATTGGCCGCGCTGCAAGCGCGCCTGGCCGCGCGCGGCGCAACTCTTTTGGTGGTGATTGCGCCCAACAAGCCCACGATTTACCCCGAAATCGTTCCGGCTCAAATTGACAAAGCCGCTCAAACCTCCCGTCTTGATCGTCTGAGCGCTCATTTACAGCAAAACCTGCCGGGAGTCCTGCTTGATTTGCGCCCGGCGCTGGCCGCAGGCCGTAAGATTCGGGAGGTTTATTACAAGACCGATACCCACTGGAATGATTACGGGATGTTCCTGGTCTATCAGGCAATTTTGCAAGAACTTGCCAAATCACGCCCCGAACTTGCGCCTTACCCGTTCGAGATGTTTGATTTGGTGGAAGACTCGCCTGAACTGTGGGACCTGGCCGCCAATACGGGCAGTGTCCGCCTGCTCGAACCGTTTCTGAAGATTTATCCCCGCTTTGAAACCTCGCTCAACTCCCGGCAGCTGGAGGCGGGCGGGCGCAGAATATACGCCTCCTGGGGGAACGAGCCTGGCCTGCCGCGTTTGGTGATGTACCAGGACTCTTTTGGCCCGCGCCTTTTTGGGATGCTTGGGCTTCATTTCAGCAACGCCGTTGCAGTCCCTCACTATTCTGGCCGACCGATCTGGTCATTAAACTGGATCGACCAGCAGCAGCCGGATGTGGTTATCATCGAGATTGCAGAACGCTATCTGCACGATCTGGATATCCTGCTTTC
This sequence comes from Anaerolineales bacterium, assembly GCA_034004515.1. Lineage (GTDB taxonomy): Bacteria > Chloroflexota > Anaerolineae > Anaerolineales > Villigracilaceae > UBA8950. Next base: position 8,165 of record JAVEWN010000039.1, on the reverse strand, counting down.
GCAGTAGGGAAGTTATTTGGTTCTTGTCAGAAATGCCTTGATGAAGAAGGCATACACAATCACCCCGAACCCCAGCAAAGCCAGCGCCAGCAAAGAGCTGCTTTTCTGATAAAAAGCTGCGATGCCGAACAAGGCCCAGGCCAGCGGGTGGAACCAGTGCAGAATATAGCCGTTCAAAAATCCCATCTCTGGGCCGGGCGTGGGCCGAACAAAAATAAAGACTGCCGCAATGATGAAGCAAACAAATCCAAAAATTGGCAAAAGGCTGAGGAACGGCATGACAATTTCCTTTGCATTTGAGTAAAAATGAGTTTCACAAATTCAATAAGTAAAGTATAAATCAAAAAGCACTTGGCTCGCAATCGTGATTATTGAAATTACCTAATTGCAATTATTTTAAGACTGAAAGAGGCAACCATGACCACAGATTTAGAGCAACGCGCCCTGAACGCAATCCGTTTTCTCTCGGCAGATGCCGTCCAGCAGGCCAACTCCGGTCATCCCGGCCTGCCGATGGGCGCGGCGGCCATCGCTTACACCGTTTGGATGCGCCACCTGCGCCATAACCCGCAAAACCCGCAATGGCCCAATCGTGACCGCTTCATCCTCTCCGGCGGACACGGTTCGGCGCTGCTGTATTCGCTCCTGCACCTGACCGGCTACGATTTGGCGCTGGATGAACTTAAACGCTTTCGCCAATGGGGAAGTTTAACCCCCGGCCACCCGGAATTTGGCCTGACTCCCGGAATCGAGACGACGACCGGCCCGCTCGGAGCGGGATTCGCCAATGGGGTCGGCATGGCAATCGCTGAAGCCCACCTGGCGGCGGAATTTAATACACCCCAGCAGACCGTGATTGACCATTACACGTATGCCATCGTCACCGATGGCGACTTGATGGAAGGCGTGTCATCTGAAGCGGCTTCGCTGGCCGGACATCTTAAATTAGGAAAACTGATTTACCTGTACGATGACAATCAGATTTCGATTGATGGTTCGACGGCGCTTTCTTTCACCGAAGACCGCGCCAAACGCTTCGAGGCCTATCACTGGCACGTCCAGATTGTCTCGGATGGCAATGATATCGAAGCGATTGATGCGGCCATCCAGCAGGCCAAGCTCGATCAACGCCCGTCAATCATCATGTGCCGGACCGTGATCGGTTTTGGGCTGCCGAACCGCGCCGGAACGTCGAAGGCGCACGGTGAACCGCCCGGAGACAGTGAGTTAAACGGCGCCAAAGAAGCCGTTGGTTGGCCGCTGGAACCGCGCTTTTATATCCCCGAAGATGCGCTAGCCCACTTCCGCGAATCGATCCGGTGCGGGGCGGCTTTCCAGGCCGAGTGGCAGTCCCGTTTTGACGCGTATTGCGCTGCCAACCCCGAAAAATCCTCGCAACTTTCCCGCCGGCTGCGGGCTGAACTGCCCGCAGGCTGGGATGCCGATTTGCCGGTTTTTCCCGCCGACGAGAAAGGCATGGCTTCGCGCGCCGCTTCGGGCAAGGTCTTGAATGCGATTGCGGCCCGTGTCCCGGAATTGCTGGGCGGCTCGGCGGACCTGGCCCCCTCCAACAATACCTGGCTGACGGGCCTGGATGCCTTTCAACACGAAACGCCCGCAGGCCGCAACTTCCACTTTGGGGTGCGCGAGCATGCGATGGGAGTCGTGGTCAATGGGATGGCGTATCATGGCGGGCTGCGCCCGTTCGCAGCCACTTTTCTTGTTTTTGCAGATTATATGCGCCCGGCTTTGCGGATTGCCGCGCTTTCGCATTTGCCGTCCATTTTCATTTTTACGCACGACAGCATTGGCGTTGGCGAGGACGGCCCAACCCACCAGCCAGTCGAGCAGATTGCCAGCTTGCGCGCCATCCCTAATCTGACGGTGATCCGCCCGGCAGACGCCAACGAGACGACCGAAGCCTGGAAGGCGGCCATGCTTAACCAGGACGGGCCGACCGCCTTGATTTTGACCCGTCAGAACCTGGCGACCCTCAACCGCGAACTGTATTCTGATGCGGCCCTGCTGCACCAGGGCGCTTATGTCCTGGCTGATATGGGCAATGATCTGCCGGAGTTGATTCTGATGGCTTCGGGTTCGGAGGTCGCGTTAATTGTCGAGGCCGGGACGCGTCTGGCGATGGAGGGCGTCAATGTGCGTTTGGTGTCCGTTCCGAGCTGGGAATTGTTCGAGAAACAGGATGCAGGCTATCGTGAGTCGGTGCTGCCCGCCGCCGTCAGCGCGCGCGTGGCTGTCGAGGCAGGCATCGCCATGGGCTGGGAAAAATTCGTTGGTCAGTCTGGCGGGATTATTTCCCTGGAGCATTATGGCGCTTCTGCCCCGGCCCCAATTTTATTTAGAGAGTTTGGCTTTACGGTTGAACATGTGATGGCGAAGGCGCGCGAGGTGATGAGATGAAAGTTGCAATTGGAAGCGATCATGCCGGGTTCCCGCTCAAACAGGTGGTGATGGAGGCGGTCCGCGCGGCGGGTCACGAGCCGCTTGACCTGGGGACGGACAGCACCGCGGCGGTCGATTACCCCGACTACGCCGAAAAGGTGGGCCGCGCCATTTTGGACGGCCGGGCCGAGCGCGGGATCATGCTGTGCGGTTCGGCGGTTGGCGCGAATATTGCCGCCAACAAAATGAAGGGGATTTATGCCGGAATCTGCCACGACACCTATTCAGCCCACCAGGGCGTGGAGCATGACGATATGAACCTGCTCTGCCTGGGGGCGCGCATCATCGGCCCGGAACCGGCCAAGGAGATTGTGGCTGCTTTTCTGGGCGCGCGTTTTGTGGGCGAGGATCCCGGCCAGGAGCGTCACCAGCGCCGGGTGAGCAAGGTTCGCAAGATTGAGCAAGGTGAGACGCTGCAGCCTTGAGCCGCAAGATTCAGGCCGTGCTTTCAAAATCAGCCGTTAAGCCGTGACGATTTCTTACTTGAGTTTAGAGTTCAATTTGAATCAAATCTTTTTCGTACACGGATTGCACGGATTACGCGGAATCTCACGGATTTTTCTTAAAAAATCCGCGTAAATCCGTTTAATCCGCGAAATCCGCGTCCAGATTTGGTTTTTTAATCGCCTTTTAAACAACAGCTTTCCTGCTTCTCCAGACTCGTAAAAACGAACTCTAAAGTCAAATTCTTATCCCTCATTGTTAAAATAGGAGTATTCCATGATCGGCACCATTTCTCAATTAGCCAGCCTCGGCCAATCGCTCTGGTACGACAACATCCAGCGCCGCCTGCTCGAAAGCGGCGAACTGGCCGACCTGATTGCGCGCGGCGATATTCGCGGCGTGACCTCCAACCCGACCATCTTCCACAACGCCATCAGCAAGACCTCCGATTATGATTCGGCCCTTGTCCCGCTGGCGCTTGCGGGCTGGGACGCCGAATCGATATTCTGGCAGCTGGCCGTTGAAGATATTCGCGCTGCCTGCGATTTGTTTGCGCCACTCTACGCCGAAACGCTTGGGGTGGATGGCTACGTCAGCCTGGAGGTCGCGCCCTATCTTGCCAATGACAGCGCCCAAACCGTCGAACAGGCCAAACAACTCTGGCAAACTGTCGCGCGCCCAAACCTGATGATTAAAATCCCGGCTACCAAAGCTGGCCTGGCGGCCATCCGCCAGAGCATCGCCGCCGGAATCAACGTCAACGTCACCCTGATCTTCTCGATTGAGCGCTACCGCGAAGTGATCGAAGCCTACCTGAGCGGTCTCGAAGATTGCCTGCTCTCAGGCGGCGATATTGAGGCCATCCATTCGGTTGCTTCCTTTTTTGTTTCGCGCCTGGACAGCAAAATTGACCCGCAGCTGCCGGCCGGGTCTGCGCTGCTCGGCAAGGCGGCGATTGCCAACGCCAAATTGGCCTATGCCGTTTTTCAGGAAGTTTTCAATAGCGAGCGTTTTGGCAAGCTGCAGCTCTCCAAAGCCAATTTCCAGCGCCCGCTGTGGGCCTCGACCGGCACCAAGAACCCGGCTTACCCAGATACGCTCTACGTCGATGCGCTGATCGGGCCGGCCACCGTCAACACCGTCCCGCCAAAAACGCTGGACGCCTTCCGGGAGCACGGCCAGGCCGCCATGACTCTCTCGACCGGCCTGGAGGAGTGCCGCGCCCAGGTTGCCGCGCTTGAGAAAATGGGCATTTCCCTCCAAACGGTCACACAGGAGTTGGAAGAAGAAGGAGTCAAGTCCTTTGCTGAGGCCTTTGACGCGCTGCTTGCGAGCATCGAAGCCCGCAGAAAATCCGTAGCGGATCAGGCCGCCCCGATTCTGGCTACCGTTAAGGCAGCCGTAGCCACACTGGAAGCCAAATCCGCTGCCCGGCGCATGTGGCAGGTCGACCCGACCCTTTGGACGGACGACCCCGCCGGACAGGCCGAAATAAAAAAACGCCTGGGCTGGCTGAAGCTGCCCGAAACCTCGCGCGCTGCCATCCCCGAAATTAACGCTTTTGCTGCAAGCGTGCGCGCCGAAGGCATCCAGAACATTTTGTTGATCGGGATGGGCGGCTCCTCGCTTGGCCCTGAAGTCCTTTCGCTGGTTTTCTCCCCGCAAGTGCTGAGGGCAGCGTCCGCGCAGTCGAAGCACAACATTCCACCCCTCACCTTCGCCATTTTGGATTCAACCGACCCCGGTCAGGTGGCTGCCACCGCCGCCCGCTTCAGCCCGGAAACCACGCTCTACATTGTGTCCTCCAAATCTGGCGGCACAGCTGAAGTGATGGCCGGATTTGACTACTTCTATCATCTGGCCGCTCAGAAATTTGGCGCACAGGCGGGTTCACGTTTCATCGCCATTACGGATCCCGGCACTTCGCTCGAAAAACTTGCCAACGAGCGCGGATTCCGCAAGGTGTTCAACGCCGACCCGCTGGTGGGCGGCCGTTATTCGGCCCTGACCCACTTTGGCCTGGTTCCGGCCGCCTTGATTGGCATCGACCTCGACAAATTCCTGACGAGCGCCCAAAAGATGATGAAACAGTGCGCCGCTGATGTCCCTGCCGCCCGTAACCCCGGCCTGGTGCTGGGCGCGGCTCTGGGCGGCTGCGCCCTGGCCGGACGTGACAAGCTGACCATCCTGGCTGATGACCAACTGGCTTCGGTAGGCTCCTGGCTCGAACAACTGATTGCTGAATCGAGTGGCAAACTCGGCAAGGGTATCGTCGTTGTGGACGGCGAGCCGCATTACGAGGCCGGCTCTGCCGCCTACGGCCGCGACCGCCTGTTCGCCTATCTCCGTTTCGACGGCGCACTCGACGCCTTTGCCGCTGACCTGCGCGCCGCCGGACATCCCGTCTTGACCTTTGACCTGGGCGACCCCTACGATCTGGGCGGCGAAATCTTCCGCTGGGAAGTGGCGATTGGCATGGCCTGCGCCCTGCTCGAAGTCAACCCGTTCGACCAGCCCGATGTCCAGATTGCGAAAGACATTGCCAAAGCCAAGATTGCCGAATTTCGCGCCAACGGCTCGCTCAGCGCCGGTCAATTTATCTCCGCTCAAGCGGCGGATTTTCCATCCACCCTGAACGACTTCCTGGCCGATAGCCGGCCCGGCGATTATGTCGCCATCAACGCCTACCTGCCACGCAACCCAGAACTGGAGGCGCTCTTGCAAACCCTGCGGGCCGCCGTCACCCGCAAAACCGGCCTGCCGACTACGCTCGGCTTTGGGCCGCGTTTTCTGCACTCGACCGGCCAACTTCACAAGGGCGGGGCCGATAACGGGGTTTTCCTGCAAATCACCGCCGACCCCGCAGCCGATTTCGAGATTCCCGGCCAGGGCCTGACCTTCGGGACCCTTGAGCGCGGACAGGCTCTCGGCGATTACGAAGCCCTCCAGACGCGCGGACGGCGCATCCTGCGCATCCACCTGCCCCAACCCGCAGCGCTTGGCCTGATTTCCAGCTTGCTGCCGACGGCTTGAACCTAGACCGCCCGGAATCAAATGCCCGGACAAGGCAATTAAGCCTTGTCCGGGCATTTATTTTGTGCGCTGAGAGGGACTTGAACCCTCACGCCTCGCGGCACATGGCCCTCAACCATGCCTGTCTGCCAATTCCAGCACCAGCGCAAGCAGGGCAATATTATAATCGCCTTCGCTATGCTGTCAAGCGCGGTTTAAGGCCCGCAGCAAATTCAAATCTCAAAGAAACTTTCCCGCATCGCTGCTGTCCGGCCTGATTTACCCACTCTCATTCCAAATCGATACCTGCCGGTTAGCCAGACGATAGGCAAAAAATGTTTAGGCAGGGTATCATCCTCTTGCTGAAACATACGAAAGGATGATACCCAATGTTTTCCAATTTACGCGAACCCGTTAGTGGGCTGATGCACCTCGGCGGCGCGATTGCGGCCCTGGCCGGTCAAATCGTTTTACTGGTCATGGGCTGGCCGGGCGTCGAAAAAATCGCCGCGGTGCTGGTCTATGGGCTGAGCCTGGTCGGATTATTTTCGGCCAGCGCCACCTATCACCTGGTCAATGCCGGGCCAAAAGTGACGGCCCTCCTGCGCAAGTTTGACCACTCAGCCATTTACCTGCTGATCGCCGGCTCTTACACCCCCTTCTGTTTGCTGGCTTTTGAAGGATTTTTCCGCTGGGGGATGCTGGCAATTGTCTGGACTTTCGCCGTGGTCGGGATTATCGTCAAGATTTTCTACATGGGAGCGCCGCGCTGGGTTTCTGCGGGCATCTATGTTTTGATGGGCTGGCTGTGCGTGGCGGCGGCAGGCCAGATGCTGAACGCTCTGACGCCCTTCAGCCTGACCTGGATGATCGTCGGCGGAGTCATCTATACCCTCGGGGCGGTTGTTTACGCTACCAAAACTTTTGACTTTCTGCCGGGTAAATTTGGCTTTCATGAGGTCTGGCATATTTTTGTCCTGCTGGGAGCCGCGGCCCACTTTCTGGCCGTCCTGGGCATCATCGCGCCGATTTAAGATTTCTGCTGCAAAAGCAAGCCCTGAACGTTGGCCGCACCCACAAGGGCAGGCCAGCCCCGCAGGGCTTGTTTTTATTTCTGCTGTTTTAAATATTACCCGTTTGGGGAATGGGCGCGGGTGCAGGGACAAAACTATAATTCGCAGCATTCAAGAAATTTTGAGCTATTTTCCCCGACACTAAAGACATCAGTTCGGGATAATCATCCCAGACCAAGTTTTGTGTTTTTCTCAGCAAAATCAGGCTCAAAAACCTTACATCCGAATTCACGTTAAAGGAGATTTATCCATGCCAAAGACAATCCAAGACGCCCTCGAATTGGGCAAGAATGTGAAAATGGTCGACATTCGTTTTATCGACCTGCCCGGAACCTGGCAGCATTTCACCATTCCCGCGCGGCGGATGGACGAAGAATTGCTCGCGGAAGGCCTCGCTTTCGACGGCTCCTCCATCCGCGGCTTCCAGGAAATCCACGAATCAGATATGCTCCTGATCCCCGATCCCGACTCTGCATTTATAGACCCGGTCGCCGAAATCCCGACCCTGGTCTTGATCTGTAACGTTCACGACCCGGTTACGCTTCAGCCCTATAGCCGCGATCCGCGCTACGTTGCCAAGAAGGCCGAAGCCTACCTCCAGCAAACCGGCATCGCTGAGACCGCTTTTTTCGGCGCGGAAGCCGAATTTTTCATCTTCGACAATGTCCGTTATGCCAGCAACACCCACGAATCTTACTATTACATCGACAGCGAAGAAGGCTGGTGGAACAGCGGCCGCAGTGACCGCCCAAACTTTGGCGGACAGATTTTGCCCAAACGCGGTTATTTTCCCGTCCCGCCAACCGATACCTTAAGCACGGTCCGCGGCGAGATCGTGATGGCCCTCGAAGAAGCTGGCGTGTCGATGGAAATTCATCACCACGAAGCCGCCACCGCCGGCCAGAGCGAACTGGGGATGCGCTTTAACACCCTGACCCGCATGGCCGACCAGGTCTTGATCTACAAATATATTGCCAAGAACATTGCCCGCCAAAACGGAAAAACCGTTACTTTCATGCCCAAGCCACTTTTTGGCGATAACGGTTCCGGCATGCACGTCCACGCCTCGCTTTGGAAGAATGAGAGTAATCTCTTCTTTGACGCCAGCGGCTATGCCGGACTCTCGGAGACGGCCAAATATTATATTGGCGGCCTGCTCAAACATGCGCCGGCCCT
>JAVEWN010000038.1:0-27764 GCA_034004515.1 Anaerolineales bacterium | reverse complement strand
GAGTTTGACCTGGAGTTTGAATAGCACAGTTGCAGCTTACTGCGGCAGACAATCGCCGAGTTTGACAAGAATCAAAACGCTCAAGGCTTAACCGCCTTGCGCGTTCTTTTAAGTAAGCGTTATTTTTTGAGCAAAATCGTGACCTTGCGGGCCGGGTCTTCGCCGAGGCTTTCGCTGGTGACCTGAGGGTGGTCGCGCAGTTCGAGGTGGATAATGCGCCGTTCTGCGGAGGACATTGGTTCGAGGATTTGGCGCTTTCCGGTGCGAACGGCTTGTTCGGCCATCCGGCGGGCAAGCTGGCGCAGTTGTTTTTCGCGCCGGGCGCGGTAGCCTTCCACGTCAACCACAACCTGGACCCAACTCTGAGCTTGCTTGCTGATGATCAGGCCCAGGATATATTGCAAGGCGTTCAAGGTTTCAGCCCGGCGGCCAATCAGGATTGAAAGATCGTCGCCATAAATATCGATCAGGATGGGGGTCTCGCCCTTCTCGTCGGGTTGGCCGTATTTGGCAGAGACGCGCGCGGGGAGTTTCATTTTGGCAAGCAGTTCGCGGGCATTCTGGATGCTGAAATCGAGCAAAGGATCATCCGTTGTCTCGGGAACTTCCAGCGTTTGCGATTCAGCAGCAACTGGGGGCAAGCTCTGGGAGGCTTCGCCAGCCTTGAGGGTCAGACGCACGCGCACCTGGCGCGATCCAAAACCGAGGAAGCCGCGATTGCCTTCGTCCAGCACTTCCAGATCAACCTGGTCTTGCGAGACCGCCAACTGCTCCAGGCCGCGCGCAAGGGCTTCTTCAACCGAGGGGGCAATCACTTCGAGTGTTGTTCGTTCCATAAAATAAGCTCTCCCCTATTTCTTGGATTTTTTACTAACGGGCGTTTTGGCGGCAGGAACTGGCTTTTTGCCAAAACTGAAAAGGTTGCTCCAATTGACCTTGCCGAGGGCCGCATATTGAGCAATACCGGCCAGGTTGCTGGCGATGAAATAAACTGCCAGGCCTGAAGCAAAATTGAGCGAAAACCAGAAAAGCATGAGCGGCATGTAGATGCCCATCATCTGAGTCATCTGGGCCGATTGGTCGTTGGGGTTGGCCGAGGGCATGACGGTCAATTTCGTTTGAATAAAGGTGGTCAGGCCGACGATGAGCGCCAGGGTGGGAAGCCCGCCAAAGGGCAAAACATCGGCAAGAATGCGCTCCGGCTGGCCGAGATTCATCCACAAGAATTGGGTATTGATCGGCAAGATCGCGCTGATGGAGGCGGCCGGGATCAGTGCGCCCATCCACGACCAGAGCGGGTCTGTCATGCTGCGCACCAGATCCACCATTTGCAGGGGAGAAACCCCCATGACGCGGTTGATGGATTGATACAGTCCGATGATGATTGGGAACTGGACCAGGGTCGGCAGGCAGGAAGCGAGCGGGTTGACGCCCTGCTCCTGGTAGACGCGCATCTGCTCTTGGGCCAGTTTCTCTTTATCATCCTTGTACTTGGCCTGAATTTTTTGCCAATCTTCAGACTGCATCAATTCCTGCATTTTTGCGCTGGATTTAATCTGTTTGGCCATCAGGGGGTGGGTGACCGCTTTGATTAAAACTGTAAAGAGAATAATCGCAATACCAAAATTACCAACAAACGCGTAAATCAAGAGCAAGATGTTGGTCATTGGGGTAACAATAATTGTGTCCCACATAACGACTCCTATTTTTCCGGTAGAAACGTCCAGCGTTGGGCGCCGTTAACGTCAAATGCAACCAGCATCGCATCACCCTGGAGCGGGGCGACCAAAATGGTATTGCCGGCCAGGACCGGCGCAGAGACCAGCTTGCCTTTCAGGTCCGCCTGCCAGAGCGGGGCATTATCGCTAGAAAGGGCCTGAACGCGGCCAGCATCCGTCACGTAGACGACCTGGGCCTCCATTGCGAGCGGGCTGGCAATGATCGAGCTGGCTTCGTCGCGCTGCCATCGAATCGCGCCGGTATCGCGCTGGAGGGCATAAAACTTTCCCTGCTTGGCGAGCAGTGTGCCCGTATAAACCGTATCTTCAGACAGGGCGGGCGCGCTCCAGATGCTTCCTTCCAGTTTTTGCTTCCAGATGACTGTGCCAGTACCGGCCTCAAGCGCAAACATTTCGCCGCCCAGGGTTCCGACGTAGAGCCGTCCGGCCTCGTGGAGGGCAGGCGATGAAATAATCGGGTCGCTCAAATCCGCCTGCCAGATTTCATTCCCGGTCGAGGCGTCAAGCGCGTACAAGACTCCGTCCATCGTTGCCTGGAAGATCAGGGTTCCGTCGGTCACGGCATGGCTGAGGAGGGCATTCTTTGAAATCGAAACCGACCAGCGTTGGTTGCCTTTGAGGTCCAACGCATACAGGATGCCATCCCCGCCGGAGGCGTAGATCGTCTCGCCCAGGGTAAGCGCCCCAGCAACCCAGGTGCCCTTGGATTTCTCAAAAGCCCAGCTGGTATTGCCAGTTTGCGGGTCAGCGCTAAAAAGGCTGTGCTGCGAGGGGTGAGAATTGGGAACAATCATCTGCCCATCAACGGTCAGCGCGATCGGGGCAAACAAGCTCGTATTGCCATCCGCCTCTTTGGGGAAGCGCAGCGGCGCGCCGCCCAGGCGCGCTTCCTGCCCGTTGCTGCTATTGACCAGATAAACATGCGAGCCTTCCGAAAGGTAGACCAGCTCGTCCTGGACAACCAGGCCGGGAAAGTTTTGGGTAGTCGTCCGCGTTCCACAGGCGCTCAAAGCAAATAGCATGAAAACCACCACAAACAGTAAAGCAACTCGCTGAAACTTCATCGAAACTCCTAAGGAACAGGATCAACCCCACCAGGGTTGAAAGGATTGCAGCGTAAAACCCGCCAGGAAGCCATCCAGCCGCCCTTGAAAACCCCATACTTATAAATTGCCTGGTAGCCGTAATGGGAGCAGGATGGATAAAACCGGCAGGTATTGGGCGGCATCGTTCTGGAAAGGGTGGCCTGGTACAGTCGGATTACTCCTAAGAGGGCCAGGCGCGGCCAATACGCCAGGCTGCGCGGCAGATCGCGCAGGCGAGGTTCATTGGGGTATTCTTGCGGTAAAAAATGCTCAGTCATCTATTATTCAGATTGATAGAGGCTGGCCCGCCGCAACAAACTGCGAATCGCTTTTTTAAGATCTGCAAAATCAGATTGCAAAAGGGGCGCGCGGGCAATCAGGATCAGGTCGTGGCCGGGAACAAGCGCAGCAACTTCAGGGCGGATCGCTTCGCGCAGCAAGCGTTTGGCGCGATTACGCTGGACAGCGCCTCCGAGAGAACGGCTGGCGGCGACACCCACCCGCAGGCCTGCTTCCTCAGATACCAGCATAATCAACACAACAAGCGGGTGCGCGAAAGATTTTCCATAACTCCGCACCCGCTTGAAATCGGTGGATCGGGTCAGACGAAAACGGCGCTGCACCCATTCCTCACTTTTGGCAACGGCGTGCGCCGTCGCGGCCTACCAGCGCACTTTCTTAACGTGGTTGTTGCAAGTGACCGTTAATTTGCTGCGGCCGCGCAAGCGGCGGCGTTTTAAGACTTCGCGCCCATCAGCGCTGGACATACGTTGTCGAAAGCCATGCACGCGCACGCGGCGTCTAATTTTTGGTTGGTAAGTTCGTTTTGTAGACATGCAAAATCCTCACAATCAAAGAATAATAATTACAACAAAAATGCGCGCAGCGGCGCAATCGGCACAACATTATACCGTAAACACGAACAAGTGGGAAGTAGAAACTCAGCCAGATTTGGGCAATCCATCTGACTGGCGCAGGGGAACCTCGAAAAAGAAAGTGCTGCCTTTGCCCAACTGGCTCTCAAGCCAGATTTTGCCGCCATGCCGCTCAATAATCGAGCGGACAATTGCCAGACCAAGGCCAGAGCCTTTTTGCTCACGGGCTTCGCGCTGTCCGCCGCGATAGAACTTCTCGAACAAGCGCGGCTGGTCAATCGGTGAAACGCCAATTCCGCTATCCTGCACATCAAAATAGAAGGTTTCTGTCGCAACCCGGGCATGAACCAGCACCCGGCCATCTTGGGGGGTGTATTTTACCGCATTTTCCACCAGATTATACATGGCTTGTTGCAAGAGGGCGGTATCGGCCTCGATCAAAACCGACATATCGGCGGGCATGTCGACCGTCAGGATGATGTTTTTCTGGGAGGCCTGCGTTTGGAGGGTGCTGGTGACGCGCTCAACGATCTCGAAAATTGGGGCGGTTTCCAATTGGAGGCCCACGCCGACTTCAATCCGGCCCAGGTCCAGCAAATTGTTCACCAGGCGGGCCATGTTTTCGACGCCTGAAATAATTTTCTTGACATAGCCTTGCTGCTGCTCGTTCAGTTCTCCCACCATTTCAAGCATGGTGGCATAGCCGCGCATCAGGGTCAGGGGAGAGCGCAAGTCGTGGCTGACCGTGTTGACGAACTCGGTCTTCATCGTGTCCAGTTCTTTAAAATAGGTCACGTCGCGCAAAATACAAACCCGGCCTACCAGGCGGCCATCGGCCATGACGGGCGAGGCGGTCGCCAGGTAAACCTGGCCCTTGGCGACGGTTACTTCGGCGGAGAGTTTATCGGGAGAGGAGACTTGTAGGATTTCGAGCAAGGGCTTGTACGAAATAAGGCGTTCAATCGGCTGGCCTTCGCCCGAGCTAACGCCGTCGCCAAGCGTCTTCCAGGCGGCGGGATTGGCGAGCAGCAGGCGGTTGAGGTGATCCGTGACCAAGACCGGGTCTGGGGTCGAGGCCAGGATGGCGGCCAAACGCTGGCGTCCGACCTCGGCAGACAAGAAAAGATGATTGTTGGAAGCCGCCAGGGCGGCCTGACCCGATAAAGTAGCCAGAAAACGGACATCGGTCTCAGAGAAAAGCCGCGGCTGATCGTAAGCCGCCCAGAGCGCGCCATAATGCCGGTTTTCGTGGCGAAGCGGGAAAGCCACCAGCGAGGCCGGGGCCGGTTGTCCGGCGGGCAGGCCAAAGGTGCGGGCGCGCGCAACGTTCGTCAGCACAATCCGGTCTTGCTGCTGGGTCAATTCCAAAATCTGTTCGTCCAGATAGGCATATTTTTCTTTGGAAGGCCCAAGAGCAAAGAGGGAGGGAATATCGCGTTCAGTGTCCTGGAGGCTGTCCTGGGTCAGCACGACCCGCACGGCGCTTGCGCCGGTTGCCAGGATGGCTTCGAGCACCGGTTCAACCGAATCGCCCATATCGAGGCTGGAGGCGACTCCCTGGCTGACGAGCAGCAAACGATTGAGTTCTTCGAGCCGCGATTGCAGGCTGGAACGCATTTGCTCGAAGGCGCGCCGCAGCTGGCCGACTTCGTCGACGCCCTCCACTGGCAGGGGATGGTCGAGTTGGCCCTGCGCAATGCGGACCGCTTCGCTCGCCAGGGTCTGCATGGAACTGGTGACAGACCTTAAGCCGAATTTCAGCGAGAATAAAGCCACCACCGCGAGGGCCACAATCATGATCGAGAGCGGCGCGGCGAGGGCCAAGGCTCGCTTTTGGGCCTGCTGGGCGGGGACGGTCAGAACAACTGACCAGGGCCGTCCAAGCGTTGGCTGGAAGTAAACCAGGCTGCGGGTTCCGCTGGGAGAGGTGTCGTCAAAAAAGGCGGCTTCGAGCGGGACCTGGCCGGAGTAGGGCGTCATGACCAGCGATGGATTATTGTGGTAAATAATGGTTCGGTCTTCATCCAGCAAAATACCGTCCCCTTCCAGATCGCGGACGCTGGCGAGGCTGTCAATCAGCGGCTGCGTGAAAGGGTTGGTTTCAAGGTTGGTGCGGCCAATCAAAACCCGGCTGGGCAGGTCAGTTCCATCGGCCACCAGCCCAATTACAAATGAAATCCGGGCGGCGTTACCGCCATTGGCGGGCGGGATGGTGTAGGTCTGACTGCGGACGCCGCTAAATGCAAGCGCCAGGCCGGCAGATTCTTGGGGGGCCAGAATTTGCTGTTCTGGCGCAGCGAGGGGATAGTAAGCGAGCAAGTTCCCCTGGCGATCCAGGACCATCAACTGATCGAAAAAGGGGATTGCGCGCAGCTGCTTCTCAAGAATTGTCGTCATCTGGCGCGGATCATCGCCCAGCAGTTCGGGGCTGAGCGCGTGTTGGGAGGCCAGGTTTTGGCCGGTCTCCAGGAAAAATGGCACGCTTTGGGAGGCCAGTTGGGCATTGCCTTGCAGCCGAAACTCAAGCATTTGGCGCGAAGCGGAACCGGCCACCAGCCAATCGCCGACCAGGAGGGCCAGCAGCAGGGAGGTAATCAGGGTGCCTGTCCCAAACAGGAAACGGGCTTCCAGGCTGCGCTCGCCCGGCGAAGGCTGCAACGGTAAACGCCGGCCCCAGGCATCGGGGAAAACCAGGGCCAACGTTTGAGAGAAAAGCCCGCCCACCAACATTTCACCGGCGAAAGCGAGGGTGGCATACTGCAATTGGGTCAGGGCGTAATCCAGGCGGGTTTCGATTGGCCCGGCCACGATCATGAAGGCTCCCGCGGCAAACAGGAGCGCAAACGGCAGGCTCAAGAGCAGCGCGGCGAACAACGGCTCACGCAGCAGGTGATAGGGCCAGGTGCGGAAACGCTGACGAACCGCCACGCTGAAAATGGCCGCCAGGAGGGCCATTTCAAGCGGCGTATAAACAGACTGGGTATCAATCGCAAAACGGATCAGGCCGGCCACAAAACCCACCAGGGCCGCCGCGGCCGGGCCAAGCAGACCTCCCGCCAGCAGCCAGGGCAGGGCCGAAAAAACCATCAGGGCCGGGCCGCGCGGCGACTGGGGAATGCCAGGCGGCGGCAAAGCCGAACCAGCAGGCAGGCGTAAGCCGATAAAATTATTGGAGAGAATGACAAAAACGGAAAGAAGAAGGATCAGGCCCCAGGTGCGTGAATCCCAAACCAGCGGGACGTTTCGCCAGCTGAACAAGGTCCAGCCGATCAGCGCAGCAAGCAAAAACCACCATAACCAGCCCAACAGCGAAGGCCAGAGTGGGGAGAGAAAATCGCCTTGAAAAAGGGAGAAAATAGATTCCATGCGCTCAATCGTTGCAAGCTGCGTACCAGAATACGGCCATTATAGCACGGCAAGCCGAGCCAGCTACACGATTAAATTACAAAAGCGGCTCATCGGCGTAAACACCGCGATAGCTTGCCGGCAGCAGAGCCGCAACCTGGCGCATGGACAGATCAACATTGCGCTGGCGGGACTGGCGGCGCGCTTCACCCTTGCCCTCGATAGGCGGCAAATCGATCACTTTGCCAACCCGCAGGTGAAGCGTGGGGCGTTGGGTGCGCACGGCGCGCCGGAAAAAATCTGTTGTGGTGCCGGTGATCGCGACCGGCACCACCGGCGCGCCGCTCTCTTCGACGATAAAAGCCAGACCGGGGCGGCCCCGGCGCAGGGCGGGGACGCGTGTCCGGCCGCCTTCGGGCGAAAGCAAAAGCGGATAGCCGGATTGCAAGACGCGCACCACCCGATCCAAAGCCTGGCGGTCATATTGGCCGCGCCGGACAGGGATGCCGCCGAACAGGCGGACTAAAATATTCTGTCCAAACCCGGCCCGCTTCCAAATATCTGATGCACCCATCGCTTCGATGTTTTCAGGCCAAAAAGCGAGCACAAAAGGCGGGTCGAAGGTTGAGACGTGGTTGAAGATGGCGACATAAGGCGCGCCGCGCGGGATGTTCTCGAGGCCTTCGATTTCGATTTTCGCCAACAGGTGGAAAAGGCTGCGAAAGAGGGGCCGCAACAAGCCGCGCGCCAATCGGTTGAGAAGGGGCGGCTGGTATCGCCCTAACGCTTGCATAAGGCGAGGGCTTTTTGAAAAACCTGGTCGGCGTCGAGTTGATCGGAATCAAGCAAAATGGCATCTGCGGCTGGTTTAAGGGGAGCAAAATCGCGGGTGGAATCGATCCGGTCGCGCTCGTTGACGGTGGACAGAATCTCGTCAAAGTTGGCTGTCTCGCCCCTTTGCAGGATTTCTTCGTAGCGGCGGCGAGCGCGTTCGCGGGCCGAGGCGTCCAGATAAATTTTGAGATCGGCTTCGGGCAGGACAACGGTTCCGATATCGCGCCCAACCATGACCACCCGCCCACGCAGGCCGATCCGTCGCTGCTGGGTGGTGAGAGCGGTGCGTACGCCGGGGTAGGCGGCCACAATCGAGACGTTGGCGTCCACTTCGGGCTGACGAATCTTCCAGGTAATGTCCTGCCCGTCGACGACGATATCGCAGGGGCGGCCATCTTCGAGCGAGGAGGCCGTCACCTCGATGGGCACATCTTCGGCCAGGCGCGAGACGGCGGCTTCGTCGCGCATATCTATTCCACGTTGCAGGGCCAGCCAGGTAATGGCGCGATACATCAGGCCGGTATCAAAGTAGAGATAACCCAAATTTTCAGCCAGACGAAAGCCGAGGGTGGATTTGCCCGAAGCGGCCGGGCCGTCAATGGCGATAATACGCAAATCAGACATGAGACTCCTAAAATATATTTTTCCGCGCCAGAAAATCAGGCCTTGCCATCAGGAACGCCAGGAAGAGTGTTTTCCTGGCGTTCCTGATGAATTTTGGGGTTGGAACAAAGAATACCCATGCGGAAGGGTTTGAATTGACTCAGGGAAATGAATTTTGAGAATCGGGGAACAGGTCGCCGCGCGCCCAGAACAAAATCAATTCGTTCGAGACGGGCGCATCGTGGGTAATGACCCAGCGCAGCCATTCAGCAGCGGTCAACTCTCCCCAAACAGGGTAAGTACGGAGCGGGAAGTTTGCACCGCGATAAGAGGCGTCCAGTTCTGGCGAAACGCTGCCGCCCGGCATGATAATTAAATCTGCACTGGAGCTAAAGGAGAGCATCTGCGCGCTGGTTACGTCCCAGTTGCGCAAAGACCAGTGCAGGGCGGGCGAATCAACGGCCACCAGCTTGACGTTCAAGGCGGCATCGCTGCCACGCGCCATTTGGGATATTTGGTTGGCTTGCGAATGAATCACTTCAATCGCGGGTGAGATGGGCGCGGCCGGCCACAGCTCGACGCTAACGCCGGGCCGCAGTTGGGCAGCGAAGGAGGCCATCGCCAGGCTCTGAATCAGAAAAATAGACAAAACGCCCCAGGCAAACCCTTGCAGAGCAACCCGCACAGACCAGCCAAACGCCACCAGAGAAACGCTTAAGGCCAACAAACCCAGCACGCCCGCCACCAGCAGCCAGTGCAATTGGGCAGAAGCGGGGTCAAACGTAACCAGGGCGGCGCTCGCAAAGTTGAGCCAGGCAAAGATCAGCAAAAGGACGGTCAGGAGGCCCATGCCCAGCGTTTCCCAAATGCCGTTCGAGAGCACCACCGAACGAAATTCGGGGGTTTCGCTGTCTGAGGCCGGGTCAAGATGCTGCTCGATCACCGCTTCCGGCCTGGACAGCCAGCGCGTCACTTCGAGCGCAGCCAAGGCCCAGAGCGGCAGGAGGGCCCAGCCCAGGTCTGCCACCTGGCGCGAAGGCGGCAGGATTGCCAGTAAAAGCGCCGCCAGCAGCCAAAGTCCAAGGAAAATCACGAGCGGATCGCGCCGCCAAAAGAGGCGCGCCAGCGAAACCAGGGCCAGCACCAGGGCGGGGAATTGGTAAAAGAACAAGGCCGCCAGCGGCAGCCAGAGCGGCGCGCCGTCCCAACCATCCAGGCGGGTGAAAACATCCAACAAGGATGCCAGGCCCGCGCCCAATCCGCCGGGCGCGAGCAGGAAGAGACTGCCAAAGGCGAGATACGTCCCGCCCGCAAAATACAAGGCTGGGCGAAGCCGCCCCTTCTCCAGCGAAAGCGATATTCCGGGTACAAAAAAACGCGCCAGCCCAAACGCCAGCAGCAATCCGAGCAAGCCAAACCAAAGCGCACTGCCCGCGAGCAGGGCCAGCCCGGCCAGGAAACCCGCCAACCGGACAGAAGCATTGCGCCACGCGCCCCAGGCCAGGATCAACAGGCTGATCGCCAGGATCGGGCTGGCGGCCATCCGTGAAAGCGCCAGCAAGCCCGGCTCGAAAGCCAAAATGAAGGCCAGCACAATCGCGGCTTTCGCGCCCAAACGATCGCGGAAGAGGGCCGGGGCCAGGGCCAGCGCACTGCCCGCCAGGGCCGGGAGCAGGCGCGCCGCAAAGTTGGAGGCCTGTAAAACAAAGAAGACCAGGGCCGTCAGGTTGATATAGCCCGGCTGGGGACCAAATTCAAACGGTAGGCCGCGCGAAAGATTTAAGGCCTGCAAAGCCCAGGCCGCTTCGGAGTCTGAAAGCGGAATTTCGCCCAATCGCAACAGGCGCAGCGCCAGGGCCAGCGTAAAAGCCAACCCGAACCAGAGTTTGTTGTATTTCAAAGAACAGTCCATCAATCCAATTTTACCTCAGGGCCTTTCAGGGACGAGATAGAGGACCGTATCGCCAAAACGGATAAGCTCTGGCAGGGCGGCAAATTTTTGCTGATTGACCTGGTAGGTTCGCCGCTCCAGCTCGCCCAAGACCAGATAGCGGACATTGTAACGCACCAAAACCTCGCGGGCGCGATCCCAGGAAGGCGTTTCATAGAGGACGCGAATATCCGCCTCGCGCCCGGCGTAGGCCTGGTCACTGCCCCGCCACTGCCATTCGTGCCAGCCCCAGCCTAAAACCGCTTGCAGGCCGCTATGAGTCGCGATCCGGCCATATTCGGTGTAGCTGTTATTGGTCGCCGCCTCAAGCACCACCCCAAACGGCTGGCTGCTCAAAAACTCAACCAGCGCAGCGTCTTCGGGCGCAGAACGGGCCAGATAACCGCCTGCATCCAGGCTGGGTTGGGCCGACCGGAAATAATTTGCGCGGTTGGGCAGGCTCAAAACCGGGTAAGCCAGCCCCATCCCAGTCACAAGCAGCAGCACAATCCGGGCCGCCCACGTCAGCCATGCGCGCTTCCCGCTGAAAACCGTCACGAAAGCAAAAGCCGCAGCCAGCGACCAGAGCGTCCAGGCCTGGTAATAGAACTTAAAAACCGTATTCATGCGATTGCCAAAACCATCGCGCAAATAGACAAATTCGGGGGCCAACACCAGCAAACCGCCCAATAAAATCATCAGCAGCAGGAAAGGAAGGGGCACACTCTGCGCTTGAGGCGATTGGCCTCCCGATCCGTGTTCTGGCGAAGAAGTCCGCGCCGGAACCGCCTGCGCCTCAGCCCGGATGGCCGTTAAATAAGCCACCGTCATGCCCAAGAGCAGGACGAGCGTAGCCAGCCCGCCCACAAACTCAAAACGTCTCAGGGTAGCCGCCTGCAAAACATCCCACGCGCCGGTCGCGCCCTGGGAGGTGATGAACTGGCGGATAGCGTCCGTGTTCGCCAGGGCCAGGCCCGCCACCACCGAAAAAAGCCACAGGAAAATTGTCAGACCGAGGGCCAGGCCAAATCCGAGACGCAAATTGGCGGAGAGTTTCGAACGCAAATGGAGCAGGAACAGAAACAAAGGCACAAAGAGCGCGCCAAACATAATCCACAGGTAGGCCCCGCGGGTTGGGAAGACGATATTGGGCAAAATGCCGCCGGCCTGCGAGGAAAAACTGACATAAAACGGGAAGTAGAGCAAAATCGCCGACAAGCCAAGCGTGAAGCCAAAAACAAGCAGCTCTTCGAGCCTGGCCCAGGCCCAGCCCTGCTGACGGATGCGGTAGAAAGCAAGTCCCAGCCCGGTCAGGGCCAGGTAAACCGGCAAATCCCAGGTGTTCAGGAAGGCCAGTCCGCCCAACGCAACCGCCAGGATAGCAAACCCACGCGGCACAAGCGGAATTTTGGTGAAGCGTAGGTCGATTTCTCCCGCCCAGCCGCCCAGGTAGAGATTGAGGGCCAGGCCAATCGCGAGCAAGCCAAAAGGCATCGCCAAAACGTGCGGGTGCAGGTCCGCCAGCAGGTAAGAGAAAAAGGGGAATTCGTCGATGACCTCGACAAATGTGCCCTGTAAATCATAATCATGCAAAACGCGGGCCGCGCGCCACCACCACCAGAATCTTTCAGGAATCCAGCCCAGCGGCTGGGCCGGCGGCATACTGAGATCGCGCATGTTAAGCCAGGCCCAAAATGGGCCGCTGGAGCCATTCCAGCCGATGCCAAGCCTGTGCAAAACTTCGAGAAAACCTTCCAGGTTGCTGACGATGAGCAGGAAGAGCGGCCCAAGCAAGGCCGGGAAGAGCGCGCTGCGTTTGCGGGCAAGCGTCAGAAAGTTATAGAGCAAGCCATACGCGCCAACCGCGCTCATCCCAAAGACCAGCGCAATCATCAGGTTGAAGGCCACCCCGCCCGATGTAGCGGTGAACTTCGCCAGCATACCCGTCAGGACATAACCGAAGTAATAATACGAAATGGCGTAACCGGAAAGCCAGGGATCGTTGGGCGGGAAAGTTTCGGAGCGCAGAACGGCATTGATGAAAGCCAATTCCATTGGCTTCTCGGTGCCGAGGGCTTCAGGCGCATGGGAACGCACAAAAGCCAGCCCTGCAAACGCCAGCAGGAACAGAATTTCGACGACCAAGATATAGTTCCAGTGCGCTTTGAGCCAGTCAAGAGGCGATTGGGCGTCCTCGGCGCGGGTTCGGCCCCACCAGAGTGAGAACGCCACCAGAACCAAGAGGCTGGCAAACAGGCCGCCCAGATTGTTGCGCGCCAGGCCAAAGGAGACCGCCAGCCAGAAGATAAATCCCCAGAGCAGCAGGCCCAGCGCGCGGCTGAGGGCGTATCCGCGCTCCGGCAGGGCCGGCAGCAGGCGATAAGCAAGCGGGAAGGTCAAAAGCCCGAGGGCGGTCATCAGCAGATACCAGAGAATGAAATTGATCATAGGTTTTCTGGTAAAACAAAAGTGCCATCCGCGCCCGGCGCAAAGGGATGGGCAGCCAGAACGGCTTCAGGGTTGAGTGGCCCGTAGAGATGCGGGAACAGGTTTTCGGGAAGCGGCGTTCCGGGCGTGGGCGTGGCGGGGTGGACGGGAGCCTCCCAACGCAGTTCGCTGGTTAAGCGGTCTGCGTCCACTTCCAGCAGCAGCAGCCCGCGCTGTCCCGCATAAAAAGCATTGGCAACCCCCAAGACCTGATCGCGGCGCGAGAGGTGGATGAAGCCCTCGCGCGAGAGCGAGTCAGCCCGGTAGGGCTGGCCGGACTGCCAGGCTGCGGCCTGGACAATGTGATAGATTTTCACGGGAGGACCTCGTAAATAACAGTTTTGGCATCGCTATAAACAGAGCGCCAGAGCTGGCCGTTTTGGCGCTCGAACTTGAGCAAACCGTCAGCCGAATAGTAAATGGCTTCCATCTGGCCGACGATGATGTAGCGCACGTCATATTTTTCGAGGAATTTGCGGGCCAGGCTCAGGTCGGTCGTATTGTAGAAATCGTCGACTTCGGCGACGCGGTTGAAGACCCAGCTATCGGGCGTCAGGGTGCGCTGCTGGCGCTGGTGCCAATTCCAGCCGACGACGGAGGGCAGGCCGGTGTAAATGGTGTAACGGGAACCCCAGCGGTATTCGGGGGCATGGCCTTCAACGATGACCGGAGAAGCGGGGACGTTGTCTTGCAGCCAGCGGATGGCGCGGTAGTCCTGGCTCAAGTCCATTTCTTCGGCATCCCAGTAGCGGGCATAGGCCATATAGTCGATGCTGTCGAGGGTCAGCGGCACGCCGGGGGCCATCCGGTCTTGGATTTTGTCCAACGAGCCGGTCAGGGTAAACAGGAAGGCGGCCCCAAAGAAGATCAGCAATCCGGTTTGCCAGAAATTGCGCCAGTTTTTGCTCCACTGATTCAACTCCGAGAGGGTGACGGCCAGGGCCAGCCCAGCCGCAATGGCGAACATGACCCAGGCCTGCATGTACAGTTTAAAGATGGTATTCATGCGGCCCAGGTCGCCGGAGAGGGCGAAAAGCTCGACAAAGAGGGTGATCGCGAGGGCAGTCCCAATCAGGAAGAGGGCCATCCGTTTGGCGTCGGGCTGGCCGGGGCGCAGGATCAGCAGCAAAGCCCAAACGGCCAGCGGCAGGATAAACCATGCAATCGTCGCCCCGCCGACAAAGATGACCAGCACCAGGGCAGCCAGGAAGGCCACAAAAGCCAGTTCGATCAGCAGGCGATAGGGTTTGAGTTTGTGAAGCGAGGAAAGCGGGGTTTGGGCCAGCCACTGGCGGGTTTCCCAGGTCATCCAGGCAATGATGACGAACAGGAAGAGCCCCCAATGTGTCCAGTAAGACCAGATCGGGGTGCGCGAGCCTGTCCACTGGTGGATTTCACTGTAACCCAGCCCAAACCATTTGGCGTAGGGCTGGTAGAGGCCGAGCGCAAAAAACGCGAGCACGGCAGCCCCGCCCAGGGCCAAAAGTCCGCGCTGTAAAAGGGGAGGCAGCCCAAAGCGTTTTTGTGGGCCGACCTGCGCATAGCGCAAAATGGAATAGAAACTCACAATCGCGCCGAGGGCCAGGTAGGTTGGAAAATCCCAGGTGTTGGTTGGGCGCAGCGCGCCGATAATCAGCCCGCCAAAGAACAGGCTGACCAGCCAGCGCCAGGGTTTCAGATCCCGCGCAAACAGGGTCGAAACCGCCCAGGCAATCGCCAATACCATAATCGGCAGGGCGATCATGTGGGCGTGCAGGTCACTGTACAGGAACGTGAAGAGCGGAAATTCAGTAATTTCGTTGCCATCACCGGGCGGGATGACCCGGCTGGGATTCCAGTACCACTCGCCCATCGGCACGGGCAGGCCGCCGCCCGTGATTGATTTGAACAAGCCCTGCAGCATCCACCAAAACCGCTGGATAATCCAAACCTGCGAGGCTTCGAACTGCTCGCGTCCGACCGCCATTTTTTGGAGGGCCTGGTAAATGGTGCGAATTGTTCCCAGGTTGCCAACCAGCACCAGCCCGACCGCCGCCCCGAAACCGGCCATCAGACGGCCATCGACCAGGTTCTTGGGGGCCTGCGGGTCTTGCGGCCCGCGGACGCGCTCGAAGAGAGTCCAGGCTATCGCAAACCCGCCCAGGGCCAGCATGGCAAACAAACTGGGCAAAATAAAATTATAGGCAATTGAAGGCGTAATGCCGAGCAATTTGACCGGCGTGCCGACCAGCACGAAACCGTAATAATAATAATTGATATATCCGCCGCCAAACCACGGGTCGTAAGGCGGGAAAGTGGTGCTGCGCAAAACGGCATTGAAGTAAGAGAAATCCATGGGCCGCTCGCCGCCGCGCGCCGGATGCCACAAATCAGGGTTGCCAATCCGAATGAATAAATCGATCAGGAAGAAAGCCAGGAACAGGATTTCAACGATCAGGAGATAGCGGCCACGAGCGCGGATTTCTGCGGCCAGGGTTTGACGCTGGCTCCAGGCCGCCAGCAGCCCGAGCAGCACGATCAACCCGAAACTTGCCGCAATCGCCGGACGAGTGTAGACACTTCCGAGCGACGCGCTGAACCAGGAAACCCAGGCGAGCAGCATCAGCCCGGCAAAACGAGCCAGCGGATAACCGCCAGCGCCCAAGCCCGGCAGCAAAAAGCGCAGCAGCGGATAAGTGACCGCGCCCAGCAGGAACAGGAAAAAATACCAGAGCAGCAAACCCAGGACCGGGAAGCGGTTTTGAAGGTAGTTATACGAGAACAACTCGCTCCAGCTGCCGCCCGCGCGCTGGATCGCCAGGCGCTCAGCGGAGAGCAGCATCCCAAAGGAGGTCGTGCCCAGGCCCTGATCGGTTAATTGGGCCGCTGCGGGTGCGCCCAGGATGCGGCAAATCAGCGGCACGCCAAAACAGACGCGCGGAGACATGTTGCCGCCCGGAAAGCTGCCGGCCCGGCGCGGCGTCAGGTGGACGGCCTGCTCGAGGTCAATTTGTCCGAGGATCGCGCGGACGGTCTCCGGGTTATAGGATTCGGTTTTCTTGAAGAGCAGCACTTTGGGATGGTCGTAGACCGTAAAGGCTTCCTCGGCGAACTGGGTGTTGAACTCCCAGGAACCCAAGTCGCCCAAATCAAGCGTGGGATACGATTCAAACGTCTCAATCAGTTCGTAGCCCAATTGTCCTTGAAACATGCCGGGCCTGGCGACGCTGTAGCAGCGCAGCACATCATCAGTTGGCGGGCAGCCGAGCAAGGCATAATAAAAAGCGGTCGTAAGCGGGTAACGCTCCGGGATGCGGGTGGTCGTGCCCCACTGGCGGTTGGACGAGATAAACAGGTAATCGCCCTGGTCGAGGCTGGTGTAGAACAGGTTCAGTTTGTCGGCGTTGTCGTCCCAGTAAGCCTGGAATTTCAGCCCGCCTTCATAAATGCCGCCGTAGCCATCGTACCCCTCCATGCGCAGGGGCAGGCCGTCATCCCAATCGGTTTCGCTGACCACCGCCGACCCGGAGAACGTCAGCTGGGAGCTGGATTCGATCCGCAGGTAATACAAAGTGCCGGCTGCAAGGCGGGCTGGGGTGTCAAAGCGAATTGTGTAAGGTCTGCCACGCGCATCGAAATCGGCCTGGACGGTGGCGCTTGCCAGGAGCGTTTCGGGCGCGAAGCCATAATCGCTCGAAACCGAAACACTTACCACCTGCGCGCCGCTGGCGAGCGGGTTGAGGGCGTGGGCGAAGGTCAGCTCGCGCAATTGACCGCTAAATTTGGCGTCGAATTGGGTCACGAGGGGCGTTGCGGGCGTAATCATAAATCCGTTCGAGAAGGGCAAAAGCTGCTGACGCACCATCCCGTCTTCAGCAACGATGAGATTGATCGGTCCCGGCACATTCTGGTAAATCCAGCGCGTGGCTTGGACGCGGGAATGGGCGCGGGTATAGATGCGCGTAAAAGCGTAGGCCCAGCCAACCGTTGCAACCAGGACAGCCAGCCCGAGCAGGGCGTACACTCCCACCACCAGCGGATGGGCGCGGCCTGCAGTCGGGCCGCGTTCCGGGTTCGGCGCAGCCCTCCAGCGCGGGCCGTTATAGATGAACCAGGCCGCCATCATTGCCAGAAGCGGGTAGATCGGCAGCTGGTAACGCATGGTCGGATTCCATTCCATGGATTGCCAGGCCAAATAAGCCCCAGTCCAAAACCAGAGCAGCAGATGGCGGGGCGCTTCTCCGCGTAAAATACGCCAGCCCATATAAAGGAAGCCAACACAAGCCAGGATGCCGAGCGGCCAGCCCAGCCCCCAGGCGACGATGTTTTCAAGCGAAAAGGTAACGCCGCGCCGGGCCCACTGCAAGGCGGGCGGGAAATCGACATCGCCGCCAGCCTGGGCGCGCTGTTCGCTGATGGTTTGGACCCAGGCCGGGTTGGGCGCGAAGCCAAAAAATCCCGGCCCGCTGAAGGCGTAGGGCTGAAAAATGCGGAAGGATAAAATCGTAAAGAAGGCCCCCAGAACCAGAAATCCGGCCAGGGTCCACAGGTAATCATAGCGATTGGAGGCAGCAGGCGAGGCCGAAAACATTTCCGTTTCAAAAGATTCGTCCACCCGCCCGGGCTGGGCTTCTGTTTCAGGCTCCTGTTCGGCTGCCGGCAGGTCTTTGGTGCGCCAAAAGTGGAGCAGCAGGGCCAGGGGCAGGAGTCCCGCCACCGGGGCGGCATTCAGCTTGGAGGCCATCGCCATGCCGGTTGCCAGGCCAAAAAGCGTCGAATACCAGAACAAGCCCGAAGTCAGGACGCCGCGCGCCGCCCGCTCCCAGGCCCCCCCCTGGCTGCCGACCCGCATCCGGCCCGAAAGGGAGACTTCCAGCGCAAAATAAGCGGCCAGGAGCATAAAGAAGGTGGGGAAGTTATCGACAGTGTAAAAATGGGATTGCTGAATCTGGGCGACTGCCAGCGCAGAAAAGGCGGCAGCCAGCAGCCCGACCCGGCGTCCGTAGAGGCGGGTGGCAAGCAGGTAGAGCAGAAAAATTGAGGCGAGGTCAATCAGGGCCGAAAGTTGGCGTCCGACCAGGGTGATTTCATCGTAGCCGCTCATCCCGACCAGTTCGCCGACATAGCGGGTGATGAAAAGCGGCAGGGTTCCATAGACAAAAAATCCGTAGCCGCGATTGTTGGGGTTAAGCGGGGATTTGAAGGTGTCGAAATACTCTGAAAAAGAAATCCACTGTTTTTGGTCGTTGGGACAATCCTGCAGGCCGAGGCCGGGGTCGTCACAGCCGGTGATCGGCGAAATGGCGGTTGAGACCATCGTCAGGAAGCGCTCGTCCGGGTGCAGGTGCTGGCTGTCGTCCCAATCCGGGGCCAGGCTTGGCATTTCGGCCTGGCCGCTCAGGCCAAGCCAGAGTTGGTTAAGCGTCCAGTTTGGGCCAATGGTGCGGAAGTAGGCTCCAAAAAGCAGCACAACCACCAGTAAAAGGTCAAATAACCAGGAGAGAGAGAGTCTGTTTGGTTTCATAGGGATCAAGGTTGAAAGGGTTGCGGCTGGAGGCGGTTGGATGAGTCTGGGACGAAAAAGACCCAAAAATCTTTACCGATCAGGCCGGGCGCGGCGCGATGGTAAGTGAGAACACCCTGCGGGTAGATTTCACGCAGTGAGGTCAACGCCGCGGGGTCGTTGTCTTTGATAAAAAAGAGTTTTGCGCCCGACGCGGAAGCGCTATCGCCAAGCTGGTCAGGCCAGATGACCGGGTCGTAAGTGGGGTCTGCCAGCCAGACCCCCACCAGGCGGGTGTCAATCCAATAGGGGTAGCGCACCACCCAGGCATTTGCTCTCAAATTTCCAGATTCTTCAAAAGAGCGGGTTAGATCGGCAATTTCGGATGTATTCCAGGTGCCCAAACGATATTGGCTGGCGTATTGCTGAAAAACCAGTTCGTAATTGAGGGCTGCGGATAAGACCACAAGCGCGGCGACCAGGGTCAGGGCGGCTGTCCGCCAGCCAAGCCGCTTCAAACCGCTGTAAAGCGCGTCCATCGCAAAGGCTGCGATCAGGAAAGTGGGGATATAGGCCCCGCCGGTGCGATTGAGGGAGGGGTTCTCATTCGGGAAAGCCAACGACAGAACAGAGGGCATCAGCAGGAGCGGGATGGAAATCACCAGGAGCAAATCGCGCCAGTCGCGCTGACGGAAATAGCGGGCAATGAGAAAAATAAGGCCAAAGATAAAGAAAACTGCTGAGACCAGATCGAGGGCCGGGCGGTTGGGGATCGAATGCACCCAAATATCGCCGTTATCCCAGTTGAACATCAAGAGCGCGTTTTTAAGATTGTCAAAGAAAATCAGGAGCGGGCTGCCCGGCAAAGAATGCTCCGCGGCCGTCAGGCGGGTGAGAGAGCGATAAAAAACGATATAGGGACTATCCAGAGTATAGCGTAATAAGGGCAGGAACAGAAGAAAAGCCGTCAAAGCAAGGATGACGGTTGCAAGAATAGTTTGCTGGCGAATTTGGCTGGCGCGGATGTGCAAGAGATAGATTCCAACCGCAATCAGGACAAAAATCGGTAAAAATCGAAAGGAACTGTAGCCGTTCAGGCCGAGACCCAGAAAAAGCCCAGCCAGGATGAAATCGTTGCGATTCTGGGTGCGCAAGCCGCGCACCAGGTAAAAAAAGACCGGGGCCGCAAAAAGCGGATAGAGCGAAAAACGCAATCCGACCCGGCTGATAACATTGGGCCAATAGGCGACAGCGCTCAGGGCCAGCGCTAAAATAGCAACCCGTTTGTTGAAAAATTCCCGGCCCAGAAGATAGATATACGGCAAGGTAAAAAAGCCGGCCAGGGCTGTGCCCAGTTTGAGAGACAGGAAAGACAGGCCGGTTCCAAAGAGCGTGGCAACCGCCAGGGTCAGATACATCTGGAAAAATTCACGCCCGGTATTGCGCTGAAAGAAGATTTTGGTCTGACCGCGGGTGATATCGTAAACGTCCAGCAGCTTTTCTGCGTGATCGCTAAACGGTTCAGCGGGAATGGCGTTTAATTGATAAAAACGAAAAAAAATCGCCGCGCCCCAGACGAAAACCAGCAGCAATAACCAGGGCGCAAATTTTTTATACCCGGCGGCGATTGTCAAGAAATCGCGGGCTTGCTGCCAGGGCCGCCATGAACCAGGTGTCGGAAGCCAAAGGCTGTAGACAAACAAGAGGATCGCCAAAAACCACAGGCTGACATTTACAAGATTAAAGAGGCCGTGATTAAATAAGAAAAAAGCAGCCACTCCCAACCCCCAGGCCAAGAGAAACGGCAAGAGCCGAAACGTGCCGGGGTCGAGTGCCAAAACCTGCGGACGAAGCGCGGGCAGCCGCCACTCAGCCGCCCAGACTGCCCAGGCCAGAAAGAGCAAGCCCAAAGCGTAAAAAGCCAGTGCCAGCGAGGGCTGCGGCCCGGGCGGCTCCAGAAGCAGCTGCCCCGTCAGGGCCAGCGCCAGCGCGAACAAGGATCGCCACGGAAGCGGACGGTGATTGAGGCCCTGCGCAGGGCGCAAACCAGCGCCATCACCCGGCAGGGGAGGCAATTCCAGCTTTTGACGTGAGCGGGGGTTTAGTTTCGACTTGAAATAGTCCAGGATGCTTGGTTCTTCCATCTAAAAAGCGGTTCCTTCAACGAATAAATTTTCACATGCGGCGGGCAATATAGAAAGTATAAGAACCTTTCTCTTGCGGAACCGGTTCATTGTAATAACGCTTCAGAAAAGCCATCAACGGCCCCAGATTCCAACGGGCCGGGACAAGAATCCAGCGCCCAAACAGTTTTTTGCTAATCAGGGAAGGCAGCCCAAAGTAATGTCCCCATTCCAAGACAGATAAAGCGGATGGCGAAAAGTAATGCCAGTATTTCTCAATCTTGAAACCGACTTTTTCGAGGCGCGGCCCCCAGGTTTCGGGGTCGTCACAGTGATAATGGCGCGAAATTTTATTAAAGAAAGCGCGATAAGCCGCAGCGAGCGGCTTGAGGCCAATCGCATCAAAAAAACGCGCAACGGATAAGTTCGGCAGGAAGTTGTGATTCGGGACGCAAAAGACAAACAAGGCCCCCGGCTGGAGCACCCGGGCCGTCTCCGCCAGGACAACCTCCAAATGCGGGATGTGTTCGAGGACCGAGTTGCTGACCGCGCTGGCAAATTGCCCGTCTGGATAGGGCATCCGGCCGCCATCGGCTTCGACCAGAAGGTTGTAGGCGTTATATTGCCTGGCTTCGTGAATGGGCGCATGCCAGGGGTCGAGTCCCACTTCGAGCGGGCGCTCAAAGGTCAGGCTCGCAAAATGCCCGTCGCCGCAGCCCACGTCGAGGGTCGGGGCGGGCAGGTCAATATCCAGGTAAAAACGCGATTCAACAGCCCGCAGTAATCCGCGAAAATAGGGCAGGCTGTTGATGTGCAGATAGAGAAAATCCTTGCTCTGCCCGGCAGAGGTGGGGTTCGGCATGATCAGTTTGCTCCAAAATTATTGCTGCGTAAATTGCGCGGTCAGGCTGCGCCACCAGCCATCTTTTTCACCCGGCACAAAGGGCAGGTAAAGGGTGAGGCGGTCGGCCAGCCCATGATAGCGTTCCTGCAAGGCCAGGGCCAACTGCTTGGGGCTTTCGGCTTCGGTCACAAAAGCGGACAGGATTTTATCATCGATAAAGGCCGGCATCTGCGCCCATTCGGCGCGCGCCGCCAGCGCGGATAGTTTTTCGGCAATCTCACCCCAGCCATGCAGGGCCATTACCGGGCGGTAGGAAGGGGTCGAGGCATAGAATGCGACCTGCTGACGGCAATATTCACGCTCTTTTTCGTTGCTGGCCCCAAAGACCGAGGCCGAAATCGTCAGGGCTTGCTTTGAGCGGCCCTGCTGGTCTGCCCCGGCCTGAATGGCCGGCAGCAATACCTGGCGCAGGTAGTCCGGGGTATGAAAAGGGTGAACGAGAAAACCGTCACAAAGTTCCCCGGCCAGCCTGGCCAGGCCGGTATTGACCCCGGCAATGTAGATCGGAACGGCCGGCGCGCCCGTTTGCGAGAAAATGGACGCGGGCAACGGCCCAGGATTAAAGAACGGGGACATGAGCGTAATTTTATAATACGTGCCGCGCTGGTTGAGCGGCGCGCCGCTCTGCCAGGTCTGCCAGAGGGCGCGCATGACCTGGATTTGCTCGCGCAATTTGCCGGTCACGGAAGCAGGCCAGTCCATGCCGAAGCGGCGTTCGACATGGGCCTTGACCTGCGTTCCCAGCCCCAGAATGAATCTCCCTTTCGATTGGGCGGCCAGGTCCCAGGCGGTGTAAGCCAGGGTCGCGGGGGAACGCGCAAACGAAACGGCGATGCCTGTTCCCAGCTGAATGCGGGAGGTGTGTTCAGCGATCAGGGCCAGCGGCAGGAAAGGGTCGTGCTGGGTTTCAGTTGTCCACAAGCAGTCAAAGCCAGCCGATTCGGCGGCGGCGGCAATCGCAGGCACCTCTGCCAGGCCGGCAGGGGCCAGGGCGGCATCCAGTTTCATAAGTTCTCCTAATCGAGCAGGTAAGCCATCACCCAATTGGTCGTGGCCTCGAGGGCCTCGCTGTGGGTACGCTCGTAATTGTGGGAGGCGTCTACGCCGGGGCCGATCAGGGCAACCGCAACGTCGCCGCCGGCCCGCCAGAAAGCGCCGCCATCTGAACCGTAATTGGGATAAATATCCACCTTATAAGGGATATTGTAAATTCCGGCCAGGCGGCGCAATTTCTGGCTGAGGCCATGATGGTAGGGGCCGCCGCTGTCTTTGACGCATAAGGTCGCATGGTATTCGTCCGATTCCTGCCCGGCCCCGACCGCCGCCATGTCGACTACGACCAATTCCTGGACCTCCGCAGGAATCCCAGCCGAGGCCCCGTGCCCGACTTCCTCGTAATTGCTAAAATGGAAATAAGTCGTTTGAGCGGGGGCCAGCCCGGCTTCGGCCAGGGCTTTGATGGCCGCAATCAGATTAGCAACACAGGCTTTATCGTCGAGAAAGCGAGAACGGACAAAGCCATTGGTCACTTCGGTGCGCGTGTCGAAGACCACAAAATCACCGATGTTGATGCCCAGCGCGCGGGTTTCATTCGGGTTGGTGGTGCTGGCATCCAGGCGGACTTCCATCGTGTCTTCGCTGCGTTTGCCTTCATTGGAGGCGGCCCCGTGGACATGGCCGGAAGCCTGCTGAAAGAGATAAGCGCCGCGAATACGCGCGCCGCCCTGGGTCAAGACCCAGCAGCCCTCGCTCTCGACTCCGCCGATCACCAGTCCGCCGATCCGGCTCAGCTTCAGGCGGCCATCCGGCTTAATTTCCTTGACCATCGCGCCGAGTGTATCGACGTGGGCGGTCAGGGCGCGCGGCGTGTCATTTTTGCGGCCTTGCCAGCGCGCCACCAGTGCGCCTTTGCGGGTGCGGGTGGTTTGCAGAGCGGGCAGGTTAAACGTAGCCAGTTCACTTTCAACCAGCGCAATCGCCATTTCAGAGTAACCGGTCGGCGAGGGAGTGTTGAGCAAACGCACCAGAAAATCGAGCATATAGGCGCTATTGACAGGAGGCAAAGAGGACATGGCAGTTTCCTTATCGGCAAAACAAATTTTCATCGGCTGAAAGAAACGATCAATGGAACGGCATGATTATAAATCAGGCTGGGGGTTATGTCATCCAGAAGCCAAAATGAAATGATTTTCCCAAAAGCGGTCTCTAAAGGTAAAATCAAGCCATGAATGAAACCCGGCGACACACCCCAGACGCCAACCGCCTGAGCATCCTCTCTGCCGGGGTGCTGCTGACCTACGCCTTGCCCAAGCTGCTGGATGCTCCCGGCCCGGTCTTGAACTGGAACCTGTTGGGGTTGGCCATCATCATTCCGCTTAACCTGAATCTTTTGACGATTGCCCTGGCCGCCGCCATTACCGCCGCAGGCATGGAATGGATCTTGCGCAGCCACCCGACCTTTGACTCTGAAATCAGCTTGCAGCACTGGATTTTACCCGCCCTGACCGCTTTTGCACTGGGGATTCCGCTCTATGCCCTCTCCGCGGGGCCGGCCTGGTGGGTCAGCTTCTTTCTGGGCGGAACCTTGCTCTTGATGGTTTTTGTAGCGGAATACATCGCGCTTGATTCAGCCGACCCGCGTTATACGCTGGCTTCTGCCGGGTTGAACGCCGTCTCGTTCTCACTCTTTCTGATTCTGACCAGCGCACTTTCCTTTGCAGGCGCGCGCTTGATCCTTTTGCTGCTTGCGATTTTCCCGGCGGCGGGCCTGGTCAGCCTGCGCGCCATCCATTTGCGCAGCGGACGCTGGGAATGGCAATGGGCGATTGGGATCACCCTGGCCTGCGTCCAAATCGCAGCCGCCCTGCATTATTGGCCACTGGCGCCCGTCCAATACGGCCTGGCAAGCCTGGCCCCGCTTTACGTTCTGACCGGCCTGATCATCAATCTTGGCGAAGGCATGTCCACCCGGCGGGCGCTGCTCGAAGCCGGAATCTATTTCGGCTTGTTCGGCCTGGCAGCCATCCTGCTAAAGTAAACTATCCTTCGACTACGCTTCCTTGCTTAAGTTATCGCTGTCCTGAGCGGAAGGCGGAGCGTCCTGAAACTCGCAAAGGGTCGCAAAGCGCTCCGCGCCTCCGTCCTTATCGAGTATCCAATCTCGCGCATCCAATTCACCATTCTGGATTAAAATACCTGCATGTTGAAAGCCCTGCTCAAAACCATGCGCCCAAAACAGTGGGCCAAAAGCGTCTTTCTGCTGGCCGCGCTGGTCTTCGACCGCAAACTGACCAACCTGGAGGCCATTCTGCACACGCTGGCCGGCGTACTCGTCTTCAGCCTGGTGGTCAGTGTCGTCTACATCATCAACGACATTGCCGATCTTGAATCGGATCGCAAGCACCCGACCAAATGCAAACGCCCGATTGCGGCGGGCAAACTGTCCATCCCGGCGGCCTGGGGGTTTGGGGCGGCCATCCTGCTGATTTCCTTCCCGCTGGCCTACCTGCTTTCCCCAACGTTTGCGGCCATCACCGGCATTTACTTTATCGCCAACCTGATCTACTCCAAATGGATCAAACACGTTGTCCTGCTCGACATCATCATCCTGGCTTCCTTCTACGTCCTGCGCGTGGCAGCCGGGGTGGCCCTGATCGATGTCCAGCGTTTCTCGCCCTGGATTTACCTGTTCACCATCTTCCTGGCCCTGTTAATGGGAACCGGCAAACGGCGGGCCGAGTTGGCCGAACTGGCCGGCGGCCCCAGCGATCAGCGCAAAGTGCTGGATGGCTACAGCATCCACTTTCTCGATCAACTGATCACGCTCGCCTCCGGCTCGACCATCATCACCTACAGCCTGTATACCTTCTCCGCGCCCAACCTGCCTGAAAACCACGCCATGATGCTGACTATTCCGTTCATCATCTACAGTATCTTGCGCTACCAGTACCTGCTCCAAGTTCAAGAAACCGGCGGCGCGCCCGAAGATGTCGTCCTGGCCGACCGGCCCTTGCAGGTCTCGATTGTTGTCTGGGGATTGGCTGTTTTGGCAGTATTCTACCTGTTCCAATGACCACCGCCTGCGCGCCCGGCAAAATTATCCTGTTTGGCGAACACGCCGTGGTCTATGGCCGCCCGGCCCTGGCTGTGCCGGTTCAACAGGTCCAGGCCCAGGCCAGCATCGAAAAAACGGGGGAATATTCTGGGGAAAATTGGGCCGATTCGGTGCTGGTGCAAGCGCCCGATATTGGGCTTTTCTCTTCTTTGAGCGTTTTACAAGCGCATCATCCCCCCCATCCGCTGGCCGCCGTGATCGAAAAGACGTTACAACGCCTGAACATTTCACAACCCCCAGCCTTGAGCGTCACAATTCGTTCCACCATCCCGGTCGCATCCGGCCTGGGGTCGGGAGCGGCGGTTTCTGTGGCCGTAATCCGCGCCCTGGCGGGGTTGTTTGGGCAGCCGCTGCCAGACGCGCAAATCTCCCAAATCGCCTACGAAATCGAAAAACTGCATCACGGCACGCCTTCAGGAATCGACAATACCGTTATCACCTACGCGAAGCCAGTCTACTTTGTGCGCGGAGAACCGATTGAGACTCTGACTGTCGCCCGGCCTTTCAGCCTGCTGATTGCGGATACCGGCATTGCCGCCCCGACCAAGGAATCCGTCGCAGATTTACGCAAACTGTGGCAGGCCGCCCCCGCCAAGTGGGAAAAAGTCTTCGACCAGGTTGGGCAAATTGTCCAAAGCGCGAAAAAAGCGATTGAAAGCGGCCAAACCGCCCAACTGGGGCCGCTGATGGATGCCAACCAGTCCCTTTTGCAAAAGATGGGCGTTTCCTCGTCCGCGCTCGACCGGCTGGTTTTGGCGGCCAAAGCTGGCGGGGCAGACGGGGCCAAATTAAGCGGGGGCGGGCGCGGGGGAAATATGATCGCGCTGGCACAATCCCAGAGTGCAGAAGCGGTTGCATCCGCGTTAAAAGCTGCCGGCGCAAAAAATGTCATCATCACCCAAGTTGGATAAATGATTCTGCAAACCCGCCAAGAATCGAAAGCCCCGGCCTGCGAAACATTCCAGGCCGGGGCTTTTTTGTCAGACCGCGTTTATTTTTTGACGGGGTTGCGCAGCATCCCCAGGCCCTCGATCTCGACAATCACTTCATCGCCATCGCGCAGCGGCCCGACCCCGGCGGGGGTTCCGGTAAAAATCAGATCCCCTGGTTCGAGAGTCATGACTGATGAGATAAAGGCTATCAGGTGGCTGACGCTAAAAATCATGTCGCGGGTGGAACCCATCTGACGCGGCTGTCCGCTGACCCGGCAGGTGATGAGCGCGTCGGCGGCATCGAAGTCGGTATCGATCCAGGGGCCGAAAGGGCAAAAGGTGTCGAAGCCTTTGGCGCGCGTCCACTGGCCGTCGGTTTGCTGCAAATCACGGGCGGTTACGTCATTGCCGATGGTATAGCCGAAGATATGTTCGCGGGCCTGGTCGGCGGTGATATTGTGGCCGCGCTTGCCGATCACCACCACCAATTCCGCCTCGTGCTCGACCTGTTTGGAATGCTGCGGCAGGAAAATTGGATCGCCGGGGTTGATGACGGCGGAGGGCGGTTTCATGAAAATTAACGGCACGTTGGGAATTTCCACACCATGTTCTTTGGCGTG
Source organism: Anaerolineales bacterium (assembly GCA_034004515.1). GTDB lineage: Bacteria > Chloroflexota > Anaerolineae > Anaerolineales > Villigracilaceae > UBA8950. Next base: position 691 of record JAVEWN010000038.1, on the reverse strand, counting down.
ATCGGCATAATTTCGACCCACACAGATAATTTTGCCGGGCAAACAAGGCGCCAGCAGGCGAACCTCCGGCAAGGGTGTTTCGGCTTTCAGACGGCGGTATTCGCCAAAGAAATCGCCTTCCACCTCGCCAATTTTGTCGTCCAAAATCCAGCCCTGGCGGGCGGGTTCATCTTTAAGTTGAAAGCGGATAAAACGCATGAGAGTAACTCCTGTTGGCTTGAAAGGCAATTTTCAGACAAAGTGTAGCACAGAGTCGGCCAGCTTCGCTAAATATTTCGAGTATAATTCGGCGCACGGGCGCGTAGCTCAGTTGGTTAGAGCGCCTCGCTTACACCGAGGAGGTCAGGGGTTCGAGTCCCTTCGCGCCCACAAGGGTCTTGCAAACACAAGGCCTTTTTCTTTTCCAGCGACGCCCCCATTGAGGGGATGTTAAGTTCAGGGGTTCGAGTCCCGCTTGCCCTGCGGGTCGCGCCCACACGGGTCTTGCAAACACAAGGCCTTTTTCTTTTCCAGCGACGCCCCGATTGAGGGGATGTTAAGGTCAGGGGTTCGAGTCGCGCCCACAAGGGTCTTGCAAACACAAGGCCTTTTTCTTTTCCAGCGGAAAAAATGCAGACTTTTTACTTCTTTTGGTTTTCCGTGGTGTCCTTTGTGGTTAAAGATTTAATCTCTGCCCGGCGGCAAGCCCATC
>JAVEWN010000037.1:0-27891 GCA_034004515.1 Anaerolineales bacterium | reverse complement strand
TTGTGAAAGTGCTGTTCTTATGCTACGATAGCGTTGGTGGTTGTCACTCATGGTCGGCTCCTGGTTCTCTGATAGGAACCCAATCTTACCAGTTGTCAGCCACTATTTATTTTTGTCCGGTAGAGAAGCTAGAATCACACTTGTAAACCAAATTGCCCCACAAATTGCACAGTGGGACACGTTAGGCCAGATTAACAAAAAAAGATTGCTCCGACTTGCACTCGAAGCAATCTTCATACACGGGAACGCATTAGCAGGAATCACACCATCTAGTACGTTTTTGCCATTCGTATGGCAGGTTCCGTGTCTTGGCGGGGAGGGCGGGATTCGAACCCGCGGCGGAGTTTAACGCCCCGCACTCACTTAGCAGGCGAGCCCATTCAGCCACTCTGGCACCTCCCCAGTATTAAGTTGTAAAACTGCTGTTCTCCGGTCTTGAAAGCCCGCCCCCGGCTTCTAACCTGATATTCAGAGCGGAGGGAGTGGGATTCGAACCCACGTAGGTGTTACCCTAACCCATTTTCAAGACGGGCGCTTTCAACCGCTCAGCCATCCCTCCAAGCTGGAAGATTTTACCACAATCCACCCCAATCGCAACCGCAAAATCGAGCGGGACGGGTATAATCCTGGCGCAATGGAAAAACTATCTCAAGACGCCCAACGCCTCTTCAACATAAAACTGACCGTGCGCCAGTTGGCAATGTTGGCCGCCTACGAGCAGCAACTGCTCGAATGGAACGAAAAGTTCAACCTGACCGCCATTCGGGATGTGGACGGCATCCGCGCCAAGCATTTTCTCGACTCGTTATCCTGCAGCCTGGCCTGGAAGGATCAGCCTCCCCGACGACTGATCGACGTCGGAACCGGGGCCGGCTTCCCGGGAATTGTGCTTAAAATCCTAAACCCGGGCATGAGCCTGACCCTGGTCGAATCAGTAGGGAAGAAAGCCAACTTTTGCAGGCATATTGTCGAAACCCTCGGGCTGGAGGGGGTCGAGGTCTTGCCCAATCGCGCCGAAGATGTAGGCCGAATGCCCAAGCACCGCGAAAAATACGACTGGGCTGTGGCGCGCGCGGTTGCCAAACTGCCCGTCTTGAGTGAATACTTGCTGCCGCTGGTCAAAGTTGGCGGCGGCATCCTGGCCCAAAAAGGGGAAAGCGGCCCAGCCGAAGCGCAGGCCGCCGAAAAGGCGTTGAAAATTCTGGGGGGAAACCTGCGCCAACTGGTTCACATCACCCTGCCGGGGGTGGTGGAAGAACGCTACCTCGTCATGGTCGATAAAGTTGCAGCGACTCCGCCCGCTTACCCGCGCAAGGCCGGCATTCCGGGGAAAAATCCATTATAAGGGCAGCGCGGGAGGGCAACCTGCACCCCGAAATTCATTTTCTCAGGATGTATTTTGGCCGCTTTTTGACTTCCTGAAAGATATAACCGATATAAACCCCAATGAACCCCAGCAAAATCATCACAATTCCGCTCGCGATCAGGATGACCGCCATCAGTGAACTCCAACCGGGAGCGATATAGACATTTTCCGGCTTGGTGATAAAGATAAAGAGCACATACAAAATTTGCGCCAGGGCCAGCAGCAGGAAGGCCCCGCCGGCGCTCAGTCCAATATAAAGCGGCATCAGCGAAAAGGAAAAAATTGCGTCTGAGGCCAACCGAACCATTTTGCCGAGCGAGTATTTCGATTTGCCAGCGATCCGTTTTTCTTCGTGATAGGGCAGGATCACGCTTTTGAATCCCATCCACGCTATCATGCCACGCAGGAAACGATGGTATTCGGGCATCAGTTTTAGCGCATCCAGGGCCTGGCGCGAAAGCGCGCGGAAATCTGCTGCGCCGGGTTCGATTCTTGTCCCGCTGATTTTGTTGATGAGGGTGTAAAAAGCCCCGGATGTGATTTTTTTGAAGGAAATCCCGCTGTCTGCTTCGATGCGCTGGGCCTGGACGATGTCATAGCCTTGAAGCACGAGTTCAATCATTTCAGGAATCATTTTGGGCGGGTGTTGACCGTCGCCATCAAGCGAGATAATCACCTCGCCCTCGGCGGCATCCAGTCCGGCAGTCAGAGCGGCCTGGTGTCCAAAATTGCGGCTCAGGCTGAGAACGCGCACCCGTTCATCCTGCGCGGCGAGGGCCGCCAGCGAAGAGCCAGTCCCATCGCTGGAGCCGTCATCCACATAATAAATCCGAAAGGCATACGGCAGCCCATCAATCACCGCTGCCAGTTTGGCATGGGTGGTTTCAATAACGCCAAGCTCGTTGTAGACGGGGATAACAAGGGAGACATAATTGACTTTCAACTTTTCACTTTGGAGAGACATAAAATATTGCACCATCATCCATAGCATAAATCAATTCAAGGTTAGCAATTTTCTCTAGTACATCAAGAGAAAAGTATTTCTTATATGGGTACTTCTCAAAAAAAACAATATAGCCTGGCCGTTCACCCGGCCAACTTGAAAGGTTAAAAATTATGTCAGCCTCAGACCAGTTTTTATTGATTTTGGGCAGTTCATTGGTAAGGACGCGCGTATGCAACCACACCAACTGAGGCACATTGCTATAAATAACAGCATCCGGTTTTTCTTGCAACAATCTTTTTGCTTGCATCAACGTTGCAGAGCTTTGATACGCATGAATGTTATAAACATTGTAGTAATGTGGTTTCCCCTGGCGTGAAATATCGATAAACTTTTCCATCTTTACTAGCGGATAAATGCTCCAGACAGTAAAAACAGCCAAAACTATAATTTGTAGATATTTATTTTCAAGATAGATATGTGGCCTGATAAGAAATTGAAATATGCCAATGAGCAAAACCAAGATTGGCAACATAATAACAACATAATAACGGTCAGATGATAAATCACGATGATGTGCTGTAATAATATTGCCGGTTGAAGAGATAAAATAAATAATTGTAAAAAGCATCATCGAGAAAACGGCAGGATGGGTAAAAGACTTAAGCCAGTTGGCCCAATGATTTTTTTTATTGAGAATTAACAAGAGGATAATCATACAGGCTAGGAAAATCAAGGGCTCCAGCAACCCATCTGAAGAAAAAGGACGATAAGGCAAGAACCAGTATAATATTTTACGAAGCGATTGTAGAAAATTTTGTGTGAAATCAACCTGATTTTTGTCACCTAGAAAAATGGGGTAACGCAAAAAATTATCCAGCGAAAGCCAAATCACTATCAAGGAAAGAGAGAAAACGCTAAAAATTCCTACCAAAAATACCGCAAGCAAAAATCTTTTTCGATAAACAATGACGATGAGTAAAGCAGCAGTCAGAATCTGCGCAAAACCCGAAAACCGTAAAAGAGGTGAAAGAGTTGCGATTAATAATAGGATTACAAAAGATGTTTTGGCTTGTTTCTCGACATATTTCCAAGAATAAATAAAAAATAATAAAATAAATGTGAGATATAGCGGTTCAGAAAGAACCGATGTGTGCATAATAAGATTGGATGTTGACAAAAGAACAAATAATGACGCAATAAAAAAATATATCTTTTGATGCTGAAAAAAACGATACAACCATATGTTGATGAGTATAAAATTTATGCCCATCAATACAACATTTAGCACCCACGCAGTAAAAAGGACATCAATATGAAATAAACGAGATATTGTGCTGAGAAGAATCGGCAGCAACGGTGGAAAATTAGTAAGGCTACCTCCAAAGGAATCAATCATACCTCTGCCAGATAATAAATTGTCTGCAACAGAGAGGTAATACATCGAATCTCCGCTTATGGCTGGGCCATACACAAAAGTGGTAAAAAAGCCAAGAACAACTTCTAGTATAGATAAAGATGCCACATATATAAAAATATAGTTAGTCGTTACGAGTCTTTTCATCAGGCTTTATCTTTAGCAACGCCGCACTTGGATTCGATGCGAGTATTTGTCTTACCTTTTGGCATAATTTTTATCCAACCAGACGGCGTAACCTGCGTCGCCAAGCACCGATTTAACCCATTCGGCGTGGTCGAGATACCACTGCACGGTGGCGCGCATCCCGCTTTCAATGTCGTGGCGCGGCAGCCAGCCCAGTTCGGTGCGGATTTTGTCAATATTCATCGCATAGCGCCGGTCGTGACCGGGGCGATCCTGGACGTGGGTCATCAAACTGGCGTGCGGCGCGCCGGTTGGGTGCAGTTCATCCAAAATGGCGCAAATCTCGCGCACCAGGTCAATATTATAGGGCTGGTTGCCGCCGCCAACGTTATACGTCTCGCCCAGTTTGCCATCTTTAACCACCCGGTAAATCGCCTCGCAATGGTCTTCGACATACAACCAGTCGCGCACCTGTTTGCCGTCCCCATAAATCGGGAGTGGTTTGGCCTGGACGGCGTTTAACACCATCAGCGGGATCAGTTTTTCGGGGAACTGGAACGGCCCGTAGTTATTCGAGCAGTTGGTCATCGTAACCGGCAGCCCGTAGGTGTGAAAATAGGCCCGGACGAGATGATCAGACGAGGCTTTACTGGCCGAATAGGGCGAACGCGGATCATAAGGCGTTGTCTCGCTGAAAGCGGGATCGTCAGGGGCGAGCGACCCGAAAACCTCGTCGGTCGAAACGTGGTGGAATCTACGTCCAGACATATCACCTGCCCAGGCAGTTTTTGCCGCGTCGAGCAGGGTAAACGTGCCGATGATATTGGTCTGGACAAAGGCCGCCGGGCCGTGAATCGAGCGGTCAACGTGCGACTCTGCTGCAAAATGGATGACCGTATCGATGGCATGTTCGACCATGATCCGGTTAACGAGCGCGGCGTCGCAAATGTCGCCCTGGACGAAGGTATGGCGGGCTGGGTCGGGCAAATCTGTGAGATTTTCGAGCGACCCGGCATAGGTTAGCGCGTCCAGGTTGTAAATTTGCGCTTCAGGCTCGGCTTTCAGCAAATAACGGACAAAATTGGCGCCGATAAAGCCGGCCCCGCCGGTAACAAGGACTTTTTTCATGATTCTCTCCGTAAAAGTCAATTTTCTGAACAACTGAGATTTTTTTTCACTTGCTGGAAGGCGGCCTGCATCTCAACGCTGGCGGGGGTTTCCCGGAACGCCCTTTGCCAGACTTCACAAACCGTGGGCTGCATGCTGGGTGGCGCTTTGGCAGCCAGCGCCGAAAGTTTGAGGGCCTGTTCGGGCTGGCCGGTGTAGAGATACGCTTCAAGGAAGGGCAGGTACTCAAAATTATCATTCGGTTCGAGGCCAGCCTGGCGGGCCTCCTTCCATAAACGGATGACCTGCTCCCAATCGCCAGACTGACGGGCCAGATCGGCGCGCTGGTAGAGATTGCACCAGCCGGGCGCCGGCTGAACGCCCAATTCTTCACTCAAAAAAGTGCTGAAGCCAGACCCTGCCTGAATCCGTTCGAGGGCTGAAAGCGAACTGACCGCGCGCAACCGGTCCGGAAGAGTGCGCGCGCCCGAATCTTGGGGGCGGATGACATGCAAACACTCTCCCTTCTCCGGCTCGAAATTAAAAAGCAGGATTTCGTGGCTGTTGCCCTTAAAGACCATCGAGCGATGGCGGGTATAGAGCGTCATCCCTTGCAGAAACTCCTCATAATCCCGGCTGAAATTGGTGGTGATGCCATAAAACCAGACCGGCATCCGGCCCGGTTCGGCAGCGGCCTGGCGCGCGTAAAGCGTGTTGATGGCATAGGCTGTCGGATAATCGCCCATTAGCGGCAAAATCTCGCCTTCCGCCACGAAGGCCGTATTCGGGGCCAGGGCCGGAACGCGCACCGCCAACTGCTGGTAAAAATTAACTTGCTTTTCCCAGGCCCGCCGGAAATCATTGGTGTAGCGCAGGTGCCAGCCCGCCGATAAGCCGACCAGAGCCGCCAGCAGGATGGTACGCGCTTTCGATGAAGTGACCAAAAGTTCGAGCAAAGCCACCACAATCAGCGACGCGCCCAGGAGCGAGGCCATCCCAAAGCGGCTGTTCCAGAGCGGGTTTTTGGCATTCAGAAACAGGCCGCCCACGTAAGGTGGAATCAACCCCAAAACAACGATACTAATTCCGAGAAAAAGGGCCTGGAGCGGCCAATTAACCCGCGGGCCGGTTTGGGCCACGTTGAATTTTTGCTGGTTCAGATAATAAAAAGTCCACCCGCCCGCGCACAAAGCCAGCAGCAAAGCCCCCTGATTAATCCGAACGGTTAAATCGAGCCAGCCGGGTTCGAGCAGTTTATACCAGGATGAAAGCACGATCAAAACAGTATCTGGTATCAGGTTAATCAGAATCAGGCCGAGGCCGGCCAACGGGTTTTTGAGCAGGGCTGCAACCAGCACGGGACTATTTCTTTTTTCGAGCGGTAATTCAAAAATGAAGAAACGCCAATAGAGGTAAACGCCAAAGGCCAGCAGGTAAGGCAGCCAGGATCGCAGGGCCAGCAGCAAGCGTTCTTTGGGGGCCAGATTCCGCCCAGCCAGCGCAAACCAGAGCAAAATGGGGCGCAAGAATTCCAACCCGGCAAAATATTCCCCCGAAAGGATGTTACCCGCGCCCGCCAGGAGGGACAGGAGCGTATACAGCCAGTAGCGTTCGGGCTTCTGGGCCGCCAAAATCATCCAGTAAAACGAAAGCCCAAGCAAGAAATACGAAACCCAAACGTGTGTAAAAGTGACCGCCAACGGCTGGAGGTTGAAAAATGGATGCAAGCCAAAAATCAACGCGGATAGAAACGTCTGGCGCGGGTGAGCCGGCCACAGACGGCGCAGAACCAGCCAGAAGCTGACCACCGTCAGCCAACGGCTCAGCAGCGCCGCCAAATGCCAGTTCAGAGGCGCATGTCCCAGCAGCAAAAACAGGGCGTTGTTCAAGTAGGCGGCAAAAGGCGTACCGTCATAGTACATGAACTCGTTGATGCCCTCGCTTCCGAGGGCATAGTGATTATAAAAAAAGAGCCAGTCATCCTGATAAACTCCCAGGCGGGGAATCAGCAGTCCAAAAGCCAAGCCAAGCGCTCCCAGCAAAGCCAGCGGGATACTCCATTCGGGAAAACGTACCCCCAAAATTAAGCGGGAAATTTTAGGACCGATCTGATTCATGAAATTCTCTGAAATTTGAAGTCTAAAATAGTTTCGATCACCTGTTCCTGCTCCGAACCGGTCAGGGCGTTGTGAAAAGGCAGGCGCACAAGCCGGTCGCTGGCCGATTCTGTGACCGGAAAATCCCCGGGTTGGCCGCCAAATTCCCGGCCCATATCTGAAAGATGGAGCGGCAGGTAATGAAAAACGGTGTAGATGCCCTGCTCGCGCAGGGTCATGATAAAACGCTGGCGGGTGGCAAGGTCGGGCATCAGCAGATAGTACATGTGGTAGGCCTGCTCGGTATGGGCCGGAATGGTTGGCAAAGTGATCCCATTTTTTGCAGCCCAATCCCTGAGCGCCAGGTCATAGGTCTGCCAGAGCGTTTTGCGATGTTCCTGGATTCTGACGCGCTGCTCGAACTGTCCATACAAAAACGCGGCCAGGATTTCAGAAGGCAGGTAGGAGGAGCCGATATCGACCCAGGTGTATTTATCGATCTGCCCGCGGAAGAAGCGCGCGCGATTGGTGCCTTTCTCGCGGATAATTTCAGCGCGTTCGACCAGCTGCGCTTCGTTAATCAAGAGCGCGCCGCCTTCCCCGCACGAAAAGTTTTTGGTCTCGTGGAAACTCTGCGAGGCCATTTTCCCAAACGTGCCGAGAAATTTCCCTTTATACTTCCCAAACAAGCCGTGGGCGTTGTCTTCAACCACTGCAACGCTGTGACGATCCGCGATCTCCAGGATGGCGTCCATCTCACAGCCCACCCCGGCATAATGGACCGGGACAATGGCCCTGGTTTTGGGCGTAATCAGCGCTTCGAGCCTGGTTTCATCGAGGTTTAACGTGTCCGGGCGAATATCGATGAAGACCGGGGTTGCTCCGCGCAGCACGAAAGCGTTGACGGTGGAGACAAAAGTAAAATCGGGGATGATGACTTCGTCGCCGGGCTGAATCTCAAGCAGGAGTGCCATCATTTCGAGGGCGTGGGTGCAGCTGGTGGTCAGGAGGGCCTTTTTGAGACCCAGTTCCTGCTCAAGCAGGGCATGGCATTTCTTTGTAAATTGTCCATCGCCGGAGATATGCCCGCTCTGAATGGCCTCGGCGATATATTCGAGTTCGTGGCCGAGCAGGGCCGGACGATTAAAGTCTACGCGCAACGCTTGAGATGCCATTTTAATCTTTTCGGACGAGAATGGTGAAATCGTACAGTTTATAATCGTGCAGCAACGCCACGTTTTTCGAGAAGCTGCGCTTGCAGTAATCGAAGAAAAACAAGGGGTCAGCGTAATACAAATCTGGGCGCATTCGCCCGGCATCCGAATATTTGGTCAGCATATTGAATGAAAAACCTTTCGAGGCGCGCCTGTCCATTTGATGCAGGGCCGCGACCACGATTTTCGTCCAGGCTTCGAAATCGGCTTCGAGTTTCATGTTGAACGTGCCGCTGACAACCGCATAGTCCAGCACGGGCACTTCATCAATATTTGCGGTGAACCAGCAATCGGCGTTCGCGGGATGAAGCTCGCGCCCCTTGAGCACCATCGGTTCGGCAATATCGTACCCGACATAATGAAGAGTGTGTCCGATGCGCAGCAGGTAATCGTACATGCCGCCATAACCGGAACCAAAATCGAGCAGGGAATATTTCTGGCTGGGGTCGATGAGCTTGATCAGCTGCTCGAAGCGCAGCTCCTGCGACTCGCTCGAATTATAGTCTACGCCCTTTGGGGTAGCCCCGTGGGTTTCGAGTTTTTCCGTGAAATAGCCTTTGACCTTTTCGAGTTCTTGAGGATCGCTCATGGTTTATTTTCCTGTGGGCGGCTGAGATAAGAGAGGGCTTGCTCTCCGACCATAAATAAAAGATCGAGAATGCTGACGTAGGGATCGTAAGGCGAATAAAGCTGGGGGTACTCAGGGTAATTGTAGCGCATGTATTCCAAGGTGATAGCGGCCTGCTCAAACTTATCCGCTTCGATGTAATCCCGGGCTGAAGGGCCGCTGATATAGTTTTTTGCGCCGACGCTGCTCAGGATTTGAATCAGCCGGTCCGTTTTTTCGCCGCTGATGCCGGGAATCGCAGAGGAGCGCATGAAACGGGTCTGGGTAATGCCCATTGCGCGGGCTAAGGCTATCGTCAGGTCGATGGTGAAATCAGCCAGGAGGGGATCGCTGCGCTGGTAAAACGGTTCCAAGAACGAGGCGTAGCGCTGAAAGTAAGGCGCTTTGGCGTAGGCAAAGGCCAGGGCTTTCCAGTGGTTTTTGGCCCAGGGCTTGCTCCAATCTATTTTTGCATCCTTAATTAAAAGACCCTGGGTTGCTCCGGCGCTATGAACCGGGATGGTTAGCCATTGTTTGCCCTGCCCAGTTTTGATCTGGTTGCGATTGCGCCAGCCATGTTTGTCATACTGGACATCATCATAAAAAATATACAGATCGGCGCGCCGAATCTGATCAAAAACCCCGCGCCACGGGATGTAAGAAGGTTGCAGGATAACGACGTTCATCATTCTTGAGTGCGGTGCGCGACGACGTAGGTGGGACGATCCATCGAGCGGTCGAACATGCGCGCCAGATATTCGCCAAAAATGCCCAAAATTAGCATTTGGGTGCCGCTAAACAGGGAAATGAGCGAAGCCAGGAAGGGGAAGCCCGGCAGGCTGCCCACGCTAAAGTAAACGGCCAGCACATAGGCGAAGACGCCCATCCCAAACAGGGTCATGATGAAACCGGCCCAACTCGCCAGGCGGAGCGGCGCGGTGCTGTAACCGGTCAGAATCAGCATGGCAGCTTTGACCAGGGCCGGGAAATTGTAGTTGGATCGTTCGGCGGGCGGAATATCGACCGTGACCGAGGTAAAGCGGTTGGTTCCCCACGAAAGCAGGACATCGATCGTCAGGGTCGGGCCTTGGAAGTTGGTAAAGGACTGGCGCAGCTCGCTCCGAAAAGCGCGAAACGCAGAAATATTGCGCACCGATGGAACGCCCATCACCCGGGCCAGGATGGTTTTGATGGTGCTGGTCATCCAGTTCCGCGGCCAGCCCTGCGGCAGCGTGCGCGGCGCGCCGTAGACGACATCAAAGCCTTTTTCCAGTTCGGCCAGCAAGAGCGGCAAGTCTTCCGGGGGGTGCTGGAGGTCCTGATCCATCGTGACCGTGATCTCAAAGCGGGCTTCACGCACGCCGCACAGGGTGGCGTTATGCTGTCCGTAGTTGCGCATCAGGCGAATGCCGCGCAGCCAGGCGTAACGCGCAGCCAAGTGTTCGATGACGCCCCAGCTATTGTCGGGGCTGCCGTCATTGACCAGGATGACTTCAAAATTCTCCGCGATTTGGGGCAAGGTTGAGGCAATCCGCTCGACCAGCGCAACCAGCAGGTGTTCGCCGCGGTAGACAGGAATTACTATCGAAAGATTCATAGGGAGGGATGTTATTCAAAAAAACTTATGTGGATTTCTATAAGCGCATGGCGCGCAGATTGTATCATTGCGGAGCGAACGGATAGACGCGGGCGAAAGCTGTTATAGATGTGAAGAAAATTAATTTTTCAGATCGGCCCTGCGACTACGCTGAAGAACGCTGCGCTCATCTGTGCCGGCAGGGCCTGAGTCTCAAAAGAATACGGTTAATGTCCATACAGAAAATACAAAAGCAGAAGCAGGCAGTTATGGCTTGGTTAAATGCCAAATCGCCAGTTCACGGTCGTGGAAAAGCGTTACGTCGCTGCCCGAATTCCTGAGCAAGGTCTCAATAAAATCGTGAGAATGGTCGTGCGGGCTGACCAGCAAGGCCGTCCGCGCCGATTGGTTAATGCGCGGATCTTTCATGTCCTGGTAGGCCAGGGTGTAATTGCGCAAAACCGTATCGGTATTGCGGCATTCGGTGAAATCGACCAGGTAGCGGTCGAGGCCCTGCTGCCTCCCCAGGCTGTGGGCTTCGATAAAATATTCAATTACCTGAACGCGGCTGATGTTCCCGGTGGCTTTCAGGAGAATGTATTTGCCATCCTCAGAGATGCGGACAAGCTGATTCATGATAAATCTCCTGGTTTTTCAACAATGACCCAAACATTGTGGTCTTGAGCCTCTATTTTCACCTGCGCTTCGGCTGGAAATAAAGCCGCAATTTCATCAGGCCCAAGGAAGTGACTGCGCATCAGGGCCAGTTTTTCAGCCAGGGCAATCAATTTCACGGCAAATGTGCGGATGTCCGGTTCTTCGACGACCAGCCGTCCAGCGGGTTTCAGGACCCGATAAAGTTCGCGCAGGGTTTCGGCCTGGTGGCTGACGTGGTGCAGGGCATCGACGATTAGAACGCGCTCAAAAGTGTTGTCTGCCAGGGGCAGGTGTTCGGTTGCAAGGCTGATGGCCGGCAGGCCCTTGGCGCGGGCCTGGGCCAACATACCGGTCGATATATCGGCGACCAGGACGTTATCCAGGAAAGGGCGCAGGGCCACGGCCACCCGTCCGGTGCCGCCGCCAGCATCCAGGAGCGTCCCAGCAGCAGGCAGGTTGAGCACGTCCTTCATTTTTTCGAGCCGGGCAAAAGGGATGGCGCGGTCGTAAAAGGGAGCAATCCAATCAAAATGATGGTTCATGGCGCTGTCACATCTCCGACCGTGACCAGGCTGCGGAATTTCTCCAGCGTGGCAGGCCCAATCCCGGCAACCTTGAGTAAATCCTCGACGATTGTAAAATCGCCGTTTTCCTGGCGATAGTCGACAATGCGTTGGGCCATGGTGGGGCCAATCCCTGGCAGGGTATCAAGCAGGGTAATATCTGCCGTATTAATATTGACGAGCGCCCCGCTAAAAGGGGTTGGGGTCAGAAAAAGACCCGATTCGCCGATGATGAAAGCCGGGGTGGGCAGTTCGCCGCTGCCGGGGATCTCGAGACGCTGTCCGTCTTCGATTCGTTGAGCGACATTGACCTGGTCGAGAATCACGAGATCGGAAAATCCACCGGCAGCCTGGACGGCGTCCAAGACGCGGCTTTCGGGCGGCAAGGCATAGACTCCCGGCTGTTGGACGGCCCCCACCACATAGACGATGATCGGCTGCGGAGAAACAGTGGGCAGCAGTTCGACCGGTTTGCCGCTCGGCGCGCGCGCCGAAAGAAAAACGGCCCCCGCCGCCAGAAGGCCCAACAGAATTCCGCCAAAAATATCCAAAACTCGTTTCATGTTTCCTGCTCCGGCCTTGCCAGGGCCATTACCAGCATCCGATTTTTTGAGAACATCATTACAAAATTAGCCAGGTAACTCAAATTACGATAATAGGGCGGCATTTCTGGCGGGGTGAGGTCCCGGAAACCAAATCTCTCATAAAATTCGCCCAATTCTGCGCGGCAGGTCAGATAGATCGGGCGCGCAGATTCATCGCTCAGCAAACGTTGAATGATTTGGGCGGCAATCCCCTGATTGCGATATTCGGCACAAATGGCGATTGAGGCCAGTTCGAGCATGCCCTGGGGATGGGGTTTGATTTGCCCACAACCGGCAAACTCTCCCTGCGGGCTTTCAGCAACCACAAAACGCCGCCAGTTTAACCCGGAGGGGTTCAGGCGCGATTGGTAGATCAGTTGGCGGATAGCGGGAAAGTCCGCTTCGCGGGCGGTACGCAGTAACAAATCAGCCAAAAAAGCCTCCGGCGAGCAATGCAACCAATGTAAAAATATACCAGTGAATCAAGAACGGATAAATGAAAGAGCGCGTCCGCCAGGCGATCCAACCAAAGGCAAAACCGCCAAAAATGGTTGAGAGCGTTTCGAGTTCAGGTTTGCCGATGTGTGCCAGGGCAAAAGGCACAGCTTGCAGCCAGAGCGCTTCCGGGCCAAATTTGCGGGCGTAACCGAACAAAATCCAGCCGCGAAAGATGAATTCCCAACCGATCAGTTCAAGAAAAGTGTAAAGCGGCAGCGGAATGGGGCCATCCAGCAGCGAGGCGTAATATTCTTTCATCGAGGTGTCGCCGCGCAAGAGCAGCCACAGAACGAGAGTCATCCCGCTCACTGCCGCCAGGGTAATCAGCAGTCCGGCTTTCCAATCTCCGAGCCGAAAGCCATAGTCTGCGGGCGATTCGCGGAAGATGAAAACAATAATCAGGAGCGGCACAACCAGGTAGAGCAAGGTGCGGTCGTATGCCTTTTCCGGCAGGAGATGATGATAGGAATCGACCATCAGAAGCAGGGTTGAGACAACGGTAATGGTGACAATTTTCCAATCGAAGCGGGGAAAGGTGTCTGTTTTTAACATAGTGCGACTATAACATAATTTGGATTGGAGGCCGGCCCGGGCTGCAAAAATCAGCGAAAAAGGCTGCCGGCCCCAAAGAGAGCGGCGTAGACCAGGGCAAGTTGAGCCGTATAAGCCAGGGCAATATTGAGGGCTGCGCCTTGCGCTTTTTGCAACAGGCGGTAAAGCGCCCAACCCTGAGGCAGGGTCAGCCAAGTCAGCAGAATCCAGTAAGAGAGCAGGCCAGAGACAGCCAGCCCAAGCGGAACGAGATACGCGCCCGCCAGGCAGAACAGATACTCGATTCGCGCGGCCCGTTCCCCGAACAGGACAGCCAGGGTGCGCTTGTGGGCAACAGAATCTGTGCCGGCATCACGCAGGTTGTTGACCACCAAAATATTGACGATCAGCAAGCCCATTGGGATCGAGGCCAGCCAGGCCAGCAGAGTCACTTCGCCGGCCTGCACAAAATAGGTCCCGGCGACCGCAGCCAGGCCAAAAAAGATAAAGACGAAGACATCGCCCAGGGCGTGGTAGCCATAAGGAAACGGGCCGCCGGTATAAGCCAGAGCCGCCAGGATGGCGGCCAACCCAATCGCCAAAACCGGCCAGCCTTTGTCGAGGTAAAGCATCAGGCCGAGCAAGGCCGCCAGCCCAAACACCAGGCCAACGCCCAGGCGCATTTCACGCGGGGTGAGCCAGCCCTGGGCGGTTGCGCGGGCCGGGCCCAGGCGCTCGGCGGTATCGGTGCCGCGCTCGTGATCGAACAGATCGTTGGCGAGGTTGGCCCCAATTTGCAAAAGCAGGGCGATGAAAAAAGCGGCAGCAGCGTTAATGGCGTCAAATTGACCCGCCCGCAGGGCCAGCCCGGTTCCGACCAGCACCGGCGCAACCGCAGCCGGCAGCGTGCGGGGCCGGGCAGCCAGAATCCAGGCCGAAAGTTTGGGAGGCGATTCTTGAGTCACAGGCCTACCTGCCCAGCAAACGCGGATACCAATACCAGAGCAAATCGGCGGTCGGTTTGCCGCGCACAGAACTGGACTTGTCCATCAGGGTGACGGGCGGGTAATAGCCGCGCGAGACAAACCCGCTGACCCACTCGCGCTGTTCGACGGCTATCAACATGACCTGGTAAAGTTCGGCCTGCCCTTTTAATTCGAGCGGGACAGCGGCCACGTCCGGGTAGGTGGGGTTGAGGGCTGTCCAGTCCAGGCAGCCGCCGCCGACCGGGACACAGCCCAACGAAGCGCCGCGCGCGGAAGGATAATCGATGGCAATCACAGCCGGTTTGCGGGCTGAGGCCAAAAAGGGATAGACTTCCTCGTCCATCCGGCGGTTGGCTTCCTGCTGCATCGCGTCGATGTTCTGGCCGTTGCCAGCCAGGGGGGCCGACCAGAGCAGGTAAAAAGCGTCGAATTGGTCACTAAAAGCCGGGGCTGCCGCCAGCGTGCCGCGATAGGGATGCGCCCAAAGCAATTGGCCCTTGAAGCGTGAGCGCACTTCAGCGATCAGGCTGCGCCAGCGCGATTCGGCATCGGCAGGCACGCCGGAGGGTTGACCGTTGATCAGCGTTCCGCCGGGCAGGGCCGGGGAGATCGATTCGCCGCCCAAAATCAGGGCCTGAGCACCGCCCTGAACGGCCAGATCAGCGTGGTAAAGGGCGAAGGCGCGATAGCGCGCAAACCAATCGTCCCACCAGCCGGGGGTGCGAGGCGCTTTCAGCCAGAAATCAGGCCCGTTGGGCTGCAAAACAGGTGTCGGGTAGAGAACGACGTTTAGATTTGTGGCGCGGGCAAGTTGAATCGCCTGTAAATTATCGTTCCAAAGCGCATCCTGCCCGGCACTGGGAGCAAAGACCAGCGGCTGATTGTTTTTTGCGGTCCAGGTCGGGCTTAAAACGACAACGCTGGCGTTAAGTGCCTTTAAATTATTAAATGCAGATGGATAATGCGGCTGCCAGGAGGGGGAATAATCGGGAATAAACTCGACGCCCGCCCAAAAACCGGCAGAACGGGCCTGGATCGGAACCGCGGTGACGGTGGCCGGGTCGCTTTCTGGCAGCCACTGCCAGGCCCGAACGGTATCCTGGCGATTTTCAGCGGTCAGGCTGGTGGCTACGCGCCGACTCTGGTTGGTTACGACGGTATCGACATCGTCTGCCGCGCCGCATTGGTCGTTACGGCAGTAGCGGTAGCCAAAACTGCCGAGCATGTTGAGCGGGCCGTAGAGCCGGTAAACCCAGCGATTGTTGCCCAGCGGCCACATCGGAATCGGTTCCGTCCAGCCATACGGGTTGAACTGGATCGAAACGGTATCGCCAACCGGGGTGTTGGCTGGAACAGTGACGTTGAACAAGATCGGCGCAGAAGGCCCGGCCTGCCAGGTCTGGACGGTATCGTTGATGACGGTATCGGTCTCTGGCACAATCAACTGGCGCAGGACAAATTTTTCTTGGTTGCCGTGCTCGGCGTTCCAGAAACCATCGCCGAGGGTGTATTTATAGCGGATGTCGGTGCCGGCGGGCAATTGCAGGCTGAGGCTGTAACGGCCGCTGGGGCCGGGAGCCAGAACGGGCATGCGCGCTGCAACCGTGCTGACGCCGCCGCCCAGATCTGCAAACGTGTTGCCCAGCTGGAGCAGGTTGCCAGCCAGGCGGACCGGCGCGCCAACGACGGTATCGGCGGGGGCGGCCAGGTTAAATGTGACCTGCACCAGCCGGGTCGGCTGCATGGAAATGGGCGCGGGGGTCGAGGCGTCTGCCTGAACTGCGGCCCCCTGCTGGAAAGGTTTGAAATTGCCATCCAGGGCAGAGGCGCTCAACAAGTGCGTGCCGGGGATAATTCCTTCGAGGCTATATTGGCCGAGCGAGTCCGTTAAAGTCGAGACTCCGCCCGCGCTGACGAGGATATTGGGAATTGGTTGGGCGCTGTTGGCGTTGGTAACACTGCCCCGAATGCGTCCGGTCGGGCCATTGTAGGGCTGGTCGCTCCAGGAGGCCAGAAAATCGTGAACTTCTCCGGGTGTATTGGCATGGTAAAGACGATAGCGCACCAGTTCATTAAAAGTGGTGTCTTCCTGGGCCAGAATAGCGCCCTTGCGGACATAGCGATATTGAACAAGCGAACCGAGCGCAAAAGGCATCTTGAAGGTATAGGTCTGGGCGTCCAGGGCCTGCATCTCATACAATTGCGGGTTGAAGGCCAGGCCGGTCACTTCATCAAGGATAGCCAGGTAGAGCGTCTCGCCGGGGGCCAGCGGGACGGGCAGTGTGACCTTGAAGTTAACTTCAACCAGCGGGGCCGGGGTGGCGGTCGGGCCAGTTCCGGGGATGGGGGTTGCTTGGTCGAACAGTGACCAATCGATCAGTGAAAATTGACAAGCCAGGCTGGGAAGCGCGAAAATCAAGACGAGCATCGCCAGCCAGCGGTGGATGGTTTGGCGTTTCATAAGCAAGTTTCTCCTCAGCCCCGTTTTTCGGCGGTTTGGCAGGGCTTTCTCTATGTTATCGCAGTTTCTGGGATGATGGAATGTCAATTTGGTGAAAAAAATTTTTCGCTGATGAGCAGGCCGGTTTATAACGCAAGACGCCAGGAAATCCTTCGATTTCCTGGCGTCTTTTTAGGTTACAGACGATTTAGAACAAGCCGAGCACCTTTTCCGTTTCCAGGTCCAGGTCAACATCGTAAAAGACAGGCCGGGTCGGCAGGCCGGGCATAGTGCGCATTTCTCCCAAAATCGGATAGAGGAATCCGGCCCCGACACTGGCCCGGATGTCGCGGACGGTAATCCGGAATCCGCTGGGAGCACCCTTCAGGCTGGGGTCTGTGCTGAAAGACAAGTGGGTTTTCGCCATGCAAAGCGGCAGGTTGTCAAACCCAAGCCGGGTGTAAAGTTCAATCTTCTGCTCGGCTTCGGGTAAATAATCGACGCCGTCTGCGCCGTAGATTTCTTTGCAGATAATCTCAGCTTTCTCTTTGATGGACAATTCAAGCGGGTAGAGGAACTTGAAATGGCTCGGTTTTTCGGCAGCCGCGATGACCGCTTCCGCCAGGGCAACCGCCCCGGCCCCGCCATCCATCCAATGGCTCGAAGCAACCGCATCCAGCGCGCCCGCTTTGAGGGCCGCCGCGCGCACCATTTCCACTTCGGCGGGGGTATCGTTTGAAAACGAGTTGACCGCCACGACCACATTGACGCCAAATTTGAGCGCGTTTTGAATATGGCGCTCCATATTCGGCAAGCCCTGGCGCAGTAGCTCAAGGTTTTCGTCGATATATTCGGCAGCCAGCGGTTTCCCGGCGACAACCTTCGGCCCGCCGCCGTGCATCTTGAGCGCGCGAACCGTAGCAACCAGCACCACCACTTGCGGAACCAGCCCGGAATAGCGGCATTTGATGTCAAAGAATTTTTCCATGCCGATGTCCGCGCCAAACCCGGATTCGGTGATGACGTAATCTGCCAGTTTCAGGGCGATTTTATCGGCAATGATCGACGATTGTCCGTGGGCAATATTGGCAAACGGCCCGGCGTGGACCAGGGCGGGCGTGCCTTCCAGGGTTTGCATCAGGTTGGGCTTGATGGCATCCTTCATCAGCACCGTCAGCGCACCGGCTGCGCCCAGGTCTTCGGCGGTAATCGCCTGGCCGGCATGATTGGTGCCAATCACCATTGCGCCCAGGCGTTCACGCATATCGCGCAAATCACTGGTCAGGGCCAGGATGGCCATGATTTCGCTGGCCACGGTAATATCGTACCCTGTGCGGCGCGTGCGCCCTTTTTCATCGGGGCCAAGCCCCACTTCAATTTCGCGCAGGAAACGGTCACTGGTATCCACCACCCGCCGCCAGGTGATGCTTTCGGGGTCAATATCCAGGCGCGCAAAGCGGGCGCGCTCTGCGGTGGTCAGGTCGTTCGGGTCGGTCTTGTCGATGCCCAGTTTTTTCAAGCGGCGCAGCATGGAGGGCGCAAAATGGCGCTGACCCTTTTTATCGAGCGGGCAAAGGGCGTTAAACAGTTTTTCGTCATCCTGGTTGGCTTCATGCAACATGCGCGCGTCAATGGCGGCTGCCAATAAATTGTTTGCGGCAGTGATGGCGTGGATGTCGCCCGTCAGGTGCAGGTTGAAATCCTCCATCGGGATGATTTGCGAGTAGCCGCCGCCGGCCGCCCCGCCCTTAATCCCAAACGTTGGGCCTTGCGAAGGCTGACGGATGACCGTAAACACCCGTTTGCCGAGGTGCGCGCCCAAAGCCTGACTCAACCCGGCAGTTGTGGTCGTCTTGCCTTCGCCAAGCGGGGTTGGGGTGATGGCGGTCACATCGATATACTTGCCATCTGGAACATCCTTGAGTCGCTCCAGAATTTCCAATTTAATTTTGGCCTTGTAGGGGCCATATAATTCGAGTTCTTCGGGTAAGATGCCCACCTCTTCGGCGATCAGTGAAATTGGTTTGATATCCGATTCCTGGGCAATATCAATATCCGACGGCACCGGGCGGCGAAGTTTGAGCGGAATAGGGGTGAAAGGTTTGTTCATGTTGCTCCTTTTCTGTGGATAAGCACATCACTTTTATCAGAACTCTTGCAAAGTCGTATGTTACTTGTAACAGTCCTTCGACTGCGCTTCCTTGCTTAAGTTATCGCTGTCCTGAGCGGAGGGCGAAGCGCCCTGAGTTTATCGAAGGATTGCGCAGCCCGCAGTCGAAGGACGCTCCGCTCACCTGTGCCGGAGGCACTGGCGCAGGCAGGACTTGTTATAGCACTTATGCAAGATATCTATTATGGAATATTCCAGCCATTTTTGTAATGGCCTTACGTCATATCTTTGTCAGACAAGTTTCCTTTTCAGGTCTTTGACTGTCTCATCATCTTAATATATAATTAGGATAAGAATACTCTTATTTGGGTTTTATCATTTTCTAAAAAGGAGAACTAATGAACAAAAAGTTGCAAGTCTTTTTATCTGTACTGGTTGCGCTTGCCTTTCTTGCTGCCACCAGTGCGCCCGCGTTTGCAGCCGGGCCGCGCCACCTGAGCCTGCTGGACATTCAACATTGGTCTGGCAAGGGCCTGATTTTGAGATTCGAAGCCCTGAACGGGGCCTATACCCGCTCCGAACTGAAAGGGAGCTATGCGTTGATTGGCAACAACGAATTTGGCATGGATTGCAATATCGATGACGATGGCAAAGTGGTTTGTGTCGTCGGTGATGCAATTGCCCAGTTCACGGGCCGCAGCGCTACCGTCCTCCTCGCTGGGCAGGGTTTCTTTATCACGATTCCAGAAAGAAAACAACCCGCCTATTGCTACAATATCTACGGCTTGATGACCGATGATTTTGAGGGCTTTGTTGCGGCCATGGAAGAGCTTACCCCAGAGGAGGACGCGCCCCCCATGGATGAACCGCTGGATCCTTTCGAAACAATATTCTCGTACTGGTATCCCGCTACTGTTGGGCGGGAATGTTCGGCAACCCCGCCGAGCGTGGGCGATATATTAAACTTCGACCATCCCTACGAACAGGAATTGCGCGATCTATTTGGCCCGGAGTTCTTTAATACTTTCCTGGGGGATGAAGAAGGAGATCTGACAACGGCCCTCTTTACGGATGAATTGCTGTGGGCAGAAGCGCCCGAGGAGATGCGGTTGTGCCTCTATCAGGGTGCCCCCGCCTATTACGCCTGGCTGTATATCTTTCTTGGGACGATATATTGCGGAGGCCTGATACCGGTCTAGCGTATTATTTTGAGACGCAAGCCCTGCCTGCGCCAGTGTCGCCCGCACACGTGAGCGGAGCGTTTTTCAGCGTAGGCGCAGGGCGATTTGCAGCCAAATGTCCTTCGACTGCGGCCCGTAGAAGCGTGAGGGCCTCCGCTCAGGACGAAGGTGATCGAGCACTTGTTTAAGGTGAGAGGGTCAAGGGAGTTACACTAATTTTCTTAACCTCCATCGTTTGGATTTGACCCAAAATCGCCCCTTTTTCAGGGGCGATTTTTATTGTTCAATCAACGTCCCCAGATGTTCCCCGGCCAGGGCCCTCCCTAAATTGCCCGGTATTTCAGCGGAGAAAATTTGGGCCTGCAAGCCGGGAATTTTCTGCACCAGTTCAAGCATCTGGCGGACTTTCGATTCCATCCCGCCGGTCACATCTGCGCCATGTGAACTGCCGACACGGGCAGCCAGGCTTTCAAACGAAGCCGGGGTGATCGTTCCAACGCGCCGGGTGTTTGCCGGGAAATCGGCCCAAACGGCTTGCTCCAAGCCGGCCAGCAAAATCCGCTGGGGCCGGAGTTGAAGCGCGAGATGCTCGAACAAATCTTCGGTCGAGAGAATCGTCCCGGCCCGCGCTTCATCAAAGACGACATCACCATAGATGACCGGCAGCAAACCAGCGCAGAGTGCGCTTTTTAACGGCGTCAAATTCCAGTGCGCGACCTGGCCCTCTCTGGCGATCACCCCCGAAACGGGAGCAAGCGCCAACGCGGGTATCCCGGCTTCGCGCAGAGACTGCATCACATACCGGTTGAGCTGCGAGGCCTGCCACCAGACTTCGCTGAAACCATCCCAGCCTTGCGGGCTGTGAACGCCCTGGCGCGTGCCGTGTTTTTTAGCGGCGGTATGGCCGAAAGAACCCGATCCATGCCCCAAAACGAGAGACAGGCCCGGCGCGGCGCGCCGGGCTTCTGCAATTTCAACGGCCAAACGCTTCAGCACATCCAAACGCGGGCTGTAAGGGCGGGTTTTATCCGTAATGAGCGAACCGCCTAATTTGAGAAGAATCAGTTCAGACATACAGCGATTATACAGTTTTCCAGAGGCCTGTGCTTGCCATACTCGCAAATAGCGGGCGCGACGGGTATAATTTTAGCAATGAATATTGATATTCGATCAGGGTTGCAGGCCGCCATCCTGCTGGCGGGGTTGGGGGCCTTGCTGCTGACGGTCAGCGGCGTTCGCTCCATCCAACACGGATATAAGGTGCTTTATTTTCGCTTGCGTCAGGAGCGAATTGCAAAGGGCTGGCGCAACCTTGGCCTGGCGTTTTTACTGGGCGGGTTAACTTTTGTCCTGGCAAACTGGGGCGAACCGGTCGCTTACAACTATTTTCCGCCTTCGCCAACCACCACCCTTTCACCCACCGCCAGCCTCAGCCCAACCCCCAGCCTCAGCCCAACCATTACCCTGACGCCTTCCGTCACCGATACGCCTTCGATCACCGATACGCCCACCATCACCCCGACGCCTTTTATCCCGGCCCAGATCGAGGCCGGCTTTGAATCACAAATTACCCCCAACCCGGATGCGATTTTCAGCCCGCTCGAATTTGGGCGCGGGGTTGAAAACTACCAGGTCGTTAACCCCGGCACGGTCTTCAGCAACCCCATCCGGCGGATTGTGGCGGTTTATAGTTACGATAAGATGCAGGATGGGGTGCAGTGGTCGGTTTTGTGGTATCGGGACGGGGAGCTTGTCCACTATGAAAGCGCCCCCTGGAAAGGCGGAACAGGCGGATATGGGCTGATCGAATGGGATCCGGGCGAATCGGCCTGGCTGCCGGGAAATTACGAAGTTCAGATGTTCGTCGGCCTGGATTGGCTGGTGGTTGGCCGCTTTTTGGTGGATGGAGAACCGAACACCGCCACCCCGACTCTGGCTCCCTCACCAACCGATTTGCCCCCGGCGACGGCGATTCCATCTGCGACCCGCCGGCCTTCGGCAACACTCCAGCCCACTCTGACCCGCAAGCCGAGCAGCACCCCCGCGCCGACGAATACGCGCGCTCCATCCCGCACGCCGCGCCCGACGGATACCCAGTGGCCGACGCCTACGCCGCTTGCGCCGTGAAATCGCTACATTTCTTCCCGTAATCTTTTGCACAGGCTGAGATATTCCGGGCTGTTACGCTGGCCCGGCTGGCCTGCGCCGGGGTTCTCAAATATGAGCGGCTGGCGGTTGGGCGGATTGCCCAGCAGCAAAATTTTGCGCCCAAGCGTGGCCGCTTCTTCAATGGCGTGGGTGATCGTGACCAGCGTCAAATTTTGCTCGGCGCATAGTTCGAGAGTCAGGTTTTGCAGGTCTTCGCGGGTGGGGGCATCGAGCGCGGAAAAAGGCTCATCCATCAGGAGCAGGTCGGGCTGCAGGGCCAGGGTGCGGGCGATTGCTGTCCGCTGGCGTTGGCCGCCGGAGAGTTGCGCCGGATACTGATCGGCAACAGGCTTCAGACCGAGCCGTTCCAGCCAGAAAGCGGCTGATTGAACGGTGGGCAGGTTGAGGGGGGCGTGAACGCCGTCGGCCCCGTAAAAGGAGCGAATTTTCAGCCCAAGTTCGGCGTTTTGACGGACGGTCGCCCAGGGCAGTAATCCAAAATCCTGCAAAATCAGGCCGGTTTGGGGCCGGGGACGGGTGAGCGGCTGTCCGCTGATGATCACGCTGCCGGCCTGGGGCGGGCGTAAACCGGCCAGCAGGTAGAGTAAGGTGGTTTTGCCACAGCCGGAAGGGCCAAGCACAGCCCAGGTTTCTGCGCGGCGGGCCTGCCAGGTGAAATTGTCAAAAATGGGGACGTTTCCGTACTGGAAACGAAGGTTTTGAATGGAAATCATAAGGGTTGCAGGCGATTATACCTGCAACCCTTTGGGTTGATTGGGCCATGCTTCAGGGCAGAAAAATGCCTGTCACAGATTGCTCGTAAAGCGGTCTTTGTTCGAGCAGGCCTTTGGCTGTCGCCCAGCGCGCCACGTCGCCCCACTCACCAGGGGAGGGAACGCCCGCTGTCGGGAAAGGCGGGATGGCGTATTCGCCCAGCAAGGACGGCGGGACAAGCTGTTTTTCGGCAAGCAGGCCGCTGTAGGCTTCAGGCTGGCTGTTGATCAGAGAAACAGCTTCTTCGATGGCCGCTAAAAAAGAACGCACCGCAGCCGGGTTGGAATCGATAAATTCCTTGCGGAAGGAGATGACGGAAGCGCCATGCAGCGGTTGTTGGGTATCGTCCAGGATACTGATGGCGCCCTGCTGAACGGCAAGGGCCGCCAACGGATCCGGCATGACGGCGGCCTTTAATTCGCCTGAAGCGAGCAGGGCCATCCGGTCTGGAATTTTCGGGACAGAAACGGTTCTGACCTGGCTGGCAGGGATTCCGCTGCTCTCGAGCAGGCGTTCGGTAACGTATTCGATGATGGTTGCCTGCGAAATACCAATTTCGACACCTGCCAGCTCGGACGGGCTGCTAATACCGCTCTGGCCCGAAGCCAGGATGAAGAAATGGCCCGCGCCGGGGGAGGCCATCTGTCCATAGCGCACCACCTGCATCTGGACATTTTCACGGTTAAAAAACATGACCGCGAGCAGTTCGTTGAGGGTTGCATCGGCCTGGCCGGCTGCCAGAAGCTGGTCCCGTTCCGCGGCCGAAGCGACCGGGATAAAGACGACGTTCAGGCCGGCGCGGGCATACAGTCCTTCGGCTTCGGCAACAAACATCGGCAGGGTGTCAATGACGGGGATGACTGCCAGCCGAATGATAACCGCCTGCGCAGCCAGGCCAGGCTGCGGCATTTGGGCCGGGCCACAAGCCGGGAGGAGCAGGCAGAAGGCCAAAATAAGGGCAAAGGTTTTTCTCATGCTTTAAAAACTTTTTCGGGTTGGGCGGGTCAAAGTCACAAAATAGGAAAGCGATAACGCGTTTTGCTTAAGCGGGGCTGTTGGCGCGGCGCGCCTTCCACCATTCAAAAACGCCGGGCAAAATAGAAACCAGGATGATGGCTATCACGACAAACTCGAAATTTTCTTTCACAAAGGGGATTTCGCCAAAGAAATATCCGGCGAAGGTAAAAAGCGCCACCCAAACCACGCCGCCAATGATGTTGTAGGTCGCAAAATGCCAGTAGGTCATTTTGCCAACGCCAGCCACAAAAGGCGCAAAAGTGCGCACAATCGGTACGAAGCGGGCCAGCACAATCGTTTTGTTGCCATGCTTTTCGTAAAAAGCGTGGGTTTTATCGAGATATTCTTTCTTTAATATCTTGATGCTGCCATCAAAGGCGCGCGCTCCGATCTTGTGGCCGATGGTGTAATTGGCGGCATCCCCCAGGACCGCCGCAACCGACAGCAAGAGAAACAAGATAAAAGGGCTCAAATCTGTGGTGACTGAAAGGGCTCCCGCGGCAAACAGGAGCGAATCGCCCGGTAAAAAGGGAGTGACCACCAGGCCGGTTTCGAGGAAAATCACCGCAAACAGGAAGGCGTAGGTCAGGGTGCCATACTGGCGAATGACATCCGCCAGGACTGTATCGAGGTGCAAGAAGAGCGCAATCAGTTCAGATAAAAATTCCATTTTTTATTCCTCGCCCAAAGAAAGATTGTGAGGCTGCGCGCTGGATATTTGGCGGGCGGCATAAATTTCTATCGCAAAGACCAGGCCAATTCCCAAAGCCATCAGCCCAATTGCGGCCAAAACTTCAAGGCTTAGCCCGGCCGGCAGAATATTGGTCTCACGGATAAAGCTCTCGCTGATTTCTTCGTACAACTTCCAGGGCCAAATTTTACGCAAAGCACCGAGCATGAAACCGAGCAAGACGGCAACCGTCAGGTCGTGGTGATGATCCAACAGCCAGCGCAGAACGTTCGAGAACGCAATAATCCCAATCAGCGCGCCAAATATGAAGGTCAGGATAACCGGAATATCCAAAATCAAGAGGGCGGCCAGGATGAATTTATACTTGCCGAGCAAAACCAAAATAAACGCGCCCGAAATGCCCGGCAAGATCATGGCGCAAATTGCCAGCGCGCCGCTCAAAAAGACAAACCATAGATCTTCGGTGGTATTGGCGGGCGTCAGCCCGACCAGCGCGTATGCGCCCACGGCAGCAAGCACAAACGCCCCAAGGTTAATTAAACTCCAGGATTTTATGCGTTTCCGAACCACGTAAAGCGAGGCCAAAATCAGGCCAAAAAACAAGGAAAAAATATAGACAGGATGTTCTGCGAGGGCCCAATCCAGAAAACGAGCCAGGCTCAAGATTGCGAGCGCAATTCCCAGCCCAACTGCCAGCAAAAATCGCCAGGGAAACACGGCAAAAGCCTGCCGCCAGCGCAGGCTGAGCAAATGCTTCAAAAAAGGCACAGCCGCGCGGATCGAGTCGATTAACTCATCGTAGATGCCTAAAATAAAGGCCATCGTCCCGCCCGAAACACCAGGGACAACATCCGCAGAGCCGATGAAGATGCCGCCCAGGGCCAGGCGCAGATAATCTTTGAAAGTTCTTTGGGGTGATCGCATATTTCTCCGTAAAACCTGAATTAGATGAATGGCGCAAGATTATACCTTATCAGGCACGCGTACCTTATCAGGCACGCGTACCCTATCAGGTGAATTGCATCACGCAGGGCACGAGTATCCGATCACCGTCAGGGCTGTAAAGCCAGGGTTTTCTTAAAGTAGTGAGTCCTGCGAATCGCTGAATGCAGCGCGCAATATGCGCGAAGGTCAACGCTTTTCCTGGCGTTCTTCAATCGTCACCCCAATCAGCATATCGCCGGGCGGGGCAGACTGGCCCAGGATTGAGTCACGCGCGCTTAGCTGCTCAAGCAGCTCCAGGCCGCTGACCACCTCGCCAAAAATCGTATAATACCCGTCCAATTGTGGAGCCGGGCCAAGCGTAATAAAAAATTGGCTGCCATTCGTATCCGGGCCAGAATTTGCCATCGCCACCAGGCCGGCGCGCTCAAACTTTAAGCCGCTATTTTCGTTAATCGTGAAGTAGCCGGGGTTGCCCGCCCCCGTCCCAGAAGGGTCGCCGGTTTGAACCAAAAAGCCGGGGATGACGTGGTGAAACGTAATTTGCTCGTACCAGCCGTTTTGGGCCAGAAAAACAAAACTATTGATAGTCAGCGGAGCCAAATCGGCAAACAGGCGCAGCACCAGGTCGCCCTTTTCGGTCTTGAGCGTGGCAAAGTAACGGCCATCCGGCTCAATCACCAGATCAGGACAAGTCGAAAACTGGCGTTCGCCCAAGGCAATCATCCGAACAATAAAATCGAGGCTGCTAAAGTTGAGCGGCCCGCTGTAAATCTGACCGTTAATCAATAAAAGCGGCGCACCCGGCAAACCGATTTCCAAACCGGACTGGAAGGTTTTTTCAGGGATTTCAAGGATGACGGATGAAGCCCAATCAGACTCAAATTGGCCTATCTCCAGTCCGATTTGGGCCGCCAGGCTGAGAAGGACTTCCCCGAACGCCGGTTCGGAGAGTTCCGTCCACTCGGCCTGATTCTGAAACAGGACATCGTGCATCTCCCAAAATTTTCCCTGCAAGTGAGCCGATTCTGCCGCGCGGACTGCCGCTCCGGCATTCGGGTAAGCCGTCAGGATCGGGAAATGCCGGTAGACGAGCCGCAGCTCTTGGGGGTGTTCGGCCAACAACCGGCTTAAAATCTCGGCCAGGGCGGCGCAGGTCGGGCAGGCAAAATCAGAATAAACGACGATGGTTGCGGGGGCCAACTCCGCACCGCGCACATGGTCGTATGGTCCCTTTCCCGGGCGGGCAAAGCGCGAGGAAAGACCAGCATCGGGCGTGGGCTGGGTCTCAACGTTCACGCATTGCAAATGCGCAGCTTTCGTCGGCGCGGGCCACAGAGTGACCGTCGGCGCGGGCAACGGCAACTCGCGAGGGGTTTCCGGCCCAGGTTGAGCGCACGCGGACAAAGCAAATAGCAAAAAAAGGATGAAAGGGGCCGGGCGAAGTTTATTCAGCGGACTCATTGCCAGTTACTCACACTCCAACTCTGTTTTGACAAATTCCCAACGAGTTGCATTTGCTGCGAAGCCCGAATAAGAACTTAACGTATTTTGCCAAAAATTGCACAAAAGCGGCCGGGCTTCTTTGGTTATTTTGCCAGCCTTAAGGGTGGTTTTCTCAGCCCACTTCCAATCATTTTGGCGGGCAAGCGCATCGATAAATGGAAGATATTCTGGCCCATAAATCGGCTCAAGCTGCTGCTGACGAATAGTCTCCCAGATCGCCCCGATTTGATCCCAATCCTCAAACTGACGCGCCAACTCTGCTTTTTGATAGTAATAGCACCAGCCATGGACAGGCTCACGCCCAAAAACATTTTCAGGCATCGCCAGGCCCTCTTGCAAAACAAGGCGTTTATTTGCGAGCGCAAACATCTGCTCTTCTTCGAAAGATAAAGCGGGTTGGCCCTGGTAATAGGTATCTGAAACCACCTGCAAGCAGCCTCTGGAAGGCCGGCTAAAAACCGGGAGCGCAAAGGTCATATCCGATTGAAAAGTGATGTTACGCATCGCGGCCTGAACTTCAGTATCGGCTGAATATTCCTGTGTGTAAAAATCCCGCAAAGTATCGGGCCCGTCGAACCACCAATATTTTGAAGCGGTGTTTGCGTAACCGGGAGCATAGGCCAAATTAACCCCGTAAGCAATTTGGTAATCCGCGTTCCTTAACAAGGGCGTGTAAGGCGAAAGGATAAAAGTTTTGTCCAGCAGGCCAGGCGCGCGCCATTTGAGCTGCCAATAATAATCGCGCTGATAATTCCAATAAAGAGTGTATCGATTCGCTTCGCGGAATTGTGCAGAAAAAGACATGGTCAGC